>JAPLQZ010000121.1 GCA_026399415.1 Rhodocyclales bacterium | reverse complement strand
GCGAAGCCCGGTTGCTGGGCGTTGAGGTCATTGGCGAGCGCGGCGATGGTGGTCGGGGTGTCTTCCGCCAGGGTGACGCTGTCGTCCGTGGTCTGCGGCACGCCGATGCGCAGGTCGCGAATGGTGAGGTGGCTGTTGGTCGCAGCCGCACCCTGACCGAATCCGAGCAGGTCGAAGCTAAGATTGACCGCCGTTCCGCCCGGGATGCCAGCGAGATCGACGAGATAGGTGCGGCTACCGTCGGCGTTGCGGATCGAGGTGATGCCGCTGGCGGCGTGCTCGCTACCGCCGGCTTGCAGGTTGAGGAAGGCGTCGTTATGGGTGAGGCCGGTGCCGCCGAGCAAAGACAGGCCGGTGTTGGCGTCGAGCAGGGCTGCTTCGAAAGCATCGTCGGGGGCGGCGGTTTGATCGTCGAGGGCGATGTTGGCGAGGGTGAAGGAGAGGAAGCGGTCGTGTTCGCCCACGACAAAGACCTGGTTGAGGCGGGTCTGGCTGGTGGCGGTCTCGGAGAGTACAGCGGCGCCATTGCCAATGGCGACGTTGCCGGTGGTGGACCAGCCGTCGGCGGATTGCAGTTGGCTATTGGTGAAGGTGGGGTTGGCGACGATGTCGTATTGGGTTGCGCTCTCGACAGCGACGTTCCAGCCACCGTAACGGGTACTGCGCAGGCGGCCGAGCAAGGCTAGGCCGAAGGCTCCGCCGAGGGGAAGCGAAGGCAGCGGCGATTGCGGGGTGTCTGGGGTGTTGCTGCTGGCATCGACCATGTCGCCCTTGATCTCGCCGACGAGTTGGGCCATCAGCGCGAGTTCTTCGGTGCTGGGCAGGCGGCGAACGCCGGGTTGCAGCGTGGTGGCCATGAAATCCTGGCTGTTGGCACTATGCTCGAAGCCGAGCGCATGGCCGTACTCGTGCAGGAGGACGGAGAGCATGTCCATCTTGCCGGCGGCTTCGCTACCAGCTTTGGCTATCCATTCGTAGGGATTGGCGGTGGGAAGGAATTCGGAGTTGTCTGCAGGGGTGCTGTCGATGAACCAGTTGTAGCCGGCGGCGTTATCGTCGAGGGTAATGATGGCGTTAGGGCCTTCGCCAGAGGTTTGGCCTACGGCGCCACCAGCGAGATCGGCGAAGTTAACGAACTCTATGCCATAGGCTGACGAATTCGAGACCGGCTGGGGCTTGGTTTTAATGAGTTGCGGCTCTGGGCACACCGGTGTTTGTTGATCAGTCGGCGGATTTTCGACTGCCTGTCTTGATACCACTATGTTGACTACCACCTTGTACTGCTTGCCTTCAAACTCGACAACGAACACTGCCTTATCCTTGCCCAGATAGCCCGGATTAGCTTGGTACTCGTAGAGCACTCTTCCCGAGTCTGCCGCCTTGGGAACAAGCTTTCCGTGTGCTGTACTTGTGAGCAGCGTGGGTTTAAAATTATCCACGGCAGTTGAATAAAGATCGCGATTGGTTATGTTTCCCAATTCAACAGCCAGCGACCCGGCTGGATCAATTTGCCCCCTACCTCCGCTCGAAAACTCCTGGCATTTTTTGAGTAGGTAATCAGATTGTGGCGTACTGTCTGTTGGTGTAGCACCAGCAATATTGGCAGCAGCGACCTGAGCCAATATAGTAGGGGCATCCTGAACCGGCACATACGGTACATCCATGGTAAACACGATCTCTTCTCCTCTGGTAATCAGCGCTTGAGCGCTAGTCAACAACTTTTGCGCATCATTTTGGAATGTCGCACTGTAGCAATCAAAGGTAGCAATCAAAGGGGCCAGGGTCGGATTGTTTTCCAGCGCTCCCGCAGACCCAGCCGCCAGCAGTATCGCCAGCCCGATACCATGCCGCCATGCTCCAGAATTCCCCATTCCATTCTCCCCCGCGCCGTCTCGCCAGCGCCGACTTTCAATCAAATTTGAGCATGGCCCCTTTTTCACTTCCGCTCGAGAGCAGATCCGGCTCGCGCAGGGCAGCGAGGAATCCGCGCCACAGGCTGGCCAGTTCGTTTTGCGTCATGTCATTGCGCCCCGTTCATTCGTTCGGCATCTTCGCGGTGGCGCCGCCAATTCTCCAGATAGCGCCGCACCAGCGCCGGATTGTCGCGCAGAATCAGCAAATTCTCGGCATTGCGCGCCTGTGCCGACCAGGTGAAATTGTAGCTCCCGGTGATGACAACGCCATGAGCGCCGAGGGCGTCGATCAGGAGCACCTTGTTGTGTGCTATGGCATAGCGCGTTTCCAGCCAGACCGGAATACCCCCGGCAACAAGTCTTGGAACCAGTGACTTGTCGCCCTTGGCCACCATCTCGCTATCGGCCAGCACCTCGACCGCGACGCCGCGCGCATGGGCGTCCTCGAGCGCCTTGGCAATCGACCGGCTGCTTAGCAGGTAGGCCTGCACATGAATGCTCTTTTTCGCTTCGCCCAGCGCCCGCACAATGGCGCCTTCGGCATCGTCCCAGGGCGTGAACAGCACCTCTATCGACCCAGCCGCCGGCAGCGGCGTAGCACCAGCGCCGACTGTCAGGCATAGCAGCAGCGCCGCGAGCAGCCTTCTCATTTGACCCGTTCCAGCACGGCGGCGTAGAAGGCGTCCGTGCCATGTTTCTGCGGCGACAGGCGCATATCCTCGCCGCAGTCGATGACGATGCCCTGTGCCGCCAGCACCTCCTGCGCCGACAGGCGATGGAAGTCGGCATGGCTGGCGAGGAAGGCGTCGACAATGCCTTCATTCTCCTCGGCCAGGATGCTGCAGGTGGCATACACCAGCCGCCCGCCCGGCCGCAGCAGCTTTGCCGCAGCGGCGAGGATGGCGGCCTGCTTGACGGTCAGTTCATCCACGCTCCGGGGCGACTGCCGCCACTTGAGATCGGGATTGCGGCGCAAGGTGCCCAGCCCGGAACACGGCGCATCGACCAGCACGCGATCCGCCTTGCCCTGCAGCCGCTTCACCCGCGTATCGTTCTCGCCCGACAGGCAGGCCGGATGCACGTTCGACAGCCCGGCGCGCGCCGCGCGCGGTTTGAGCTTGGCCAGCCGCTTGTCGGATACGTCGAAGGCATACAGGCGTCCGGTGGAACGCATCAGCGCACCGAGGATCAGCGTCTTGCCGCCGGCGCCGGCGCAGAAATCCACCACCATCTCGCTGCGCTTCGGCGCCAGCAGGAAGCCCAGCAACTGCGAGCCTTCGTCCTGCACTTCGATGCTGCCATCGAGGTAGGCCGGATGCTTCTGCAGGTAGGGCTTGGTCTTCAGTCGCAGTCCGAGCGGCGAATACGGCGTAGGCGTGGCAACGATGCCGTCGGCGGCGAGGCGCGTGATCACGCCATCGCGTTCCGCCTTCAGCGAATTCACGCGCAGGTCGAGCGGCGCCGGCGTGTTCAGCGCCCGCGCCAGCGCCAGCAGTTCTTCCGCCGACATGCGCGGCGCCAGACGTTCGACCAGCCAGTCGGGAAAATCCAGTTGCTCGGCCAGCGTCAGTTCCGGTTCCGGCTGGCGCCGGATGTCCGCCAGCCATTCGGCTTCGCCCGGCAGCAGCGCGCCTTCCAGCTGGCGTTGCGACATGCCGCGCACCCGCGACAAGGAGAGCAGGACCAGCTCGCGAGGCGAGATGCGGCGCGGCCCTGAGGGCTTCGGCCCGCGCTTCGGCGTTGAGCCCGGCGCCAGAAACGCCGGCTCCAGATTCGGCCCGGTCGCCGCAAGACGTTCCAGCAGGCGCTTGCGGCGCAATACGGCATAAGCGGTTTCGGCGATGAAGGCGCGGTCCCTGGCGCCGCTCTTGCGCGCCCGGAAAAAAGCCGACAAGGCCGCATCGGCCGGCAGGACAAAGGTCAACAACTGTGCGGTGGCCGCAACCGCCGCATTCAGCACGTCGGCGGCGAGGCCGTCTGCAACTGTCGGGACTTCGCTGGCACCCGCCGCCGGGCGGCGTGGCTTACCGTGCTTGCGGTCGTCGTTGATGCTACCGCCCCGGTTCTTGAAGGGGGGCTTTGAGGGAATTGTCATTGGGTTTCCTGGATGTCGATCTCGTCCGCGAACTGATCGAAGATTTCGCCCTTGCGGTCTGTGAAACGGATTTTCAAGGGCAGGCCGCGCATGTCGGCGCCTTTGCCGACATCCAGCCACAGTTCGATGGTGTCATTGCCACTTCGAATCCTCACGCGCATTGCCCGGCGTTCGCGTGCCGGCAGCGTTACGACTTCTTCTCCGAGAGTTTCGAAGCGATAGTTTTCCAGCTTGCGCCCGGTGGCGATGGGTATGTCCAGCACACCACCGGCCGGCGCCAGCAGCACCACCTGGTAATACATCGAGAGCATGTCCTGCGCACCGGCGGCAACGCTGTCCTCGCGTCCGGCATAGGCGACCACGCGGCGCGACCAGTCGAAGTTTGCCGTATCCAGCCCGCCGACACGCTCATGGCGAAACTCGTGCGGCTTGAGCCCGTCCGCCGTTACCTCGCCGCGGCTGGTCTGCACCACTCGCGCCGGCTTGAAAATAGCGGCCAGCCCAGTGGTTTCGGTCACGCTTTGCAGCTTGTAAGCAAAGCCGTCATGTTCCCAGGTATGCACCGCCTGACCGACCACGAAACCGCCTTCGCCGCGCGTAATGACGTAGCGCATGCGTCCCTTCGCCGGCAACGAAATGCGGACTGGCACCGGTATCGGCGCCGGCTCAAGAGTCGGCGCTGGCGGTACGGCAACCGCGGGCGTCTCAACCGGCGTGGCTGCAGCCACAACCGGCGAGGGTGAAGCTGCGGCCGTAGGGGCTGCCGCAACCACCGGCCGCGGCCGCGGCTTGTCGGCTGGCGGTCTTGGCGCTGGCCTGGCTACAGGCACCGCTTCCGCTCGCACCGCCGGCTTGACCAGCACCGCATCGATGGTTGGCGGAGGATCGGCGGCGTTGACTCCGGGCAACTCCCAACCCGGCCCCAGCAACGCGGCAGCGTGAATCAACGCCGATGCGGCCAGCGCCAGAATGAGAGGCATCTCAATCGACCTGCGGCACGTGCAGCGAACCGATTGCCGCCGTCTCGCCGGCCAGTTGCGCCCGACCAGCGACCAGACGCAGACGGCCGTCGAGAAACCAGCGCGCGACTCGCGGGTAAAGCAGGTGTTCCTCGTCCAGGACGCGCCCGCCCAGGCTGGCCTCGTCATCACCGGCCTGCACCGGCACCGCCGCCTGCGCGATGATCGGCCCGCCGTCCAGCGCCGGCGTAACGAAATGCACGCTGCAACCATGCAGCCGCACCCCGGCCGCCAGCGCCTGGGCGTGCGTCCTGATGCCGGGAAAGGCCGGCAGCAGAGAGGGATGAATATTCAGCAGGCGACCTTCAAAGCGGCGCACGAAGCCATCGGTCAGGATGCGCATGAAGCCGGCGAGCAACACCAGATCCGCTTCGTGCCGCTCGATTTCGGCCGCCAGCGCGGCATCGAATTCCTCGCGCGAAGCAAAGCCGCGATGGTCGATCACCGCAGTGGCAATGCCGCGACCGGCAGCGGCGGCCAGACCGGCGGCATCGGCACGGTTGCTGATGACTGCCGCACATACGCCGGGCAGGCTGGCATCGAGCAGCGACAACATGTTGCTGCCGCGGCCGGAGATGAGTATGACGTAGCGTTTCACCGCAGCGCCATGACCGGGAGGAATACCGCCGTGGCGAGGCTTTGGGCCACCCGGGCGATGGTACGGTGCCCCTTGTCGGCGATGAGGTCGGAAAGAATATCCAGATTGCCGATCATCTTGCCGAATTCGCGCTCGAAGCTGAGATTCGCCGGCTGCGACGCCAGCGCGGTCTCGTTGCTCAGCAGCAGCAAGGCGCCGCCGGCGTCGCGCGCGCTGGCGAGTTTCCAGGCGGCGATTTCGAGGTTGCGCGCACTGTTGTAGAGCTTCTGCGGATCCAGTTCGTCGAGGATGAAAAATTCCGTCTTTTCCTCGAACGCGGCATTCAGCATGGAGCCCATGCCGGCGATGAACACGGCCACCCGATCGCCTTCGAAGTCGCCCGCCAGAGCCAGCAAAATTGCATCGGTGCCGCGTTTGCCGCCCGTTTCAGCCGAGCGCCAGCCGGTGCGCGGATCGAGCAGGCGATCGAGCGCCTCCTCGATGCTGGCATGACCGCCCTTCTTCCACTCGCGGGGATTGCGGCGGTAAAGCTTCTCGGCCAGCACCCGCACGCTGGCAAACACTTCACGGCGATGGATGTCGGCGACGCGGTCGATGTCGGTCTTGCCGATTTGCTTCGGATCGAATGTCGCCACGGCGTTGCTCACCGGGTTATCACCGCTGTTGCCTGCCACGTTGCCCGCCGGCTTGCCGGCCGAACGTCCCTTGTCGACGGTGTGCGCGCAGCCGGCCAGCAGCAGGATGACGACTGCCAGCGCACGACGCCTATTCACGACGCCTTCGTCGCCAGGCGCTGGCGCAGCCACGCCAGGGCCAACGGCACCAGCGACAGGCCGATGGTGCCGAAGACGATAAGCGACAGATTCGCCTTGACCCAGGGCAGGTTGCCGAACCAGTAACCGGCCAGACACAGCGAGAAGACCCACAGCACCGCACCGCATAAATCGAAAAGAAAATAGCGTACGTAGCTCATGTTGGCGACGCCCGCGACGAAAGGCGCGAAGGTCCGCACGAACGGCATGAAGCGCGCCACCAGCATGGTCTTGCCGCCATGCGTCTCGTAGTAGGCATGGGTTACATCGAAGGCCTTGCGGTTGAAGAAGCGGGAATGCTCCCCCCACGCCAGGATGCGCTTGCCGGCCCAGCGGCCGACCCAGTAGTTGGTATTGTCGCCAAGGACCGCCGCGCTCAGCAGCACCGCGATCACGACGCCGATCTCGAAGCTGCCGCCGCCGCTGTTGGCTGCGCTGTTGGCTGATTGGGCCGCCAGCGCACCGGCAACGAAGAGCAGCGAATCGCCGGGCAGGAAGGGAGTGACCACCAGGCCGGTTTCGCAGAAGACGATGGCGAAGAGAATGGCATAAATCCAGGTGCCGTACTGGGCCAAAAGCGTAGCCAGATACTTGTCCACATGCAGGACAATGTCGATGAACTGGGCAAGAAATTCCACGTGGCGAGGCTCAGGGTGGCGAAAGAAGCGATTTTACCGGAAGCTATAATCCTTCCCCATGGGAATCATCAAGCTGCTGCCGGAACTCCTGATCAGCCAGATCGCCGCCGGCGAGGTGGTCGAGCGCCCGGCGTCGGTGCTCAAGGAACTGCTCGAAAACAGCCTCGATGCAGGCGCTACCCGAATCGATGTGCAGCTTGAAGAAGGCGGCGTGCGAACGATTCGCGTCGCCGACGATGGCGCCGGCATCGCCCCCGACGACCTGCCGCCGGCTCTGGCGCGCCATGCCACGAGCAAGATTGCGAGTCTTGATGACCTGGAACGGGTCGCCAGCTACGGTTTCCGCGGCGAGGCGCTGGCCGCCATCGCCGCGGTGGCCCGGGTCACCATCACGAGTCGCCACGCCTCGCAGTCCCATGCCTTTCGCCTGCGCAACGAAGCGGACGCGGCAGAACCTGCGGCGCTGGCCAACGGCACCGTGATCGAGGTCGCCGACCTGTATTTCAACACCCCGGCGCGGCGCAAGTTTCTCAAGACCGAGGCCACGGAATTTGCCCATTGCGACGAGGTCGTGCGCCGCATGGCGCTGGCGCGGCCCGATGTCGCCTTCACCCTGAGTCACAACGGCAGCGCAAAACGCCGTCTCGCCAGCGCCGACTTTCCGCGCCGGGCCAGGGAGATCATCGGCGAGGAGTTCTTTCCGCATGCGCGACCGCTGGCTGCCACGGCCGGACAGCTCAGGCTTTCCGGCCTCGCCGCGCTGCCGGCCTATTCGCGTTCGGGGCGCGACGAGCAATATTTCTTCGTCAACGGCCGCTTCGTCCGCGACAAGTTGCTGGCCCACGCCGCGCGCCAGGCCTGGGCCGACATCCTGCACGGTGCGCGGCACCCGGCCTACGTGCTGTTCCTCGAACTCGATCCGGCCGGCGTCGATGTGAATGTGCATCCGGCCAAGACCGAGGTGCGTTTTCGCGATGCACGCGGCATTCACCAGTTCGTGTTTCACGCGCTGCAACGCACGCTGGCGACACCGCTGAGCAGTGCCGAGCGTCCGCCCGAGGCGGCGCCGGCATTTACGCCCGCCGCCTTTTCCTACGCGCGGCAATCCGGGCTGGCGGTGAGCGAACCCGCCGCGCGCTCCTACCTCGAATTCGCCCGGGCAGCGTTTGCCGGAGCGGAAATCGGCGTACCGCCAGCGCCGACTCCTGCATATCCGGACGACGGCACTGCGCCGCTGCTCGGCTACGCCATCGCCCAATTGCACGGCGTCTACATCCTCGCCCAGAATGCCAACGGCCTGGTGCTGGTGGACATGCACGCCGCACACGAACGCATCCTCTACGAGAAGCTGAAGCAGAGCCTCGACGCCGGCCCGCCGGCCACGCAATCGCTGCTGGTGCCGCTGCTGCTGTCCGCCAGCGAAGCAGAAATGGCAACCGCCGGCGAACAGTCGGCAGCGCTGGCCCAGCTCGGCTTTGCGGTCGCCGCCGCCGGCCCGCGCGAACTCGCCGTGCGCAGCCTGCCGTCGCTGCTGGCCGGCGGTAACCCGGTCGACCTGGTGCGCTCGCTACTGAAAGACCTCGCCGAGCATCCGGCCAGCCGCGTGGTCGAGACGCAGCGCAACGAACTGCTGGCGACCATGGCCTGCCACGGCGCGGTGCGTGCGCACCGGTTGCTCAGCCTGCCGGAAATGAACGCCCTGCTGCGCCAGATGGAGGAAACCGAACGCGCCGACCAGTGCAACCACGGCCGGCCGACCTGGGTTCAGTTGTCGATGGCGGAGCTTGACCGGCTGTTCATGCGCGGACGCTGATGGCAAACGACTCGGGATCCGGAGTCGGTGAGTTGTGAAAATGCGTTCGCGTTTGACATAAATCAAAAGCGGCAGAATTCTCCGAGCGTATTCTTTTTCGCTGATCGAGGAGGGGGCATGCGGATACTTCGATTGCGTCTTTTCTGGCTCGGACTTGCCATCGGCATTGGTACAGGCCATGCCGCTGACGAGCCGAAAATTCCCGCAGAAGTTGCTGCGCCGGAAGCCAAGCCCGGTTCCATTCTGAAGTTGTCGGATTCCCGGCCCTCCCAGGTCAGGGTGATCATCGCCAGCGACGACCGCGCCCATGCCATCGGCTTCGGCGAGCCGCTGACCGAGGGAAAAGCCCGGCACCTGCACTTCATCGTTGGCACTGGCGGGGTGGAAACCGCCATCGCCATCCCCGCAAACTTTGCCGACTTTCTCGAGAAAGTCGCCAAGCGCAGCATTCTATGGGTGGATGCCTTGCCGAACGGAGTTTTGCGCGCGCGCGCTTTCAGCCAGCGGGAATCCTTCGTATTCGACGGCGGCAAATGGCAGGCGGAACCCGACTCGGTATGTCAGCAGATTGCCGTTGTCGGCGACGCCAGCTTGTGCGCGATGCTGGTCAGGATCGAAGGTGGCTACGGGCGCATCCTGATTCTGCGACGCGGTAGCCAGGGCGTGGACCGCGCCTGGCTGGTGGATCCGCGCGAGCCAGGCCGGGAGGATTACTTCTACGCGGAAAGGCCCGGGTCGTTCCGGCAAGACTGGCTACTCGACATCGTCGGCCTCGGCGTGGACGCCAATGACCGGTTGCATCTGTATTTCACGTATTTTGCGCCGACCGGCGGCTTCGGCAGCAGAGTCGGCGTCCGCTACGCATCGGCCGAGTTGAATCCTCCGGCGGCCGACCGCTATGCGCCTGGAGCTTTTGCCATCGATCCGCCGCTGCCGTCCGAACTACCGCTGTACGCGATGCGCTCGACCGCAATCCATCCGGCAGCGATGCTCCAGCAGTCGTACAAGAACGTATTCTGGCCGGCAGCCTTCGCCTTCGACCGCAAAGAGCCGTCGCGCGCGAGCGTCCTGTGGGTCGAACAGGGCTTTGCGTCGAGGACACTGTTTCATGGCATCGCCATCGGCGGACGCATCGAGGTGGAAAAGGATCTGGGCGATGGCGTTGGCGGCTACGCGCTGGTTGCCACCGGGCGCGATCGATTCCACGCCATCAGGCACAGCCGGACGGCTGGCACCAGTTTTCGGTCGTACGCGAACGGTCGCTGGTCGACGCCGGTGGCACTCGATCCGAACAAGGCCGACGCCTGGAGCCTTCCGGGCGCGGACCTTGTCAGCGATGGTCGGGGGCGACTCCTTGCCGTATGGGGCAACAACGATGGCCTCTACGCGCGATGGATCGATATGGCGGGCGAGTAATGCGAATCATCAGGACAACTTCCATGCCGAAACCCTGGCTTGCGATCGCCACATTGTCGCTCGCGGCATGCGCAGCGGAGCCGGTCGGGCAAAAGGACCTGCTTGCGTTCCTGGCCGACGGCAAGACAACGCGCGTGGAAGTCGAGCAGCGCCTGGGGCAGCGGCCGTCAAACGCCCCGACCTTCGAAGGCGGGCGCATCGTCTTCTATCGCATTTCGGAAAATGAAAGCGGATATTCTTTGCTGCGGGGAAAAATGAATCAATACACCCATAATCTGGTACTGGTGTTCGACAGGCAGGATCGCCTCGAACAGCATGCAGTGGTCAAGGTTCGTTGAGGACACCGGTGGCCAGCCCATCCGCAATGCATGGACTCAGGCATCTGGCGCTACTGGCCGGCGTGACGCTCCTGCATGGATGTGCGCCGGTGCCGTGGGTCGTAGGCACCGGCTACCACTACGACTCCCGCTCCAACATCTTCAGCACGACCCCGGATTTCATCGTTGCGGGGAAAACCACCCGGCGCGAGGTCCTGTTGCGCATGGGGGAACCGGACTCGGTCTGGATCGACGAAAGCGTCATCTCCTACAGCACGGCCTACGACACGGGCGGTACAGCGGTGTTTGTGGTCTTTGGCGGCCCCAATACGGTTATCGGCGGCTTGCCCATCGGCGGCGGCGAAACGGAATTCCGCAGGCTGGTGGTCTCCTTCGATGCGCAGGGCGTCGTACGCGACGCGAGACTGGAAAAAAAACGGTGCGCTTATCTCATGCAGTGCTTCGCGGATGCGGCGGCTACCGAGTCTGGAACGCCCAAAGGGCAATGATCGCCGGAAAGACTGTTCATGGTCACAAGGGTTACCAAACATGTGCCGACGCAAATCGCGCTTTCCGCGCTGATGGCACTGGTCGGCTGCGCGACTCCTGCGCAGCCCGAACGTATGGTTCCGCGGCAACTGGCTGCGCAAACACTCGGCCCCTCGTCGACGCTGCGCGGCGCGATCTTTCTTGCCAAAGTCGGCGGCGGAGAAGAAACCAACCCGGCCTGGTTTCCAAAGTCGGCAGCAAGGAGCTTGAGGAAGCATTGCTCGCCTCGCTGCGCCGATACGGCGCATTGAGCGCCGACGCAAAGGCTGTTGTCGAACTGGACGTGTTTCTCATTGAACTCAAGCAGCAAACCAGCGGATTCGGGATGACGGTCGATTCCTTCATTCGCTACAAGCTGACCAGGACGCGCGACAGGAAGGTAGTGATGGACGAGATCGTCACGGCCTCGCACCGGGCTACCGTAGATGATGCGCTGTATGGGCCAACGCGCCTGCAACTCGCCAACGAAGGCGCCATACAGGCCAATATTGCGGCTTTCCTGAAGAAGCTGGAATTGCTTGACCTCACGCAAGCCGTCGTCTACTGATGAAGTTTGGGACCTTCGATAATGCGCTGCCAGCCCCTTTGCCTGCCTTCCTTGAGTTTCACCGTTCCCGTGCTGGCCGTTCTCCTGGCGGCCTGTACCTCGCTGACCCCTCAAGCCACGGGATATGTCAAGGCCGATCCGCTCTGGACGTCGAGGTACGGCTACAGCGACAAGCCCATCGGCGACGATGAATTCAGCATCGTCGCCACCGGAAACTCGTCGACGCGAAAGGAGCGGGTTGCGGAGATCGCGCTCTTGCGCGCCGCCCACCTGACGCAGGAACAAGGCAGAAGCCACTTTGTCGTTCTCAAGGACAAGACCCAGACACTCGGTGCCGAAGCGCCGATACTGCTCAATCTGTCCCTGAGCGGCGCGACTGCGCTGGTGCCGATCGGGACGCAGACATCGCAGGAAACCACGGCAATCCTGCTGATTCGCGTCTTGCCTCGCGCGGCAGGCTATCCGCCGAACGCGATCGATGCGGGCGAAACCATTGCCGACTTCGCCCGGCGCCTGGAGTGACGGCCAGAGGAGAATTACATGCGGCGACGCTTGATCCCGGTGTTGTTGTTTGCACTCTGCGGCTGCCAGACTTATCAGGAAATCCGCAACCCGCCGCCCCTGGCACGCCCCGACCTCGATCGCCCCAAGCCGCTGGTCGCCATGGGCACGGCTCTGCCGGTGTCGAAGTCGCCGTATGTCCAGGCCGCGGCCATCGGTCCCGACGGCAAGGCGCACCTGCTCGTCACCGGGCGCGTCGAAACCGGATGGTCGACCTGCGATATCGGTACCATCACGCATGTCGTCGTCGGCCCGAGCGGCACCGAGCACGAAGAGGTGCTGTATGAAAAGCCGCCGTGCGCCCAGCCGAACTGGAGGCTGGGCGGGTATGTCTACGATCTTGCCTTCGATAGCGCCGGACGGCTGCATGCCATTGCCTCGGACAAGAATTTCGTTCGCGAGGGCGGCCGCTGGCGGGAAGACGGGAGCGACCCTTGCGAAAGGTATTCGCACGGCAGCGGCGAACTCGCCTGCGCATTCACCATCGGCGCCAAGGACATCGGCGTATCAACTGTCGGCAAGCAGATCGCCGGCTGGTTTCTGTTCGCCTTCCTTACGGTAGGCCGGGCACACTACGGCGACATGTGGGACGACAACCGGCCGCGGCGCATTGCCGTCGCCCGCATGGGCGAGCAGGGCTGGGGCAATATCACGGTGCTCGAAGCAGACGATATCGACAGCGGCGACATGGTCGGGCGCGACGCGACGGTGTTCACCGATGCGCAGAATCGCGTCCGGGTGCTCTACAAAGGCCGCATCATCGACGACCTCGCCGCGGCAACCAAGGGCGAGGGGCAGTTAAACCGCACCAGTGCCGATGGCAAGGAAATCGCGTTGCCGATGCGGAAAGCCTCGGGCAGGAAAGTGGAAGGGCTGGTCGCCGGCATTGCCAGTAACATCAGCAGTTTTACGCCACGATTTGCCATCGATCCGCCATCCGGGCGGATGCTCGGGCTATTGCATAGAAAAGCCGAAAAGCAACGCGCCGAGCAACTTGGCCGGCGCCTGGGCGTGGGTGTGGTCGAGAGCCAACTCGCGAGCTCGGGAGGCTTTGCATCACCACAGGAGGTATTTTTCGGCTCGGGCCTGCTCAGCTTGCCGAGTCCGGTATCGGCACCGGGCGGGCGTTTTCAGTTCGCCATTCCCGTCATAACCGCGACGCCTTCAGGTAGCTGCAGCTATGAAGTCCGCTACTATCTGTGGCAGGACGAACGCTGGTCGGCGCCACTGCTGCTTGAGGCGGACATCAAGAAGAACCAGGATTGCTGGCGGCTCGCGCCCTACCAGGCGCTGCCTCCCTTGTCGCCGCAGATAGCATCTGATGCGCGCGGGCGAAGTTTCGTGGCCTGGAGCAGCGGCAACGGCGTCGCCGGCCGCTGGCTCGAATTTCAGGCAGAGACTGCACGATAAGTCGGACATCACGCCGCAGAATTCAGACTCGGCGGCCATGCCCCTGACCGATGACGATCAGCCCGTCAACGCCCCGGATCGCCATACAGCGCATACGGCGCCCAGAACGCCGGATGGGCGTAGGAGTATTCCGGCTTGCCGCGTTCGTCCAGCGCCATGCCCTTGTCGATCATCTCCAGCATGGCTTGCCGCAGTGCCTTGGCGCGGGTGAGTTTGCCATCTTTGGCGTAGCGCTCGAACAAATGCGTCACCAGTTCCCGTGCCGAGACGGTTTCCACCGGCCAGTGGGTGGCCAGCACGGCCCGCGCACCGGCGTAGAAGAAGCCGCGACCCAGACCGGATACGGCCTCGGCGCCGCTGCCATCGGCGGCCGCCGTGTTGCAGGCCGAAAGCACCACCAGGTCGGCATCCAGCGACAGTTTGAGAATGTCTTCGAGTTTCAGCAGGCCGTCTTCGATGCCCTTGCCCGCCTGTGGCGCCAATGCGAGGGCCGGCTGGTCCAGCCCCGGCAGATCGCCGGCAACCAGGCCGTGGGTGGCGAAGGCCACCACACGATGGCGTTTGAGATCCGCCTCCAGCACATTTTTCCGGTTGGCCCGATCGCCAAAGAAGGTATCGCGCTGCATGTTGGCGGCCAGCGCGGTACCGATGGCCATGATTTCGTCGCGCGTGTCCGGCAGCGGCATCAGCAGCGGCGCGCCCTGCTCGGCGGCGGGCGCAACAGGAATCGCATCGGCACTGGTGATGTTCTCGTCCCATTTTGGCGCGCGACTGACCATGAGGTTGCGCGTGCCGCGCGGGCGGGCGCCTCGGCTTGCGCTGCGATTTCCGCCCGGGCTTGCCATCGGCTTGTCGGCATGGGCGCCGAAATCCGGATCGCCGAAGCCGATGAAAGGATCGCGCTGACCCTTGATCGCCGGCAGGGCGCGCAAGGTCACCAGGGCGCTGATCGAGGGCACATAGGCCACCGCCAGTTTGCGCGCCAGCCAGGGTGTCCGGCGGAACTGCGACAGCGGCAACCCGGCCTCGGCCTTGCCCGGTGCGACGGCCTCTGTCGGCAACAGCGAAAAAGGTATCTGCCCCAAAGATTCATTGGCCACCACCAGCAGGGTGTCGGCTTTCTCCCAGGCGACCTGCACCGGGGCCAGCAGCTCCTGATACAGCGCCGAGCCGGCCTCGAGATCAAAGGGCATTTTCTCGGTGCTGATTGCGCTGGAGAGGTCGACTGAATTGCGCAGGCGCTTGACCATTCCGGCAACCCACGCCGCAGTTTGCGGGCTGAAATGGAAATGCAGGGCGCCATCCGTGCCCGTCGCCCAGACATAGCTGCCGCCCGGCGTGACATAGACCGACAGCAGCGCCTCATTGGGCAGCAAGGCCTTGCGCGCGGTGGCCAGATCGGCGGAACGCGGACTGACCAACGCATCGTATTGGGGAAACTCGCGCCGGATTTCAACCAGAGTCTCGACCTGTTCCTTCTGCAAGGCGGTGATGCGTTTTTCCATTGCGGCAATGACGACCGGCAACTGCTTGTCGGGAGGCGCCGAGCGCTGGGCGATCAGGTTCTTGTACACCGCCTGCAGTTCGTCTTCGTTGTCCTGAACCTTCTTGATCCTGACTCCCAATTCGGGTGTGCCGGCTGCGGCGCGCAATGCCGAGCCAGAGATGGCTTTTTGCACGCTCTGCCACCGTGCAACATCGGCGATGCGAAAGGCTTCGGCGATATCCCTTGCCGTGCGCTCGCCCTTGCGCCCGACCAGCACGGTGAGGTATTCATTGAGGATCAGTTTGAGACGACTGAGCCGCGACTGGCTGGCCTGCTGCTTGCCAGGAGTTTTCGCCGGATCGATCACGACATTGACCGCGCGTTCGAACTCCTTGCGGGCCTCATCCAGGCGCCCGATGCGCTGCACCGCCATTGCACGATAGGCGCGGGCTTCCGCTGTCGTGTAATGATCGTCGCCGTAATTTCGCGATGCGTCGCGCAGCAGGCGGTCGCCATCGGCCAGCGCATCGTTCAGCCGGTTGGCGCTGATGTAGGCGCGTATGGAGTTGCCCGTAGCCACGGACAAGTCATTGTCACCCTTCGCCTCTTCGGCTGCCAGTTTGCGCAATTCGTCAAAGATGGGAACGGCCTCGGCGTAGCGCCCGACAACGGTCAGGATGCTGGCCAGGAAAGTACGCGTGCGCAGACGCTCCAGGCTGCCCGGCGGCAGGCCGGCCTCGAACAGCGCGCGATCCGCCCACTCGCCCAGGACCACAGCCTCGGCAAATCGCCCCCGGTTGACGAAAACCTGCGCCAGTGAAACCAGCGTAATGCCCACCAGACGAGAATTGCGTCCGTCGCGGTTCAACGACGCCTTCAGCACCTCGCGCAACAACAGTTCCGCTTCGTCGAGACGTTCCTCGGCCATGTAGGCATGCGCAAGGTCGCGACGCGCCATGTCGCGGAACTGTTCCGCTCGCTCCGGAAGGGTCGAGAAGCGACCGGCGCTGCGGTTGAGCGCATTCGCCTTGATGTTTTCTTCCGCCATGCGCACGGCAGCGAGAAAGGCCCGCTCCGCTTCCTCGGGCCGCCCCTGCGCAAGAAGCATGATGCCTTTCGAGCGCTCGATGAACGTCGTCCATGTCGCGTAATAGAACGGACCGAAACGCGAGTTGCGCAGACGCTGGACCAGGCTCTCGGCTTCGGCAATGAGGACTTTCGCCTTTTCCGGATTGCCCAAACTGACGTAGTACATCGACAATGCCGCCTTCATGGTGATGACAGCACCGGGAGCGCTGCCCTCGAAGTCCCTGATGAATGCCTCGCTCGCATCGATGCCGGCACTCAGGCCCTTGCTCGAGTACGTGGCGCCGCATAAATCCTGCCGAATGCGCAACAGGGTACCGACATCATTGACAGCACCGCTTCCCGTCGATTTCTTCGCGTACTCCAGGGCCTTTTCCAGCGCGGCGAAGCGTCGGCCGTTGTCGGCCAGTTCCTCTGCAACCAGCGCCTTGTTGTGCCACGCGCGCGCATTGTCCACGACATCGGTCGTATCGCTGACCGGCGCATCGAGTTCCGCCCGCGACCGCTTGACTTTTTCCAGATCCGGCTTGTAGCTTTGCAACAGCAGCACCAGATCGGCGATGGTCGGTGGTGGCGGTTTGGCGGCGCTCACCACGGCGCGCAGGGCCTCGGGCGCGACGGGCGGAATGGCCGTGGCAGTCTGTGCCTGAGCTTGCGCTGCGGACACCCCCAGCATCAATATCGTTACCACGCACAGCTTCGCCGCATTCATCATCTTTACTCCCGCCCACGCTTTGATCCACGACGTATCATTCCGACCCGTTAGACTACCGCGTCTGACGCCTCGATTCCAATTTTATGCTTCAACCCCCGGCTATTCTTCTCGTCGGTCCCACCGCCAGCGGCAAGACCGCGCTGGCGTTCGAACTGGCCACGCATTTCCCCTGCGACATCATCAGCGTCGATTCGGCGCAAGTGTTTCGCGACATGGACATCGGCACCGCCAAGCCCGATGCCGAGACCCTGGCGCGCTTCCCGCACCGGCTGATCGACCTGATCACGCCGGAACAGCGGTATTCGGCGGCACAGTTCCGCGAAGACGCCCTGCGCGAAATGGCGGCAATCACCGCCGCCGGTCGCATCCCGCTGCTGGTGGGCGGCACCATGCTGTATGTCAAGGCCCTGCGCGAGGGACTGGCGGACCTGCCGCAGGCCGATGCGGCGCTTCGTGCGCAAATCGATGCCGAAGCCGCCGAACGCGGCTGGCCGGCGTTGCACGCCGAACTGGCGCGGCTCGATCCCGAAACCGCCGCCCGGCTGAAGCCCAACGACGCCCAGCGCATCCAGCGCGCAATAGAGGTATTGCGCCTCTCCGGCCGCACCCTCGGCAGTTTCTTCGCCGAACAGAAGAATGGCGCCCTGCCCTTCCGCCTTCTCACACTGGCGCTGGTGCCGGCAGATCGCAGCGAATTGCACCGTCGCATCGGGCAACGCTTTGACGCCATGCTGACCTCCGGCCTGGTCGATGAAGTCGCAACGCTGCGCCGGAAATACCGGCTCGACGCCGGGCTGCCCTCGATGCGCTGCGTCGGCTATCGCCAGGTGTGGGAAATGCTCGAAGGACAAATGCCGCGCGCCGATCTGCGCGACCGCGGTGTATTCGCCACGCGCCAGTTCGCCAAGCGACAACTGACCTGGCTAAAAAGCATGAGGGACTTGCGGGTAATCGATCCGCTGGCATCAGACGCGACCGCGACCGTGCTTGCCGCCGTCGCGGCCCATCTCCAATAGTCGGCGCTGGTGATACGGCGAATCAGGCGACGATGGTCTGCGCCTGTCCTTCGCCGCGAGCCGCGATGCGCCCGATGTGATGGACCGTCTCGCCTGCCGCCGCCAGCAGTTGCAGCGCCGCGCCGGCATCGGCCTCGGCCACGATGACCACCATGCCGATGCCGCAGTTGAAGACGCGATGCATTTCGGCGTCGGCCACCTGGCCTTCCTTTTGCAGCCAGCGGAACAAGGGCGGCAGCGGCCAGCTATCGTGGTCGAGAATCGCGGTCAGATTGTCTGCCAGCACCCGCGGAATGTTCTCGGTCAGGCCGCCGCCGGTGATATGCGCCATGCCCTTGACATGGATCGCCTGCATCAGCGCCAGCAGCGGCTTGACGTAGATGCGCGTCGGCGCCATCACCGCGTCGTCCAGCCGCATTTTCGTTCCATCCATGCCGCCGATTTCCATTGCCGGATCTGGTTTGGCGCGTTCGAGAATCTTGCGGATCAGCGAATAGCCGTTGGAGTGCGCGCCGGAAGACGCCATGCCGAGCACGACATCGCCCGGCCGGATAGACCTGCCGTCGATGATCGCCGACTTTTCCACGGCGCCGACGGCGAAGCCGGCGAGGTCGTATTCGCCATCCGGATACATGCTGGGCATTTCCGCCGTTTCGCCGCCGATCAATGCGCAGCCGGCTATCTCACAGCCCCGGGCAATGCCCTCGACCACCGTTGCCGCGGTATTCACATCGAGCCGGCCGCAGGCGAAGTAGTCGAGGAAGAACAGCGGCTCGGCGCCCTGCACCAGGATGTCATTGACGCTCATCGCCACCAGGTCCTGGCCGACCGTGTCGTGGCGGTTCCACTGAAAGGCCAGCTTGAGTTTGGTGCCGACGCCGTCGGTCCCCGCCACCAGCACCGGATCGCGGTACTTCTTCGAAATCTCGAACAGCGCGCCGAAGCCGCCGATGCCGGCCAGCACTTCGGGCCGCATGGTGCGTTTCGCCGCCGGTTTGATGCGTTCGACCAGCGCATCGCCGGCATCGATATCCACGCCCGCATCGCGGTAAGTGAGTGGGGACGAAGAAGGGGTGAAATCAGCCAAGATGAAGTCCTTGAAGACGCCAGCGGAATCGATGACAGGAGCGCGGGCGGCCGCCGGATGGGCGATAATCCGTGCTGCCAACCACACCTGAGCCGCGAATTTTACCGGAAATGATCTCGCCTCCCGACGCCAAGCACAGCGACCGTCTGCAAGCCACCCTGTGGATCGCGGCCGGGCTGGCGATTCTCGCCCTGCTGTATGCGCTCTCGCCGATTCTCACGCCTTTTCTGCTGGCGGCCATCTTCGCCTACATCTGCAATCCGGTGACCGACCGGATCACGGAATGGGGCATGCCGCGCATGCTGGCCGTGATTCTCGTCATGCTGGCGCTGGCCGCCCTGGTCGCCGGCCTGGTCCTGATCATCCTGCCGCTGCTGTATGAAGAAGCCGCGGTGCTGGCGGCGCGCGCACCGGAGGCGCTGACGCTGGCCAACGAAAAACTGGCGCCCTGGCTGCGGCAGCATTTCGGACTGCGGCTGCGCTTCGATTCCGCCTCGCTGCAGAAGCTGGCCGCCGGCAACTGGGACACCGTACAAGTCATTCTCGAACGGCTCTACAGTTCGCTCAAGATCGGCGGCGTGGCGCTGGTCGGCCTCGTCATCAACCTGCTGCTGGCCCCGGTGGTGATGTTCTACCTGCTGCTCGACTGGCCCGGCATGATGCAACGCCTGAGCGGCATCATTCCGCGCCCCTGGCATGCCAAGCTCGTCAGCGTGGCGAACGACATCGATGCCGTGCTTTCGCAATACCTGCGCGGCCAGATCCTGGTCATGGCGCTGCTTGCCGCGTATTACTGCGCGGCGCTATGGCTGGCCGGCATTCCCTCGGCGCTGTCGATCGGCGTCGTCACCGGCTTGCTGATCTTCATACCCTATCTGGGTTATGCCACCGGCCTGATCCTGGCATTGCTGGTCGCCGCGCTGCAGTTTGCCGGCTGGGGACCGATCGTCGCCGTGCTGATCGTGTATGGCATCGGGCAGATACTGGAAGGTTTTCTGCTCACCCCGTTTCTGGTTGGCGAACGCATCGGCCTGCACCCGCTCGCCGTGATCTTCGCCCTGATGGCGTTCGGTCAGCTTTTCGGCTTCTTCGGCGTCCTCGCCGCCTTCCCGGCTTCGGCGGCGCTGCTGGTCGGCTTGCGCGAAGTGCGCGCGCTGTATCTCGCCAGCCGTTTCTATCGAGGCTCCTAGATGACTACGCCGCAGCAGCAGTTGCTGCTCGATCTGAAGCCGGAGCAGGCGCCGACGCTGGACAACTTCGTCGTCGGCGCTAACGCCGAGTTGGTGGCGCGCCTGCGCAGCCTTTGCGACGCTTACAGCTTCGAAGCCCTGTACCTCTGGGGGCCGCAGGGTTGCGGCAAGAGCCACCTGCTGACAGCCACCGCGGCGACCGCGCGCGCGCGGCGACCCGTGGTATTTCTGCAAGGCGCGGAAGCCGGCGCCGAACTGACACTCGCCCCCGGCAGCCTGTTGGTAATCGACGATGTACAGGGACTAACGGCCGAGGCCCAGGTCGCCCTGTTTCGCGCCTTCAATGCCGCGCGCTTTCTCGGCCTGGCCCTTCTGCTTGCGGGCGAGAACCCGCCGCTGCGGCTGGAACTTCGCGAGGACCTGCGCACCCGCATCGGCCAGACCCTGATCTACGAAATTCAGTCACTGTCGGACGAAGAAAAAGCCGCGGCCCTGCGCCGCCATGCCATCGAGCGTGGCATGCTGATGGACCCGGGCGTGGTGCACTACCTGCTGCGCCACAGCCGCCGCGACCTGCCCTCGCTGATGGCCATGCTCAACAGCCTGGACCGCGCCTCGCTCGAACAGAAACGGCCGCCCACCCTGCCGCTGCTGCGCGAACTGATGCAGACCTCACTCGACCTGGACAAAGAATGAACCTCGCCCTGTTTGACCTCGACAACACGCTCCTGTCCGGCGATTCGGATTTCGAGTGGGCGCAATTCCTCATCAGCAAGGGTGTGCTCGACAGCGAAGTGCATGAAGCGAGGAACATCGAATTCTTCGAGCAATACAAGGCCGGCACGCTGGACATCCATGTCTTTCTCGATTTCCAGCTGGCCCCCCTGTCGCGCCATTTGCGCGCCGAACTGGACACTTGGCACAGCGAGTTCATGAGCACGCGGATCCGGCCACTCATCAGCACGGCTGCGCGCGAACTGGTGGCGAAGCACGCGGCCAACGGCGACCTGCTTGCCATTGTCACCGCCACCAACAGCTTCGTTACCGGGCCGATCGCGAACGAGTTCAAGGTTCCGCACCTGATCGCCACCATTCCCGCGCAGGAAAACGGCCGCTTTACCGGCCAGCCGCGCGGCATGCCTTCGTTTCGCGAAGGCAAGATCGTGCGCGTCGACGCCTGGCTCGAATCGCTCGGCCTGTGGCTGGGCAGCTTCGAGCAAAGCTGGTTCTACAGCGATTCGCACAATGATCTGCCGCTGCTGGAGAAAGTCACGCATCCGGTGGCGGTCGATGCCGACGCGACGCTGACCGAAGTCGCCGCCCGGCACGGCTGGTCGCAGATCAGCCTGCGGGTCTGACAGGGGCGCCCGAGGCGCGGCGACAATTGCCGCACCGTTGCCAACAGCGCCGGTCGATTCGGGTATACTCCGCCCCCTGCAAACAGCCGTGAACCTCAAGTTCATTGCCGTTTTCGGAGACGTGGCCGAGTGGTCGAAGGCACGCCCCTGCTAAGGGCGCATCTGGGCAAAACCTGGATCCAGGGTTCGAATCCCTGCGTCTCCGCCAGTAATAGCATCTAAGCCCATGTATTAGTGGGCTTTTTTGTTTTTATAACATTCTTGACTATCAATTTGACTATCAATGTATGGATCAGTTGGCCGATCACCGCCGCCCCACCGGCGCCGACTTTCCTATCATGGCCCCACCTGTCGCCTGAGGCACTGGGATGCAACTGCTGCTGGAACTGGTTATGGAAGAGAAGCCGCAGGGCTAGTGCTCAGCCCGGTAGTTTGGATGCTCCGAAGCGGCCAGTGGTCACTGACTCCTTTGTGCCTTGGATTCAACCGGTGGATGCAACACACTAGAAACTGCGTAAGCAGGAGGAGTGTTGCAGATGAAGCGAAGACCAAGGATCTATTACACGGAAAGCCAAAAAGCGCTGATGTGGGACCGCTGGCGGAAAGGTGAGTCCCTCCAACAGATCGCACAGTTGTTTGATAGAAACCACTCGTCGGTACAGCGCATTCTGGGCGAGACAGGTGGGATACGTCCGGCGCAACGACACCGATCGAGATTAGCGCTGACCTTAGCCGAGCGAGAAGAGATATCGCGAGCTGTCGCCGCAGGTCACTCGATCCGGTCGATAGCAAAACTACTTGGGCGAGCGCCATCTACCATCAGCCGCGAGATCCAACGCAACGGTGGCCAGGAATGCTATCGGGCGAGCCTGGCTGATCAGGCTGCGTGGGATCGGGCACATCGCCCCAAGACGTGTAAGCTGATTGAGAACCGAAGCTTGGCCAGCATCGTGGCAGGCAAGCTCCAATCGCTGTGGTCGCCGGAGCAGATCGCTGGATGGCTGAAGCGCACGTACCCGGACGATGAGACTTTCAAGGTGTCACACGAAACCATTTATCGTAGCCTCTTCATTCAAGCCCGCGGTGCCTTGAAGAAAGAGCTGTTGCAGCATTTGAGGCGGACACGAGTCATGCGCCGGTCGCGCCATCACACGCAGAAGACAGACAATCACGGCAGGATCACTGACACGGTGTCAATCAGCGAGCGTCCGGCCACGGCTGAAGATCGTGCGGTACCGGGTCACTGGGAAGGTGACCTACTGTTTGGAAACCTCAACAGTCAGATTGCGACCCTTGTCGAGCGTCATACACGCTATGTGATGCTGGTGAAGGTCGCCGGCAAAGATACCGAGACGGTCATCAGCGCCTTGATCAAGAACGCTCGCAAGTTGCCACAGGAACTCTACAAATCACTAACGTGGGATCGAGGCAAGGAGATGGCCGCCCACAAACGCTTCACCTTGGCAACGGACATCAAAGTTTACTTCTGTGATCCTCATAGTCCTTGGCAGCGTGGGTCTAATGAAAATACGAATGGGCTGTTGCGGCAGTATTTCCCCAAGGGAACCGACATCTCGAACTACTCCCAAGCACAACTAAATGCCGTGGCCAGGAAATTGAATGAGCGCCCAAGGAAAACACTAAACTATGAAACACCCGCTGAACGATTCAGCCAATCTGTTGCATCCACCGGTTGAATCCAAGGCCCATTGCGGACACATGATCTATGCATGTCATCTGGCCGCTCCCAGCCCCATCCCGGTCATTCAAATCTTCAGAAGGCGGCCGTTCGGCGTGCTGAGTCAACGAACTATACTGATCTGGTAGATGCGGGACAGTATCAGCGTTGCCCGCAGGCCGCCGGTAGCAAGATTTTCAAGCAGCAACTTACCACCATGCAGTATGGCCGCATCGCGTGCGATCGTCAGGCCGAGTCCGACGCCGCCCGTCTCCCGGCTGCGCGAGGCTTCCAGGCGAACATAGGGTTCGATCACGCGCGCCAGATCGGCCTCGGGGATGCCGGGGCCACGATCCTCGACGCTGAGCCGCAATTCCCCGGGGCCATCCTCGATGATTATGTGCGCCGACCGGCCGTACTTCACCGCGTTGTCGATCAGGTTGGCGAGCGCGCGCTTGAGCGTCGACAGCCGACCGACGTAGGGCGCGGCTACGCTGCCGGTAAGTGTCACGGAATGCCCCAGCGCCTGCTCGTCCGCCACCATGCTTTGCAGCAGCGCCTCCATGTCGATGGACTGGAGGGCTTCGTTCTCGCGCAGGCCGCGCAGGTAATCGAGCGTCGATTCCACCATGGCCTGCATGTCGTCGATGTCGGCGTTTATCTGCGCGCGCAGGCCTTCGTCGTCCACCAGTTCGGCGCGCAGCCGCATTCGGGTCAAGGGCGTCCGCAGGTCGTGAGAGACGGCGGCCAGCGCCCGGCCGCGCTCGGCGATCAGGCGGCGCAGCCGCTCCTGCATGCGGTTGAAGGCAACGGCGGCGCGCCGCGTTTCCGTCGGCCCCGTCTCCGCCAGCGGCGGCGATTCCAGATCGCTGCCGAAGGCATCCGCCGCTTCGGCCAGTCGCTGCAAGGGGCGTGTCACCAGGCGCACGGCCACCAGGGAAACCGCGATCACCGCCGCCAGCGTGATCAGCAGATGCGTGGCGAAGCGGCTCGGCAGTGCGGGGAACTGGCCGTGGTTCTGCGCCATCAGCATCGCCCGTTCTCCCATGTGCAGCCACATGCTGGCGAACTGGGCCGCCAGCAGGCCGACGACGAGGATCAGTGTCAGGCGGCCGAACAGCGACGAAGGCATCAAGCGCGACATCAGTCGCATGATGCACGGCCCTCGACGCTGGCCGCCAGCACATAGCCTTCGCCGCGTACGGTCTGGATCAGCTGCGGTTCGCGCTGTTCATCGCGCAGGCGCTGGCGCAGCCGGCTCACCTGCACGTCGATGGCGCGGTCATAGGGCTCGGCCTCGCGGCCGTGGATCAGTTCCACCAGTTGGTCGCGATTGAGCACCCGGTTGGGATGTTCGAGGAGGATGCGCAGCAGCCGGTATTCGCCGCCGGACAGCGGCACCACCACGCCATCGGGCGCCGTCAGCGCGCGCGTCGCGGTGTCGAGCCGCCAGCCGGCAAAGACAAGGCAGCGTTGCGATTCGGGGCGTTGCGATTCGGGGCGCAGGTTGGGCGGCAGGGCGCGGGTGCGGCGCAGGATGGTCTTGATGCGCGCCAGCAGTTCGCGCGGACTGAAGGGCTTGACCAGATAGTCGTCGGCGCCCATCTCGATGCCGACGATGCGGTCGGCCTCCTCGCCGCGGGCCGTGAGCATCAGCACCGGCATGCTCGAGCGCGCGCGAAGGTCGCGGCACAGGGTCAGCCCGTCGGTATCGGGTAGCATCAGGTCGAGCACCACCAGGTCGATGGCGTGTCGCTCCAGGCCCTGCCACATTTCGCGCCCGTCGCGGGCGGCGAAGGCTTCGAAGCCGTTCTTCGCCAGGTAATCCACCAGCAGACGGCGGATTTCCGGGTCGTCGTCGACGATGAGAATGCGATCCTTGTTGTCCATGGCGGTCTTATAACGCGTCCGATCGAGCTTGGGTGTCGGCAATGTAACGCACTGTAACGGTCCATGGGTCCGCAATGCAGGGATGCAAAACAGCGGACAAAGGAATAGGCTGGCTTACATCCCGGGTGTCAAATGCCATTCATG
>JAPLQZ010000003.1 GCA_026399415.1 Rhodocyclales bacterium | reverse complement strand
TGGCCGGCAGCGATCTGAAAAAGTCCAGATGCGATTGCGGCAGGGCGGCCGCAAAGCGGTCGCGCAGGACAGCCACGGTCGCATCATCGCGGGTTTGCCGGTCGGGAATGGCGACGCCGTAGTGGGCCAGGGCATCGAGCCCGTCGTAGTCGAACCAGTGTCGTCCGGCATCCGGGTCGCCGCCCAGAAAGCGCAGCAGCAGGTCTTCGTGATTGCCCTTGAGCGTTATTCGTTCGAAGCCCTCCGGCAGCCATTCCAGTACCCGATCCACGACCCGGCGCGAATCCTCGCCGCGGCTGACGTAGTCGCCGAGATAAACCACCAGTTTGCGTTGCGCCGCTCGCTGCTGCGCATCGGTCGCGATGCGGTCATGAATCGCCGCAAGCAGATCAAGGCGACCGTGAATGTCGCCGATGGCGTAGATGACCGTATCAGGCGGCGTCTTGCTCCTCATTCATCAAGTTTCACATGGAAACGTTTGGCTTTCATCTCAAAGCGCGGCAGCGCGTTGTGCGCGACTTGATGCACGCGCGGGCGGAAGGCCAGCATCGAATCGAGTTTCATGGCGATTTCGTGTACTACTTCGGGGTCGGCTCCCTCGCAGAGTTCCACTTCGATGTCCATTTCATCCATCTGTTTGACCTTGTTCACGGTGATGCGGAACTCGTCCACCTCGGTAAACTTGCGGATGATGTTCTCCACTCCGGCTGGAAAGACGTTGACGCCGCGCACCGTCACCATGTCGTCGGCTCGCCCCAGAATGCCGCCCTCGAAACGCAGAAATGTACGGCCGCAGTCGCAGCGGTCGGCGTTCACCCGCACCAGGTCGCCGGTGCGATAGCGGATCACCGGGAAGCCCCAGCGCCCGAGATTGGTGATCACCAGTTCGCCACGCTCTCCCTGGGCAACGGTGGCGCCGGTCAGTGGATTGATCACTTCGGCGATGAATTCGCTTTCGATCAGGTGCGTGCCGCCGGGTTGCATGTGGCATTCGAAGGAATGGGCGCCGACTTCCGACGCGCCGGCGTGATCGAAGCACTTGGCGGACCACGCTGTTTCAATGCGTTGTTTGGTGGCCGGCACGTTGGCCCCCGGTTCGCCCGCGTGAACCGTGGCTTTCATCGGGATCGTGCTGATGTCGAAGCCGATTTCGAGGGCAACCTCTACCAGGCGCAAAGCATAGGTCGGTGTGCAACACAGTACTGTCGCACCTGCTTCGCGCATCAATTCAAGACGCTGCTGTGAATCGCGTCCGCCGCCGGGAATCATCACGGCGCCGATCTTCCGCGCGCCTTCGACGGCTGCCCAGAAACCGATAAAGGGGCCGAAGGCAAAGGCCATGAACAGGCGGTCCGAGGCAGTGACACCGGCGCCGGCCAGCACATATCCCCAGCAACGGCCCCACCAGTCCCACGACTCGTGGGTGTCCATGACCTTCAGCGGCACGCCGGTGGTACCGGAGGTCTGGTGCATGCGCACGTAGGCTTCGACGGGATAGGTCAGATTGGTGCCGAACGGGCCGTGAGCGGCCTGGTCATCCATCAGTTCGCCTTTTTTGGTCAGCGGCAGGCGCGCCAGGTCGTCCAGCGATTTGATGTCGGACGGCTGCACACCGGCGGCCTTCCATTTTTCGGTATAGAACCGGTTCTTGCCCCACAGTTCGGTCAGCATCGCTTGCAATTTCTTCAACTGCAAGGCTGCCAGTTGCTCACGCGGTAGCGTTTCGATCGCTTCGTCAAAATACGTCATGTATTTGTCGCCGTTGTCGGATTGGAGGTAATTCGATTCGAGCCGCGAAGTCGCGCATTTCATGCCCGGGTTTTCAGTGCAAGTAGTTCCAGCGGGCTCCAGTGCAAAAGACCCTGATCAAGAGTATACATTTATTAGATTGAGGTCAAACGATTTGTTGTCCATCGTAATCGGATCCGACGGCGATTTTTCGGGGACATGTGGTGAGTGAGTCGGAGGAGCTTTCCCGAGATTCAGGAAGCTACGTCGCGCATTTCGGCATAGACCGCCTGTTCCATCCTGTGCATCGCCTGGCGCTGCGCAGCTGGCCATTCGTACCCCAGTGCCGCCATCCTGACGCCTGGCCAGGACTGGTCCTTTGCGCCCACGACCTCCATCTCCCAGAGCATGATCGACGCGGGAGCGGCGGCCTCGATGCGCTCCTTGATCTGGCGCGCCTTGCCTTTGACCAGAAAACACACGTCGCCCGGACCGATGACCTGGATTGCTACCTGAGCACTGCGCTGGAGATTGCTCATCGCCGTGCTGCCTGCGTCGACACCGAAGCGCAGCCGCCTGGCATCCATCACCATGAGCCAGGTATAGGCCGAACTGGCGTAGCCATCGACCCCTGTGGTGAGCATGAGGCCCGGCGCACCTGGGCGCAGGTAGGCGATCAGCTTTTCCGCAAGGACAGGAGAGATGTTTCCGGTCAATTTGTTGCTCGCAATATATCGATACGCCGCCACGGCGCTGTTACGTCGAGAATCACCTCATGCAGCCAACAGTCCGTCGCCGTTCCATCTGCGGGAACGGGTTGTGCCGGCAGCTGTCCGCAGGCAAATAGCCCGACCTCGCTGGCGTCGTCGCCGGCAATCAGCTGTCCCCCGATCGAGTGGGCGCGATAGGCAATGATCAGTACCTCGACATCGGCCTGCGAATACACGCCGGACAACTCATCCAGCACAATGTCCAGCCCACACTCCTCGCGTGCCTCGCGTATCACTGCCGCGGGTACCGATTCGCCGGTTTCGACATAACCTGCCGGCGGCGCCCAGTAGCCGGCGAGAGGAGTCTCGCCGCGGCGGATCAGCACCAGTTTCCGTTCATGCTCGATCACCGCCATCGCCACCGGGGCCGGGTTGCGCCAGGCGATGAAGCCGCATGCCGGGCACTGTTCGCGCTGCCGCTCGCCGATGGTGGCCAAAACCATGCGCGAGCCGCACTGGCTGCAGTGATGCGCTGTCATTCAAGGCCGATCCGGCGTATCACCTGAACACCGTCGCGACACGCTATAGCGACTTGGCGCGTTCGCGTTCTTCATTACCGGTCCAGCGCTTGAACAAGTTGAGTTCCACCCCCAGGTTGAACTGATCGAGCGCCTTGTTGACCGACTGATTGATGATGTCGTCGAGCGTCTTCGGCTGATGATAGAAGGCCGGCAATGGCGGTACCAGCACTGCCCCGATTTCGGTCACCTGCGTCATCAGTCGCAGATGTCCGAGGTGCAAGGGGGTCTCGCGAATCATCAGCACCAGCTTGCGTCGTTCCTTGAGCGTGACGTCGGCGGAGCGGATCAGCAGGTTGGTATTGAACGAGTGCGCCAGGGCCGAAAGCGTCTTGATCGAACACGGCGCGATGACCATGCCGTCGTGCCTGAATGATCCGGAAGAAATACAGGCGCCGACGTCGTTGTTGTCGTGCACATGGGTGGCCAGCTTCCTGACGGCATCGATCGTGTAGTCGGTTTCGTACACGATCGTGCGCTTGGCGGAATCCGACATCACCAGATGCGTTTCCACCCCTACCTGCTTCAGCACCTCCAGAATTCTCAGTCCGTAGATGGCGCCGCTGGCCCCCGAAATGCCCACTACCAGTTTCATTGTCTTGTCCTTGCGTCAGATTCAGGTCCGCACGGTCCGTACCGTGGTTGGCCAACGATGTATCGCCGTGTCGTCAGCGCCGACTCTTGCGAATGGCAGGCGCATTGTTTCACGGCTGTCGAGGCTTGTCAGTGTCCGCTGTCTTCCTGTTCCGGCTTGAGCGGTTCGGCGTGCCGCATCTCGGTCGTTTCGAGGACCGGGAATCCCGCGGCTTCAAGCGCGGCTGCGACGTCCTGTCCTTCGCTGGCATGAAAGCGGAGGATGACCTTCTTTTCCGGATAGCCCCATTCCGCATGTTCATCCTGACGCCCGATCGGGTACACCGCCTGTAGCACCGCGCCTGCTGCTTCGACGACGTCGACAATTCGCCCAAGTACGCCGGGGCCCAACTTGATGGGCGCCAGCGTAACGCCGCTGCGTTTCTCCCATGCACCCAGGCAATGGGCCGCCAGCTGGAATATTTCGTTGGCGGAAATGACCCCCACCACTTGATCCTTTTCGATGACCGGAAGCTGGGCCACGCCGAGTTCCTGACCTTTGAGCAGGCAATGCTCCATGGTCTCGTCGGCCTGAATCGTCGCCGGGTTGCGCACCATAATGTCGCGCACCTTGAGGCGGGTGACGAAGAAATTGAACTCGTCGGCATTCTGCGTGCGCAAGACAAAGCTGCCCATGCGCAGCAGGTTGGCCCGGGTCACCAGTCCGCGCAGCTTGCCGTTGTCGACCACGGGCAGCGCGTGCAGATTGTTTTCGCTGATGATTCTTTTTGCCTCCGACACGAGCGTATCGCTCGGGATGACCGTCGGGTTTGCCTGCATCCAGTTGCGCACCATCATTGCAGCTTCTCCTTGGTCTTTGTTTCTTCGTGCAAGCGGACGAACTCGTCGACCGCGGCACGGGCGAATTCCGGGGTGTAAAGGTGCAGGGGGATTTCCTTGACCCGGGCGGGATCGTCGAGTTTTTCCTTCAGGCGGGTAACAAACGCGGCATCGGCAGCTGGGTCGTAAATCGGCCGCCCTTCCTTGTCGAGCGACGACCAGCCCTTGAGTGGAATCAGAAAGGTCCACGGGCCCTTGGCACGATTGAGTCTTTCGGCTATCACGTCGGCGGCCTGGCGCAACTCGTCAGCGGTGGTGCGAACCTGGACACGCAGTGCGTCCTGCACGTACTGCACCCGGTCTTTTGTCCGTTCCAGCATGTCGGCGCGACCGCCATAGGACAGGATGTCCAGGCCGCAGGGCGCCAGCACCATCGGAATGCCGGTTTCCACCGCCGCCATCAGCCGATCCGGTCCGGGATCCCGGTTGCCTTTGAACAAATGCTCCATGATGCCGCCGATGCAGATGTCGAGCACGCCTTGAAACGCGCCGTCGCGGATCATCTCCTCCATCGCCTTGTCGCCCTTGCCCTGGGCGTGACAGACGATGGGAGTGAACCCCGCTTCCTCCAGCATGCCGATCGCTGTCTGTACCGCCATCTCGCCGAAACCGAACGAGGAGATGGCGACGCAGGGTTTGTCGAAAACTATCTTGGTACCTTGCGTCATTTCGACCATGCCGCAAATGGCGCCGACCGCATTGATGATCTGCGCCTTCAGTAGCGGGTTCATCTTGACGATGTCGAGCACCGTGTGATGCATGGTGATATCGCGCGTGCCGACGTACTTGTCGATGTAGGCCGGATGTGCCGCCATCGGCGAGGCCATCAGCTTGGGCATGCCGAAGGGCAGTTGCTTCATGATCGATGTGGCAACCAGCGTGGCGGTGCCGCCGCCGATGCCGATGATGCCGTGTACCCGTCCCTCCGCCAGCAGATCCTGAACGATGGCTGCGGCGCCCCGGATCTGGTTGTTGGTCGCGGTGTCGCGGTCGGATCGGTACTTCTCGCGCACCACTTCGATGGACAGGCCACCGCGCGCCGCGACATCCTCGGTGCGAATGTCGCCGGGGAAGGGTGGCGCTTCCTCCATGCTGAAATCGAGCAGGATCGGCTGGTGGCCGCGGTCGGCGATGAGTTGCTTGACGAAGACAATGTCTTCGCCACGAGTGTCCAGATTGCAGACGATGACGATGCCTTTTTTGGAATTCATGTGCGTTACGTCGTTGCGTTGCAGCGCCGGCAGGCGGGTTCGCCTGCCGGCACGGATCTACTTGCCGCCCTTGGCTTTCTTCACTACTGGTTTGGCATTTTTTACTACCGGCTTGGCTTTCTTCATCTCCGGTTTGGCCTTTTGCTCTACCGGCTTTGCCTTCTTCACTTCCGGCCTCGTCAGCCGGTTGATCATGCCGGCCACCGGACTGGTGCCCTTGAAGCCGTAGTCGTTCCAGCGGTCGGAAACCTTCTGCAATACCGCGCGGTCCATGAAGATCTCGTTGGGCTTGTTGGTCCATTCGTAAGGCGTGCAGGCGTCGAGGATGATGCGGCTGGTAATGTCGCGCGCCTCGATCGGCAGCCCCGGATCCAGAGGCGTGGAGCGGCCGCGATCGATGATCTGCGCCGAACGCTTCGGGTCGAAGCGGGTTGCCAGCGCCCACCAGACACGATCCCAGTCGTCGGCCTCGATGTCGTGATCGACGACGATGACGCCCTTGACGCCATAGTGACCGGTGGTGGTGGAGATCACGGCATTGCCGACGTGATTGGAGTGCCCCGGATACATCTGCTTGACCGAGACCACGACCCAAAAGCGGCCGCAGGCTTCGGGCGGGATATACACGCTCTGGATGCCCGGCACCTTCATGGTTTCGAGATCGTGCCAGAGCGTTGCGGTGCGGTTCAACGACTGGATCATGTGGATGTCATTGATCGGCTTGCCTACGGTCGTCGCCCACATCACCGGCTTGTTGCGATGCAGGATGCGCGCGATGCGCAGCACCGGCTTGGGATAGTCCTTGCCCTTGTTGCCGGAGTAATAGCCGGCGCATTCGCCGAAGGGGCCCCCGCCCCCATCAATTCGTTCGGGTCGATCCAGCCTTCGGCGATGATCTCGGCGTTAGCCGGCAGCGTCAGTCCGGTGAGGTCCGACTTGAACACCTCGACCGGTTTGCCGCGCAGGGAGCCGGCCACTTCGTATTCATCCACCTGCGCGCTGACCAGCGTCGAGCCGGCGAGGAACAGCACGGGGTCGGTGCCCACCACGTACGCAGCGGGCATCAGTTCGCCGCGCTCCTGGTATTTCTTCATGTGCATGTCGCCATGCTTGCCCTTGATGATCTGCGAGCCGAGGATGTTCTTGCCCAGCACCTGGGCGCGGTAGGTGCCCAGATTGGTCCAGCCGGTGTCCGGATCCTCGGTCACCAGGAATCCGGAAGTGACGAAAAAGCGCCCGCCGTCGTCTGGGTAAAACCAGGGGGAAGGAAACATATTGATATCGACGGCATCGCCCTCGATGATGTTTTCCTTCACTTGAGGATTTTTCACGAATTTCGGCTTGACCATGGTCTTCGTGGTCAGCTCCATCCACTTCTTGGAGAGTTGGCTCATCGACAGCGACGGGTCCTGCTCCAGCGCAATGGCCAGGCGTCGCGAGGTGGTGAAGGCGCTGGTGAATACCGGAATGTCGTAACCCTTGACGTTCTCGTAGAGCAGCGCCGGCCCTTTCTGTTCTTCGTTGACCTTCGAGACGTGGCAAAGCTCGAACTTCCAGTCCACCTCGGCCGTGACGCGATGCAACTCGCCGTTGAGTTCGAGGGCGGCGATGTAGCTGCGGATATCGTCGATGGGTTTTGCTTTCGCTGGTGCTTTCATGTGCGCTCCGTAGTAGTACAGGGGTGGTGGGTGAATTGGGTACTTGCGTGATACGCCGCTAGCCGACTTTCTTGCCGGTCAGCAGGCTGGAAAGGATGTAATCCATCGCCGAGGCACTGCCGGCCGACACTGCGGTCTTCGGTTTGTTGCTCCAGATCGTCTCCGGCCGCGCTTGCAGGATGAAGACGTTGCCTCCGGCGGGGAGGTCCTTGTCGATCGCCCATTCGATGTCCATCGGGCGGCCGTAGTGCTTTTCGATCTGCTTGCCCATCCAGGCCAGCTCGGTGACTTCATCGTCGATGATCGACTGCACGGTCTGGCGCTCGAAGGGAATCTCGGTGGCGACGGATTTCTGTGCCTTCAGATCGACGGTGTAGCAAATTTCCTTTCGAGAGATGGTGCGCTCCATGATGTCGAGCGCGACCTTGTTGACGACGAAGTGGTCCGGCGTCACCTCGCCTGAAACCACCGACTCGCCAAATCCATAGTTCGAGTCGATGACGATTACCGAGCGGTCGCCGTTGGTGGGATGGATGGTGAACATCACGCCGGCGGAAAACGAATTGGCCATTTTCTGGATGCCGACACTGATCGCCACCTGCTCATGGGGGAAGCCCATTTTCAT
>JAPLQZ010000032.1 GCA_026399415.1 Rhodocyclales bacterium | reverse complement strand
GGCGGCGGCACGCCGCGTCCGGGCGAGATTTCGCTGGCGCACAACGGCACCCTGTTCCTCGACGAACTGCCCGAGTTCCAGCGCGGCGTGCTCGAAGCGCTGCGCGAACCGCTGGAAACCGGACAGATCAACATCGCGCGCGCCGTGCGCCGCGCCGAGTTTCCGGCGCGCTTTCAACTGGTGGCAGCGATGAATCCCTGCCCCTGCGGCTGGCTCGGCCATGCCACCGGCAAGTGCCGCTGCACGCCGGACCAGGTGGCGCGCTACCGCGGCAAGCTCTCCGGCCCCTTGCTCGACCGCATCGACCTGATGCTCGATGTGCCGGCGGTGGCCGAAGCCGATCTATCTGCGCACGGCGATGGCGAGACATCGGCGACGGTGCGCGCTCGCGTGACGGCGGCGCGCGCCGTGCAGATCGAACGCCAGGGCAAGCCCAATGCGCTGCTCGGCCCGGACGAAATCGACCTGCACGCGCGCCCTGACGCTGCCGGCGCGCAACTGCTGAAACAGGCCATGGCGCGCCTGGCGCTCACTGCCAGGGCTTATCATCGCATTTTGAAAGTGGCCCGCAGCATCGCCGATCTGGCCGGCATGAAGCAGATCAATTCGGCACATGTTGCCGAGGCCATCCACTACCGGCGCGGACTCGCCGATTAGGAGCATTTGCATGGAATATCGCGTCATCCCGGTAACCCCCTTCGAGCAGAACTGCACGCTGCTGTGGTGCGCCGAAACCATGAAAGGCGCATTGGTCGATCCGGGCGGCGACATCGAGAAATTGCTGGCTGCCGCCGCCAGGCTGGGCGTGACCATCGAGAAGATCCTGCTCACCCACGGCCACATCGACCATGCCGGTGGCGCCGGCGAACTGGCGACGCGCCTCGGCGTGCCGATCGAGGGTCCGCAACGCGAAGAGAGCTTCTGGATCGACCAGCTGGTCGCGCAAAGCCGCGCCTTCGGCTTCCCGCTGGCGCAGGCGTTCACGCCGGACCGCTGGCTCAATGACGGCGACACGGTCAGCGTCGGCAACGAGATCCTTCAGGTGCTGCACACGCCCGGCCACACACCGGGGCATGTGGTGTTCTTTCACGCCCCGTCGAAGCTGGCGATCACCGGCGACGTCCTCTTCGCCGGTTCGATCGGCCGCACCGATTTCCCGCGCGGCGATTACCAGACGCTGATCGACTCGATCCACCACAAGCTCTGGCCGCTGGGCGATGATGTCGAATTCATTTCCGGCCACGGGCCGATGTCCACTATTGGCGAGGAACGCCGCAACAACCCCTTTGTGGGAGAAGGAGCCTGATCGTGCCTCACGCATTCAAATTCTTCCGCGCCGGCGGCTTCGACCAGGTGCGCATCGATACCGCCGCCGACCTGCTCGCCCTCAAGGAGCTTGACCAGAAACTGTGGGTCGCGCTGTCCTGCCCGGTGAAGGGCATCGAGTTCGATCCGCAAACGCTGGCGCTGATCGACAGCGACAATGACGGCCATGTCCGCGCCCCGGAACTGCTGGCGGCCATCGACTGGGTGGCAGCCCGCCTGGCCGATCCCGGCGTATTGGCGCAACAGCTCGACGGCGTGCCGCTCGCCGCCATCAAGGACGACGAAGCCGGCGCGCCGCTGCTCGCCGCCGCGCGCGGCCTGCCGGGCGACGGGCAAACCCTGGTTACGGTCGCAACCGCCAGTGCCGCCGAGGCCGACTGCGCTGCCCGCGCACTGGCGGCATGGGAAGCTTCCGGCAACGCGGCGAAACCGCTCGGCGAGGCCACCGAAACCGCCTGCGCCGCGGTCGCCGCGGTCAAGGAAAAACTCGACGACTTCTTCGTCCGTTGCCGCCTGGCAGCGTTCGACGTGCGCGCCGGCGACGCGCTGAACGCGTCCGACGATGCACTGAAATCATTGGGTGCCGCCGCGCTTTCCGCGGCACACGCGGATATCGCCGCCCTGCCGCTGGCAAGAGTCGGCGCTGGCGCTACGGTGCCCTTGAGCGCCGACATCAATTCGGGCATCAACCCGGCCTGGACCGCACGCATTGCCATCCTGCGCGAGGCCGCCGTGGTGCCGCTGCTCGGCGCCCGCACGGCACTCACGGAAAGCGACTGGCTGGCAGTGCAGGATCAGCTCGCCGTATTCGTCGCCTGGCAGGCCTCCAAACCTGCCGGCGTGCCGCCCGAGGCGCAGGCCGTGCGCGATCTCGAGCGTCTGGCGCGCTATGTGCGCGACCTGCTGCCGTTGGCCAACAACTTCGTCGCCTTCCGCGATTTTTACACTCGCCAGGGCAAGGCGACATTCCAGATCGGCACCCTGTATCTCGACGGTCGCTCCGCCGAACTCTGCGTGGCGGTCAATGACGCAGCGAAACACGCCGCGCTGGCCGGACTGTCGCGCATCTGCCTGGTGTATTGCGACTGTGTCCGCAATGGAGAAAAGCTGTCGATCGCGGCCGCCTTCACCGCCGGCGATTCCGATCAACTGATGGCGGGACGCAACGGCGTGTTCTACGACCGCCAGGGCCGCGACTGGAACGCCACCATCACCAAGCTGGTCGAGCATCCGATCAGCCTGCGCCAGGCCTTCTGGTCGCCCTACAAGCGCCTGATGCGCATGATCGGCGAACAACTGCAGAAGATCGCCGCGAGCAAGGCCGCCGCGATAGAGGGCAAACTGGGCGAAGCCGCCGTCGGCGTCGGCAAGAAAGTCGAGGGTTCGCCGGCAGTTGCAAAACCGGCCGCGCAGCAGGCCTTCGATGTCGGCAAGTTCGCCGGCATCTTCGCTGCCATCGGCCTCGCCGTCGGCGCGATCGGAACCGTCCTGGCCGGAGTCATGACCGGCTTGCTCGCCCTCAAGTGGTGGCAGATGCCGCTGGCCATAGTCGGCCTGATGCTGCTGATCTCCGCCCCGGCCATGGTGCTCGCCTGGTTCAAGCTGAGAAGCCGCAACCTCGGCCCGATACTCGACGCCAACGGCTGGGCGGTGAATGCGCGGGCGCGCATCAACATTCCCTTCGGCACCTCGCTGACGCAACTGGCGCAACTGCCGGAAGGCGCCGAGCGCGCGCTGACCGACCCCTATGCGGAGAAGGAGCAGCCGTGGAAGACTTATCTGTTCATCGTGCTGATGATTTTCGCCGCCGCCGCGTGGTGGACACGCTAACGCAGGAGCTCTACGCAGCCACCTGCTCGAACGAGAAATGCGGGATGTCGGCCCGCTGGCGCGCGTGTTCGACCGTTATTGCAACGATGTTGCCCGCAGCGTCGAGATCGAGCAGCGTGTCCTCGTCCAGATCGCGAGTTTCCGTGACGGCGTCCTTGCGAAACTCGATATACAGAGTATCGGTGTCCTGAAAGTACTTGATGTTCATCGCTCGGCTCCTCGATCGAAGAATGCATTGTGCACCGTTTCGCCATCTTCGAGCAAAACGACGCGCAACCAGCGATTGCCTGCCTCGGAAATGCGCGCCCAGCGCCGGATGCGGCCATCCTGCTGAATTTCCTCCCGCTCCGGCGCATTGATCGTCCGTTCGATCCATTCAAGCAGTATCGGCGCCCGGTCCGGTCGCTGTCGCATCGTCAGAAAATACTGGGTGAACTTCATTCGACGTGTTCCGAGAAAAAGCTGGCGACCTCCGCTTCGCTGGCGAATTCGCCCCGATCCGCTGTGGCGATTCTTTTAACCAGCAAACCCAAATAGCTGACGTCAGCGATAGGAAGGCTCGTCAGCGCTTTATCTTCGATTTCTGTTTCTCTGCAATGGGCTTTCTTACCGCTGATGGTGATCCCACTCATTTGGATGCTCCACAGTTCGGCGAACAAGGCCCAATATAACTCGCTGGAACGGAACGGCACACTTTGTTGCCATATGACAAGGCGTCTATTCATCACCGCTTTCATATTCGTTCGCCCAAGCACAGATTTCAGTTAGTACTTCCTCTACGGGCCGCCCGGTGATCATGAAACGGCTACCGTTTCGCCAGATGCCCAAGTTAAACGCACCGGCGTTCGACTGGTGAAGAGGGTAGTACTGATTTTCAGGCTCATCATGCATGTCGTCCATGACCAAGAGACGCCTCGGTCCTAGAGGGAATGTAACGATTCCATCCGGCGTGCCAAAGCCAGCAACGTCACGCGACAGGTGCTGGATCGCAACGGGCTTATCCGAGGTGACGAAAGTGTCGGTCTCTGCGCACACGATTGACCAGCGCTTTTTCATAAGCATTTCCGCAATCCAAATCGCTTCCGAACGGACAATGTCCACAAACAATTTGTCGTGGTCATTCTTTCCCCACGAACGGAACTCATGCCAACCCTCCACCTCCACGGGAAACCGCCTTTCCCCAATTTCGACATGGTCCAAAGCTGGTGTTCCATCGGGCCGGCTTGGCATGTTTGCAAGGAACGCGACAAGCTTCTGATGAATAGTCTCGACCACCCTGCGCGTCTCAGGATTTCGCAGGTGCATGACCGCGACGAACAGTGAAACGCCTTTTCGCATAGCCGAGTCATCGAGATGCACGAACCCTTCGGCCAAGTCCTTCCATACGTGCCCCAATGTCGCCTCAAGTTTCTCCAACTGATCTTCCAACTCCCAATTGCGACTACCGTCTTGTTCGAGCGGCGCGTATAGATAGCGCTTGCCACAAACATTTCGGATATTTGTCGGAGATTCGTCACCGTCCGAAGCGTCCTTCGAGAAGATCCAGACTTGAGGTCGTTCTGCGCTACGCGTTTCCGGTGTCGCAAAGTATCGAAGGTAGAACTCCGGAACCCAATGCAAATGTTTCATGTTCGAGTCCTTGCGAGGCTTCGGGTCACGAGTCATGGTGCAACCCTTATCCCATCCATCGCCCGTCATCCAAGCGACGAGCGCGGCCGAGGGCTTCCAGGGCGGCGAGGATATCGGGCAGGCGGGATTTCCAGCGGCCCTTGCCGGTGAAGTTGGCGGCGAGCTGGGCTGCGGTTTGCGCGGTGGGGGAGTCGGCAAGAATTCTGGCAACGGCGGCGAGTTGCTCGGGCAAAGTCTGCGGCCATTGTTGCATCGGAGCCGGCGTGACTTGGGGACTCGTGGCTGAAAAAGGGGCCTGGTTCGAATTTAGCGCCTCACCAAATTCGAGCCTGGCCCCTTTTTCTTGAAATTCGGGGCGCAGCCAGCGGATGCGGCCTTGCGCTTCCTCGGCGCGGCGCTGGGTGTTGAGGGCGACGAGGCGTTCGAGGATGGTTTGCTCGTCGGGCTGATCGTGCCAGTTGTAGGCGTCGAGTACGGCGGCATCGAGTTCGTCGTGCAGTTGCTTGAGCACGGCAACGAGGCCTTTTTCGTGGATGGCCTTTTCCTTGGCTGAAAGCGCCGTGTCGCCAGCGCCGACTCTTGTGAGGACGTTGTAGAGGCCGGTCAGCGTCAGGTCGTCGTGCGCCGCCAGCACGCGCTTGCGATGGGCGTCGATCTGTTCGGCGAGGTCGCGGATGCGAGCTTGTTGGTCGGCAGTGGTGACGGGGAAGGGGAAGGTTTCGAAGCAGCGGGATTTGTTGTAGCGCGGATCGTTGCCGACACCGAGCCGCCCGCCGGTTGCCAGTGCCCAGACGACATGCACGCGGCTCGAAAGCACGCCAAGGAAGTAGCCATCGTCCGTTGCGATAGCTGTCAGCATGTTGTCTGGCGCAATCGCGACATCGAGGAACTGGAAGACGCGATGCTTGGCGGTTTCGCCGGTGGCGATGTAGCGCGGCAAGCCAACCAGCATTTTGCGCAATTCGGAACGCGGTTTGCCATGCAGCCACCACAGCTTGGCGTAACTCGCGCCGTCCGGTGTGTGGGCTTTGGCGTCGCGCTCAGGCTTCACGCGTTCCAGCACCCACTGATAAGTTGCCGGCCAGCGGCGGCGCACTTCGTCGGCGTCGAAGCCGAACAGGTCAATGAGCTTCACACCGCGCGGCCGGTCGGTGAGGTCGCGGCCATTGCGATAGGGCTTGATCGGCGAGTCGGCTTCGAGGCGAGCAGCTTCTTCTGGCGTAACGATGAATCCCGCGCCGTGCAGCTTGAAGCCCGGCGAACTGATACCGCCGTTCGCCCGCAAGGCCTGCGCCACCGTCACGTCAGCGCCGACTTTCAGATCGGCGTGAATCAAGCCTACGTGCTCGGCGAGTTCCACATCCAGCCCTTCGCCCTTGCCCTCGCGCTCGGTGGTGACGGTGCACAGCCGGCCTTCGCCCGCGCCCGGCGCGGCGACGGTCATCGCGATGCGCACGGCAGCACCGTCGGCGCTGTCCACCCAGGGATGGTCGGGCACGGCGAAGGCCAGGTGCAGACCCTGATCGAGTGCGCCTTGCACCACGCGGCGATTGAAGGTCTGCCGCAGGCTGTTGGTGGTGATGAAGCCGAAGCGCGCCAGCCTGCCTTGCACCACGAGTTGCGCGGCGTGGTGCCACCAGAACATGACGAAATCGGCCGACTCGGGCACCGCCGGCCACGCACCGCGCAGGGCATCGACATAGCCGTCGCCGAGCGCGGCGCGCATGGTCGAAGCGCCGATGAAGGGTGGATTGCCGACCACCACGTCGGCCTCGGGCCATTCCGCTTGGCGCGGATTGCGGTAGCGCTCCAGCGGCACGCGCGCGGCTTCGTCGGGCACCTGCTCGCCGGTGACGGGATGCGTCTTCGTCGTGCGGCCATCCCAGCGGCTGACGGGGATGCCCTTGTCGTCGAGTGCATAGTCGATGCCGTCATGCGCCAGCACGGCATCCCTGCATTCGATGTTGCGGAAATCCTTCAGCACAGGCTGCGGCGGCAGGCCGGTGCCGCGCGTCCTGAAGTGCCATTGCAGGTAGCCGATCCACAGCACGAGTTCGGCAATCGCCGCCGCGCGCGGATTGAGTTCGAGGCCGAGGAACTGGTGCGGGTCGACGCTCAGGCCTTCGATTTCGAACTGCGCCTGACCGTGGCCGATGTCGTGCAACTGATTCAGCACTTCGCCTTCGAGACGCTTGAGGTGTTCCAGCGCGACGTAGAGAAAGTTGCCGCTGCCGCAGGCCGGGTCGAGCACGCGCAGGCTGCACAGCTTGTGGTGGAAGGCGCGGATTTCGGCGATGGCCTCCTTTTGTTTGCCTTCGTTGGCGAGCAGCACGGCGGCGCCCTGCACGTAGGCCCAGCTCTGCCGCAGCGGCTCGATCACGGTCGGCTGCACCAGGCGGTCGACGTAGGCGCGCGGCGTGTAGTGCGCGCCCAGCGCGTGGCGCTCTTGCGGATCGAGCGCGCGTTCCAGCAGGGTGCCGAAGATCGCCGGCTCGACCTGCGTCCAGTCGGCCTTCGAGGCTTCGAGCAGCAGGGCAATTTGCTGTTTGGTAAGCGGCAAAACGTCGGGTTGCTTGAACAGCTTGCCGTTGAAGCGCGGCAGGGTCTTGCGCAGCACGACGGAATAGCCGCCGACATCCATTTCCTTCCACAGCGCGCCGATCAGCGGCACGAACTGCGCGGTGTCGTCCTTGAGGCTTTGCAACAACTCGCGGAAGCTGCCTTTGGGAATCAGCCCGACATCTTCGGCGAACATGCTGAACAGGCAGCGGGTGAGGAAACCGGCGACGGTCTCGGCGGCGTGGCCGCTCTGCTCCAATGACTTGGCGACTTCGGCCAGATGCGCGGCAATGTCACGAGTAACCCGCGCGGAAGTCGTGGCGGGGTCGAGGCCAAGCGGGTCGAGCCAGACGGCGGCAAGGCGCTTGCGAACGGCTTCGTCGCGCAGATCAGCGAGCCGGATGCGGTGCGAGCGCGGATCGGGAAAGGGCGTGTAGGTGGCGCCGCTGCGCGAGAATTCGGCATACAACTCGATGACGTTGCCGACATCGACCACGATCAGGAAGGGCGGCCGGCCCTCGTCGGCCGGCAGGGCGCGGGCGTAGTTCTCGGCCTGGCTGCGGGCGCGCAGCAGGGCGTCGTCGAAGACTTTGCCGATAGTTTCGGCGAGCTTTGTCTGCTTGGCTTCGAGGATGAAAGCGGCGCGACGGTAGCAGTCGATGAAGCCGTTCGAGCTGGAGCCGTCGCCATGCCTGAAGGTGACGCGGCGCTCGAAGACATAGGCGTTGTCGCAGGCCTCGGCCTGGGCGGGTTCGGGTTTGGGCAGGCCAAGCAGTTCGCACAGCTCGGTAATGAAAAGCTGGTAGTTGGCGCGCTCGCTGCCACCGGCGGCTTGCCAGCGGGCGATGAAGGTTTCAATCGAGTCGGGAGCGACGGCAGCGGGCATCATGGCAGGTGCATTGTACTTGCCGTACCACCAGCGCCGACTCTTGAGTTTCAAGAGTGCCGCGCACGGTCGCTGTGGCACAATTACCTGCGTTCTGCTCGCTGCTGCGCGACCAGAATCAACATCACCGGGATACCGTCCCCCGCCTCGCGCAGGGGATACAACAAAAATGACTGTCCGCAACCTCGAATTTCTCTTTCGTCCAAAATCGGTCGCGGTGGTCTGCAACGCCGGCCCGCGAGGCGGAAGCCCTGACGCGCACAGCGCCGACGGCGCGGGCCGCTACGCCGAGATCGTGCTGCGCAACCTGGCCGCCGGCGGCTTCGCCGGACCGGTCATTCCGGCGACGGCAAAAAAGCATTCGCTGTTCGGCCTCGGCGGCCACATCCATATCGACGAACTCGAGGTGGTGCCGGATCTGGCGATCATCTGCGCGGCGCTGGGCGATGTGCCGCAGATCATCACCCAGCTCGGCGCCCGCGGCACGCGGGCGGCGATCGTCGGTCCGTCGATGCGGGGCAAGCTGAACGCCAGCCAGATGGCGGAGGCGCACAAGGCCATCCTCGATGCGGCGCGGCCCACCCTGATGCGCATTGTCGGCCCGGGCAGCGGCGGCCTCGTCGTTCCCGCGAGCGGTCTCAACGCCAGCGTGGCTTCCGCCACCGCAACACCGGGCAAGATCGCCCTGGTCGCCCAATCGACAGCCGTCGCCGCCGCGGTGCTCGATCGCGCCTGCAGCAAGGGCATC
>JAPLQZ010000280.1 GCA_026399415.1 Rhodocyclales bacterium | reverse complement strand
GCTGGTCAAGATCCCGCTGCCGGGGGCCTTGAACGACGCCGCCAAGCTGCTGCGGGCGACCGGCCAGGGCAAGAAGGTGGACGAACTGATCACCGCCATGAACCGCGCCGCCGAGGCCGCGGTGCCGCAGGCCAAAACCCTGCTGGTGAATTCGATCAAGCAGATGTCCGTCGAAGATGCCAAGGGAATCCTGTCCGGTGGCGAGGACTCGGCGACGCAATATTTCCGCCGCACCACGTCCGGGCCGATGGCGGAGAAGTTCAAGCCGGTGGTGAAGACGGCCATGGCCAAGGTCAAGCTGGCGGAGAAATATGACCAGTTGGCCGGCAAGGCGGCCAAGTTCGGGCTGGTGCGTGAGCAGGACACGCATCTCGAAAATTACGTGACGCAGAAGACGCTCGACGGTCTCTACCTGATGATTGCCGACGAAGAAAAGGCGATCCGCCAGGACCCCGCCGGCGCTGCCGGCAAACTGGCGAAAAAGGTCTTCGGCGCCCTCAAATAGAGTCGATTCGCGTGTCACGTCCGCGCCGATTCCAGGAGTCGGCGCTGACGATACGGCGTCGCCGGTAATCCCCCATGGTCAAACTCAATCCGGCGCAACGCGAAGCCGTGCGCCACCTCGATGGCCCGCTGCTGGTGCTGGCCGGTGCCGGCTCGGGCAAGACGCGCGTCATCACGCACAAGATCGCCTGGCTGGTCGATGACTACGGCATCGCGCCATCGCATATCGCCGCCATCACCTTCACCAACAAGGCGGCGAAGGAAATGAAGGAGCGCGTCGGCAAACTGATCGGCGGCCGCGCCGAGGGCGTGATCGTCAGCACCTTTCATGCCCTCGGCGTGCGCATCCTGCGCCAGGAAGCCGCGGCCGTCGGCCTCAAGCCGCGCTTTTCGATTCTCGACGCGGCTGACTCCACGGCGCTGTTCCAGGAACTCGCCGGCAACATCGACAAGGGCCGGCTGCGCGTCCTGCAATCGCGCATCTCGCTGTGGAAGAACATGCTGACCGAGCCTGAAGCGGCGCTGGAGGACGCGGCCGACGAGTTCGAGGCTGCCGCGGCGAAGCTCTACGCCGATTACGAACGCACCCTGCGCGCCTATCAGGCGGTGGATTTCGACGACCTGATCCGCCTGCCGGTCAGGCTCTTCAGCGCGCATGACGAGATCGCGCAACGCTGGCGCAGCCGGATCTGGCATTTGCTGGTGGACGAGTACCAGGACACCAATCGCGGCCAGTACCGCCTGCTGCAATTGCTGACGCAGGGGCGCGATTCCTTCACCGCCGTCGGTGACGACGATCAGTCGATCTACGCCTGGCGTGGCGCCGACAGCGAAAACCTGCGTCTGCTGAAGGACGACTACCCGAGCCTGAAGGTGGTCAAGCTCGAGCAGAACTACCGCTCCACCTCGCGCATCCTCAAGGCCGCCAACACCCTGATCGCCAACAACCCCAAGCTGTTCGAAAAGAAGCTGTGGTCCGAGCACGGACAGGGCGACGCGATTTATGTCCAGACCTGCCGCGATGGTGATCACGAAGCGGAATGGGTCGTCTCGCGCCTGTCCGCCCATCGCTTCGAGCGGCGCAGCAAGTTTTCCGATTACGCCATCCTCTATCGTGGCAACCATCAGGCGCGTGTCATCGAGCAGCAATTGCGCGCGCAGCGCATTCCCTATGTGATCTCGGGCGGGCAATCCTTCTTCGACCGGGCCGAGATCAAGGACATCACCTGCTACCTGCGCCTGCTGGTCAACCCGGATGACGATCCGGCCTTCATCCGTGCCGTGACCACGCCCAAGCGCGGCATAGGCGGTACCACGCTGGAGGCGCTCGGCCGTGCCGCCGGGCGGCGGCATCAAAGCCTGTTCGCCAGCATCTTTGCGCCCGGTCTGGATGCCGAACTCAATGTCAGGCAGCGCACTGCCCTGCGCGAATTCGGCGACTTCATCAATCGCATCGAAGGACGCGCCGCCAAGGAGCCGGCCGGGCACGTGCTGAACGATCTGATCAAGGCCATCGGCTACGAAAGCTGGCTGTTCGAATCGCTGGAGGTGCGCGAGGCGGAAGGCAAATGGGCCAACGTCTGCGACTTCATCGAGTGGCTGGGGCGCAAGGGCGAGGAGGAGGGCAAGACCCTGCTCGAACTGGCGCAATCCGTGGCGTTGCTATCGATGCTGGACAAGAACGAGGGCGAACAGGATGCCGTGCAGCTCGCCACCCTGCACGCCGCCAAGGGCCTCGAGTTTCGTCATGTATTTCTGGTCGGCGTCGAGGAGGGCTTGCTGCCGCATCGCGACTCGCTTGAACTGGCGAAACTTGAGGAAGAGCGGCGGCTGATGTATGTCGGCATCACGCGCGCGCAGGCCAGCCTGACGGTGACCTGGTGCCAGCGGCGCAAGCAGGGCCGGCAATGGACGCCGCGCGAGCCTTCGCGTTTCATCGTTGAAATGGGCGAGTCGGCGCAGAAAGCCTCGGCGCAAGGAAATTCGGTGCCCGATGCCGGCACCGCACGCGCCAAGGCGGGCGCTTTGCGCTTCGTTCGCAGGCCTTGCGGCGACTGGCTACTTGGCCGCAGCTTCCTTCAGGTTGCCGCCGGACTTGTTCGCCATATAGACAATGGCGCGCGCCAGTTCGGCATCGTTGGCGTCGGAACCGGCCCTCGGCGGCATGGCATTCTTGCCGGCAATCGCCGACTTCAACAGGCCATTCAGTCCCAGTGCAAGACGCGGCGCCCAGGCGGCTTTGTCACCCAGTTTGGGGGCGTTGGCGACGCCGGCTTCATGACAGGCGACGCAGGTGGCCTTGTACAGTTGCTCGCCGCTGCGATCCCCGGCCGCAACGCCCGCAGACGCGGTCCCGAACTCGACCCGGGCCACGGGTGCAATGCGGCTGTTGACCGCTTCTGCATCAAGCGGCTTGCTTCCCTTTACCGCATTCGCGATCGACACCAGCGTCACTACCAGGGCAACGCCGCCGAGAACGATCACCAGGGCCCAGGACAGGATCTTCTGGACGTTGAATTCTGAATCTGAAGTTGCAGACATGACTTTATCCTGTTGGTTGGCTGAATTTTGGCGAAGTATAGCCAATCCCGCGCAAGGCAGCGGTAAAATGCGCCTCGGCCATCCAGGCCGATTACCAGCGCGCTCGTAGCTCAATGGATAGAGTACTGGCCTCCGAAGCCAGGGGTTGTGGGTTCGATCCCCGCCGAGCGCACCAAAACCTTCTACCGCAAGCATCTTCGCTCTGGTGCGAGGTATTTAGCTCATGTTTCGTACGTTATCAAAGAAGGACAGCACACCTCCAGCCGAAGCGCCTGCGTCGTTACCAGAGACGTCGCTGGAGTCTGAATGGGGTTTCCGGTTGCAGGCCGCTCTGGGCAACGACACCGCATTGCTGGCGCTCTTGAAGGAATGCTCTTCAATCGAAATCAAGGTCGCTGCCGTGCAGGCGCTAAACGGTGGTGAATCGATGATTCCAGCCAACCGCCTGGTCGAATTGGACCAGGCCTGGCGCGCACTCGACGTTGATCTTCTGGAAAGCGATCAGGTCGCGAAATTTGCCGACCTGCAAGCACGCCTGGCAGAGCGGGTTCGCAACTACGGTGACCGTCAGCGCTCCGTCAGTCGCTGGTCTGTCCATGCCAGACAGGTGCTGGCGAATTTGAGCGCATGCTGCGCGCGGACCACCGACACCTCTCAGGCGCCACACGAACTGCTGGTTGCCCTGACCTCCGCACGTGGCGAGGCAAACAACACGTACGCGCAGATCTCCGCATTGATGCCCGCACCCGGCCCCGATGCGAAAATCCTTGCCGCGCTGGGCGACGAACTCTCCGCTGCCTTGCACGGATCGGCACTGATCGAGGCGCGGCTGACGATACTTGATGAATTGCAGGCGGCCATGCGGCCGCCGGCCGCAGAGGGTGACAAAGCC
>JAPLQZ010000296.1 GCA_026399415.1 Rhodocyclales bacterium | reverse complement strand
CCGCGGAAGGGCGGGTAGGCCCAGCCGAGAATGGCGCCGACATCGGCGTCGATCGGCGCGCGCAGCACCTTCTCCTGCAGGCAGCGCACGGTTTCCACCGACTGCACGAGGATCAGGCGCTCGATGATCTCTTCGAGGCTGATCAGCGCCGTACCATCAGCGCCGACTCTTGGCGGGAAGAGCTCGGCCAACCCCGGCCACAAATGCTTCGGACCGTCTGCCGGATAGTCGTAGAAACCGGCGCCGGACTTGCGTCCGAGCCGGCCCAGGTCGGCCACCATTTTTCCGGCGACGCGATCGGCGGCGCGCTCGACATAGGCGGCACCGAGGTCGGCGCGGGTCTGCTGGGCCACCTTGTAGATCAGTTCGATCGAGACTTCGTCGGCCAGCGCCAGCGGCCCCACCGGCATGCCGGCGATCAGCCCGGCCTTGTCGATCAGCGCCGGCGGCACGCCCTCTTCGAGCAGGGCCATGCCTTCCGAAACGTAGGTGCCGAAGACGCGGCTGGTGTAGAAGCCGCGCGAATCATTGACCACGATCGGCGTCTTGCCGATGGCCCGCACATAGTCCATCGAGCGCGCCAGCGTCGCATCGCTGGTGGCCTTGCCGACGATGATTTCGACCAGCGGCATCTTTTCCGCCGGCGAGAAGAAATGCAGGCCGATGAAGTTGGCCGGGCGCGCGCTGGCTTCGGCCAGCCCGGTGATCGGCAGGGTCGACGTATTGGAGGCGAAGATCGCATCGGCGGCGATCACCGCTTCGGTCTTCTTCGTCACATCGGCCTTGATTTCGCGCTTCTCGAACACGGCCTCGACCACCAGTTCGCAGCCGGCAAGATCAGCGTAGCTGGCGGTGGGGTGGATGCGGGCGAGCAATGCTTCCATCGCCTCGGCCGTCATGCGGCCCCGCTGCACCTGCTTGTTCCATTGCTTGCGGGCGTAGTCCTTGCCCTTGTCGGCCGCTTCCTGCGTGGTGTCGAGCAGGACGATGTCGATGCCGGCGGTCGCGGTGGACATCGCGATGCCGGCGCCCATCATGCCGGCGCCGAGCATGCCGATCTTCGTGTACTTCTGCTGCGCTACATTCGCCGGACGCGAAGCCAGCTTGTTGGCTTCCTGCAGGCCGAAGAACAGGCTGCGAATCATGTTCTTCGATATCGGCGACATCACCAGGTTGGTGAAATAGCGTGCCTCGATGGCAAGCCCGGTATCGAGGTTGGTCGACAGGCCCTCATAGACGCAGGAGAGGATATGGCGCGGCGCCGGATAGTTGTCGTAGGTCTTTTCGCGCAGCATGGCGTTTGCCGCCATCAGCATCTGCATGCCATTGGGCGTACTCGGGCCGCCGCCGGGAATCTTGGCTCCTTTCATGTCCCACGGCTGCAACGGCTTGGTACCGGCAGCAAGGGTTTCCGCCACCCACTGTCGCGCCGCCTTGCGCTCCTCGCCCGCAGGCACCACGGCGTGGATCAAACCCATTTTTTGCGCCTCGGCCGCCTTGATGCGCTTGCCTTCCATGAGCAGGGGTGCCGCCGCCATCATGCCGACCAGGCGCGGCACGCGCTGCGTGCCACCAGCGCCGGGCAGCAGGCCGAGAGTGACCTCGGGAAAGCCGAAGCGCGCCTTGGGGTTGTCGGCCGCGACGCGGTAATGACAGCCGAGAGCGAGCTCCATGCCGCCACCCAGCGTGCTGCCGTTGAGCGCCGCGGCGACAGGCTTGCCGCCGAGTTCGACGGCGCGAATGAATTTGTGCCAGTCGCTGATCGCGGCGTGGAAGGCCGCTGCATCGGTCGCCGCACCGAGTTCGGCGAGATCGCCGCCGGCGATGAAATCCTTCTTCGCCGAGGCGACGACGATGCCCTTGACCACGGGATCGGCCAGCGCCTTCTGCATGGCGGCTGCATAGGCGCCCATGGAAGCGGCGTTGAGAATATTTTGTGACTTGTCGGGATAGTCGAATTCGACGGTGGCGATGCCATCTGCATCGACGGAATAGTTCAGCATGTCAATTGCTCCATGGTGCGTTGCACCCTGATGGAAGAAAAGCGTTGGTCGGCGAGGGTGTGGAGGCGCCACTGGGGGTATGTGGTCGATGCCACTCGTGTCCTCCAAGTCGGGCTACGCCCGACTCTCCCCCTTTACCTCGCCGCACCGACCACATACCCCCAGTGGCGGGGAGCGCTTCTGCCTTGCGACCGTCAAACCATGACGACGCCACCTGATCGGGAGGGTGGGGCGTTCTGCGCAGCGAAGTAAAGAAGGAGGAGGTGCCCGCAGGGCGCCGACGGGTGACATGAGCAGCGCAGAATGCCCCACCCTCCCGATCCCGCGACGACAACAATTTCGCGCCGGTTTTCATTTCAAACTCGCTCGATGATGGTTGCCGTGCCCATTCCCGCACCCACACACAAGGTCGCCAGTCCGGTCCCCACATTCCGCCGCTCCATCTCGTCGAGCAGCGTGCCGAGGATCATGGCGCCGGTGGCACCCAATGGATGGCCCATGGCGATGGCGCCGCCATTGACGTTCATCCTGTCGTGCGAGACGTCGAGTACCTGCATGAAGCGCAGCACCACGGCGGCGAAGGCTTCATTGAGCTCGAACAGGTCGATGTCGCCGATTTTCATGCCGGCGCGCTTGAGCGCCTTTTCTGCGGCGTATGAGGGTCCGGTCAGCATGATCGATGGCTCGGAGCCGATCGAGGCGAAGGAGCGGACCCGCGCCCGCGCCTTCAAACCCAGCGCCGCGCCCATTTCCTTTGTGCCGAACAGCACCGCCGCAGCGCCATCGACGATGCCGGAACTGTTGCCGGCGTGATGCACATGGTTGATGCGCTCGACTTCCGGATAGCGCTGCAGCATCACGCTGTTGAAGCCGTACTTCTCGCCCTGCTCGACAAACGCGGGCTTGAGTAGCGCCAGCGATTCGAGCGTGGATTCCGGCCGCATGTATTCGTCGCGATCGAGCATCACCAGGCCGTTGATGTCCTTCACCGGCACGATGGATCTGACGAAGCGGCCTTCGTCCCAGGCCTGCTTGGCGCGGCGCTGCGATTCGGCGGCGTAGCTATCGACATCGTGGCGCGAAAAGCCCCACTTGGTGGCGATCAGGTCTGCGGAAATTCCCTGCGGCACGAAGCCCGTCTTCGCCGCCACTTGCGGGTCGATCGGCCAGGCGCCGCCGGAGGAGAACATCGGCACGCGCGACATCGACTCGACGCCGCCGCCCACCACCAGGTCCGCCTGGCCGGACATGATCTGCGCCGCGGCCTGGTTGCAGGCTTCGAGGCCCGAAGCGCAGAAGCGGCTGACGGTGACGCCCGGGGCGCTGATGGCGTAGTCGGCGTAGAGCGCGGCGACGCGGGCGATGTCGGCGCCCTGCTCGCCGACCGGCTCGACGCAGCCGAGCACCACGTCATCGACCTTCGAGGTGTCGAGCTGGTTGCGCTCGCGCAAGGCGCGCAGCGCCGTCGCGGCCAGATAGATCGGCGTCGCCTGGTTCAGCGCACCGCCCTGCTTACCCTTGCCGCGCGGCGTGCGCAGGGCGTCATAGATAAATGCTTCAGTCATTACAGGCTCCTGCTGATGAGTTCTTTCATGATTTCATTGGTGCCGCCATAAATCCTTTGCACGCGGGCATCGGCCCAGGCGCGGGTGATCTGATATTCCCACATGTAGCCATAACCGCCGTGCAGTTGCACGCACTCGTCCATGACCTTGAACTGCAGGTCCGAGCACCAGTACTTGGCCATCGACGCCGTCGCCGGATCGAGCTTGTCTGCCAGCAGCAATTCGATGCAGCGGTCGACGAAAACGCGGCCGATCTGCACTTCGGTCTTCAGTTCGGCCAGCTTGAAGCGGGTGTTCTGGAACTTCATGATCTCCTGGCCGAAAGCCTTGCGCTCGCGCGTGTAGGCCACCGTGAGGTCGATTGCCGCCTCGGCCGACGCGATGGCGGCGATGGCAATCTGCAAACGCTCCCAGGGCAGTTCCTGCATCAGATAGACGAAGCCGTTGTTCTCTTCGCCGAGCAGGTTTTCGGCCGGCACCCTGACGTTGTCGAAGTACATCTCGCAGGTGTCCTGCGCCTTCATGCCGGCCTTGTGCAGCGGCTTGGCCTTGGTGAAGCCGGGCATCGAAGTATCCACCACCAGCAGGCTGGTACCTTTGGCGCCCCGGGCCGGATCGGTCTTGGCGACGACGATGACCAGATCGCACATATAGCCGTTGGTGATGAAAATCTTCGAGCCGTTCACGATGTAATGATCGCCGTCGCGAACTGCGGTGGTACGCACCCCTTGAAGATCGGAACCCGCGGCCGGCTCGGTCATGGCGATGGCGGCGATCATTTCGCCGCTGGCCATTTTCGGCAAATACTTCTTCTTCAAGGCTTCGCTGCCGTAATGCAGCAGGTAGGGCGCGACGATCTCCGAATGCAGGCCCCAGCCGAGGCCCGTGGCATTGATGCGCGCCCCTTCCTCCATGACGATCACCGAGAAGCGCTTGTCGACGCCGACGCCGCCATATTCTTCCGGCATGGTGGCGCAGAGAAAACCGGCGGCGCCGGCCTTAATCCAGATCTCGCGATCGACGTGGGATTGTTCTTCCCAGCGGGCGTGATGGGGGGCGACCTCCTGCTCCATGAAGCGGCGCACGGTATCGCGGAATTGCTCGTGCTCCTCTTCGAACAAGGTTCGTGGAATCGACATCATGGGGCGCTCCGTCTTCGGTAGAGAGGGGATGGCATGCTACCAAGCAAGCGCTTGCTTGACAAGCGCGCGGAGCGGTACAAAAATGCCGACTCTCTGCCCGTGCATGACTTCATGCAAGAAAAGGACGCGCCATGATCCCGACCCCGCCCATGCTCACCGTCAGCCATGAAGTCCTGAACCAGGCTCATGCGCTGGAAAACTACAACACCTATACTCGCAACCTGCCCCTGCAGGAAGCCGTGGCGCTGCAAGGCGCCGGCTGGGCGCACGACTGGCTGATCGCACGCGGCGCCGAGATCGGCAGCGCAGAGTGGATCGAGCACGGCCGGCTGGCCAACAAGTTTCCGCCGACGCCGAAGCTGTTCGACACTTACGGCAACCGCCGCGACGAGGTCGAGTTCCATCCGTCGTGGCATGAATGCCTCGGCTGGTTGAAGCGCCACGGCTGCGACACCGGGCCGTGGGCCGATCCCAAGCCCGGCGCGCATGTGGCGCGCGCCGCCGCCTATGTCATGTTCGCCGAGATCGAGGACGGTTCGCTGTGCCCCACCACCATGACCTACGGTGCGGTGCCGGTGTTGCGCCATGTGCCCGAGATCGCCCGCGAGTGGATGCCGAAAATGCTCTCGCGCGAGTACGACCGGCGCTTCATTCCGGCGGCACGGAAACGCGGCGTGCTGATCGGCATGGGCCTCACCGAAAAGCAGGGCGGTTCTGACGTGCGCGCCAACACGACGCGGGCCGAAGCCAACGGCGACGGCAGCTGGTGCCTTACCGGCCACAAGTGGTTCCTCTCGGCGCCGATGTGCGATGCCTTCCTTGTCACCGCGCAGTCGCCCAGGGGTCTGTCCTGCTTCTTCGTGCCGCGCTGGACGCCGGCAGGGCACCTCAACGAAATCCGCATCCAGCGTTTCAAGGACAAGCTGGGCGACCGCTCGAACGCCGGCACCGAAGCCGAATTCTGGGGCTCGCAGGGCTGGCTGGTGGGCGAGGAAGGACGCGGCATTCCGACCGTGCTGGAGATGGGCGTCTATACCCGGCTCGATTGTGCCATCGGCAGCACCGGCATCATGCGTGGCGCGCTGTCGCAGGCGCTGCATCACACGTCCTTGCGCTCCGCCTTCGGCAAGCTGCTGCGCGATCAGCCGTTGATGATCAACGTGCTGGCCGACATGGCGCTGGAAACCGAAGCCGCCACGGCGCTGTCGATGCGCCTGGCGCGCGCTTTCGATGCGCAGGAGGACGAAGCCGAGAGTCTGCTGCGCCGCATCCTGACGCCGGTCGCCAAGTACTGGGTCTGCAAGCGTTGTCCGACGCTGGTGGCCGAGGCGATGGAGGTGCACGGCGGCAACGGCTACGTCGATGAAGGGCCGATGCCGCGCCTGTTCCGGCAGAGCCCGCTCAATTCGATATGGGAAGGCTCGGGCAACGTCATGTGCCTCGACACGCTGCGCGCCATGGCAAGGCATCCAAAGAGCATTGAAGTGCTGGCGGCGGAGATCGCCCCGGCGCTGGGCAAGAACCGCGCCTTTGACGCCTTCGTGGCGAAGCTGAAAAACGGCCTCACCAACCCGCAGGACATCGAGAGCCGCGCCCGCGAACTGACGCAGGGCATCGCACTGGCGATGCAAGGCGCACTGCTGCTGTGCCATGCGCCGGACTCCGTCGCGGCAGCCTTCTGCGCCACACGGCTGACGCCGAATCATTGGGGCGCCACCTTCGGCACGCTGCCTGCGGCGACCGACTTCGCGGGAATCATCGAACGCGCCTGGCCGGGCGCATGAGCGACATCGATCCAGCGTGGCTCGCCGCCACCGAGTTTCTCGACTACGGTCACCCGGCGATACGGGATTTCGTCGCCACAACAGTCGGCGCTGGTGGTACGCCGAAAGAGCAAGCGCTGGGCCTCTACTATGCCGTGCGCGACGGCATCCGCTACGATCCCTACAGCGCCAGCATGCAGCGCCATGCGATGCGCGCCAGCACCACGCTGACCCGGCGCGTCGGCTATTGCGTGAACAAGGCGCTGGTCTATGCCGCCTGCCTGCGTGCCATCGGTATCCCTGCGCGGCCGGGCTTTGCCGACGTCAAGAATCACCTCTCTACCGAAAAGCTGACGCGCCTGATGGGTACCGATATCTTCGCCTGGCACGGCTATGTCAGCCTGTGGCTGGACGGCAAGTGGGTCAAGGCGACACCGGCTTTCAACCTCGACATGTGTCAGCGCTTTGGCGTGCACCCGCTGGACTTCGACGGCGAGAACGACTCGCAGATGCACCCCTACAACTCGGCCAACCAGCGCCACATGGAATATGTCAAGCAGCGCGGCGAGTTCGACGATCTGCCGTATGACGAACTGGTGGCAGACATGGTTGCCATGTATCCGCAGCTCATCGCCCTCGGCGAAAAGCCGGCAGGCGCGGACTTCGACCACGAAGCGATTGCGAGGCCGGCACCATGAGCGTGCTGGTCGAGAAGCAGAACGCGGTGACAACGGTCATCATCGACCGTCCCGCCGCGCGCAACGCCATCGACCGCGCCACCGCTGACGCACTGGCAGACGCTTTTCGCGAATTCGATGCCGATCCCGCGGCATTCGTCGCGGTGCTCTGCGGCACGGGCGGCCATTTCTGCGCCGGGGCCGATCTCAAATCCTTCGTCGCCAATCCCGATGAATGGCAACTCAGCGAAGACGGCGATGCGCCGCTGGGCCCGACCCGGATGCTGCTGTCGAAGCCGGTGATCGCCGCCGTCTCGGGCTACGCGGTGGCCGGCGG
>JAPLQZ010000205.1 GCA_026399415.1 Rhodocyclales bacterium | reverse complement strand
GGCACGCACGATGACCGCAAGCTGATCTGCGTGAGCCCGCCCGGCCTGCCTCATCAAGAGCCTACAATGCGTTCCGATTCTCCCGGAACTTAGGCCATGTCCGATCCAACAACTCCCGCCCGCGTCGTCGTGGCTTTGCTTGCGCCCTACCGCGGCCGCGTCATCCTCGCCGCCATTGCCCTGGTGGTGGCAGCCCTGGCCATGCTGGGAGTGGGGCAGGGCTTGCGCGCCGTGATCGACCGGGGCTTTGCCGCCGGTGATCCTGCCTGGCTCGATCGCGCCCTGATGGCCATGTTCGGCGTCATCGCCTTGCTGGCGGCGGCCACCTACACGCGTTTCTACAACGTCTCGTGGCTCGGTGAGCGCGTCACTGCCGACCTGCGCCGGCGGGTTTTCGACCACCTGCTGTCGCTGCCGCCTTCGTATTTCGAACAGGGGCGCACCGGGGCGGTGATCTCCAGCCTTACTGCCGACACGACGCTGATTGAACAAGCCATCGGCTCGAGCCTCTCCATCGCCCTGCGCAACATCCTGATACTGATCGGCGGGCTGGCCATGCTGTTTACCACCAACCTGAAACTGACCCTGATGGTACTGGCCGGCGTGCCGCTGGTGGTGGTGCCGATCGTGCTGTTCGGGCGACGCGTGCGGCGCTTCGCCCGCATCAGCCAGGACCGCGTGGCGGATCTGGGCAACCGTATCGACGAGACCATCCACGAAATTCGCATCGTGCAGGCCTATGGCCACGAAAACGTCGACCGGCGCGATTTCGCCGCGCTGGTTGAACGCGGTTTCGCCACTGCGCTGGCCCGCCGGGCGACGCTGGTAGCTGCCGTCATGGTGCTGGTGTTCGGCGCCATCTCGCTGATCCTTTGGGTAGGCGGCCACGACGTGCTGGCCGGTCGCATCAGTCCCGGACAACTCTCCGCGTTCGTTTTCTACGCGGCGCTGGTGGCCGGCTCCGTCGGCGCCCTGTCCGAATCCTGGGGTGACTTGCAGCGCGCTGCCGGTGCCACCGAACGCCTGCTGGAACTGCTTGCAGCACAACCCGATGTGAGCATGCCGGCGCATCCGCTGCCCCTGCCGGTGCGGCCGCGTGGTGAAATCGCTTTCGAGGGCGTGAACTTCCGCTACCCATCGCGACCCGATACGCCGGCTCTGGCCGACTTCAGCCTGGCCGTGTCGCCGGGCGAAAGCGTGGCCCTGGTCGGCCCCTCGGGAGCCGGCAAAACCACTGTGTTCCAGTTGCTGCTGCGCTTTTACGATCCCCAGTCGGGAAGCCTCTGCCTCGACGGCGTCCCGCTCTCGGCGGCCGACCCGCTGGCGGTGCGCCGCTGCATTGCCCTGGTACCCCAGGAGGCCGTGATCTTCGCTACCAGCGTGCTGGAAAACGTGCGCTATGCCCGCCCCGACGCCAGCCCCGATGACGTGCGCGCCGCCTGCGCGGCAGCTTACGCCGATGATTTCGTGAGCCAGTTGCCGCAGGGCTACGACACCGACCTGGGCGAGCGCGGAGTGCGTCTTTCCGGCGGCCAGCGCCAGCGCATCGCCATCGCCCGTGCGTTGCTCGCCGACCGTCCGATCCTGCTACTGGACGAAGCCACTTCGGCTCTCGACGCCGAAAGCGAACGTCTGGTGCAGGCCGCGCTGGAGAAGCTGATGAATAACCGTACCACGCTGGTCATTGCGCATCGACTCGCCACGGTGCAGCGGGCCGATCGCATCGTCGTCATGGACCACGGCCGCATCGTCGAGACCGGCAGCCACGCCGAACTGGTGCAGCAGGACGGGCTCTACGCACATCTGGCGCGGCTGCAATTCGTTTCATGAGAAGCGTCATGTTTGCCGGCCGGTCCGGATCGCCATACAAACTCCTGCATGGCGATTCCTGCGTATGGACCCGGCTAGTTACGAGCGTGGGAAAGGCTGAAATTCTCGATACCTTCGAAGCGCGCCAATTCCCCGGCGAGTTCCGAAAGTGATGCGGCTCCTTGCTTGTTCAGGGCCACCGCAACAAAACGCCATTCCGACCGCCCCTCGCCGTAGCTGATGGAAATGCTCCCGCCGGCGATCTCATAGCCGCGTTCCAGCGCGACGCGACGCAGCACGTCTTCGCGCGGAACGAAATCCTTGCGGAAATGCATGTCGATGGCAACCGCCGGGCGTGAAGGCAACCAGCCTTCGAGTTCGGAGATCCACATCATGCTGACGGCGGACAGCAGCGCCAGCAAAATGGCCGCGGCATAGAAGCCGATGCCAACGAGTATGCCAATGGCGGAGGACGCCCAGATCGACGCGGCGGTGGTGAGACCGCTGATGCTGAAGCCCTCCTTCATGATGACCCCGGCGCCGAGAAAACCGACACCGGTAACAATCCCCTGGATGACTCGCGTCGGGTCGGCGGCGCTGACCAGTACCGTGTGGCCGCCATACCAGAGGTCCGGGAAGCCGACGATCACAGTCAGTGCCGCGGAAGCCATGCAAACCAGGCCATAGGTGCGCATGCCGGCGGCGCGGCCATGGTATGAGCGTTCGTAGCCGACAATCAGGCCGAGCAGCATCGCACCCAGAAGATTGAGGAAGACGATGATGTTCGCCGCCACCTCCGGGGCCGACCAGTAGGCGGCCAGTGAATCGAACGAGAGTGCTGTCACGCTAGCCTCGGGTGAGTGAATCGGTGACGCTTGTCCTTGATGGCACTATCATACTGCCGTCCGGGCCGAACCGAGGCATTCACCTCATGTCGTCATGAACGGATCTCAAAGTCGGCGTTGTTCCCGCCTACTGTTTCGGCTGGAAAGCCATCGAGCGCGCCGAGATGGTGAAGGCATCGGAGAAGCACATGCCCTCCTCGGCGCCCTGGTTTTTCAGCGACGGGAAGATTGCCTCAACCATTTTCACCGAGCCGCAGGCGTAGATCTCGTGGCCCCTGAGATCAGGGAAATCCGTCAGGATGGCTTCGTGTACCAGTCCGGTGCGGCCGCTCCAGTGGTCCTCGGGCGCGGCATCGGAGAGCACCGGGATGAAGTGGAAGTTCGCGTGATCCCGCGCCCATCTTTGCGGCAGGTCCGGCAGATACAGGTCAGCCAGCTGGCGTACGCCCCAGTAGAGATAGATGGGGCGCTTGAGGTCGCGATGGAAGGCGTCCTCGACCATGCTCTTGACCGGCGCGAAGCCCGTGGCGCCGGCAACGAACACGATCGGACGTTCGGATTCGCGCAAGGCGAAATCACCCAGCGGGCCTTCGAACTGCACGGCATCGTCTTCCTTCATGTGTTCGAACACATGGGTGGTATAGCGGCCACCCGGCATCAGGCGAATCTGCAGTTCGATCAGGTCGGGCAGATGGGGTGGATTGGCGAAGGAGAAGGCGCGGTGCTGGCCGTCGTCGAGAATGATGTTGATGTACTGCCCGGCCTTGAACGGAATCTGTTGCCCGTGAGGCAGCTTGAGCATGACGCGCATGACGTCGTGGGTCAGCTTTTCCATGTTCACCACGTGGGCGGTGTACTGGCGAATCGCGGAGGGAGCAGCCGACGATTCGTATTCGATCTCGACGTCGCCCAGTGCGGTGGCGCAGCACAGCAGGACCTTGCCCGCCGCGCGTTCCTCGGCGGACAACGCGCTTGGCTGGTACAGGCCGGG
>JAPLQZ010000108.1 GCA_026399415.1 Rhodocyclales bacterium | reverse complement strand
GCTTGTCCAGCCGCATCAGCTTCTCGTAGAGGGTCAGGCGTTGCTTGAGTTGATCGAGTGTCATGGCCGAAATTTTACGCCTTGAGCAGTTCCTCGCGGCCGCCCAGCCAGCGCTGCAGATGCGCTGCCGCGAGCTCCGGCTCGTCGCGCAGCATGTCTTCGGCGACGGCGCGCGCCTGCTCCACCAGCGCCGCATCTTGCAGATCGGCGTAGCGCAGCAGCGGCAGTCCGCTCTGCCGCGCGCCGATGAATTCGCCGGGACCGCGCAGGCGCAAATCCTCGCGGGCGATCTCGAAGCCGTCGCTGATTTCGAAAATGATTTTCAGCCGCGCCCGGGCCAGTTCGCCCAGCGGTTGCGCATACAGCAGGATGCAGGCCGACGCGTCGGTGCCGCGCCCGACGCGCCCGCGCAACTGGTGCAATTGCGCGAGGCCGAAGCGCTCGGCGTGTTCGATGACCATCAGGCTGGCATTGGGCACGTCGACGCCGACTTCGATCACCGTGGTCGCCACCAGCAGCTGAATCTCGTTCGCCACGAAAGCCGTCATCACGGCGGCCTTTTCGGTGGCCTTTAGGCGGCCATGTACCAGGCCGATTTTCAGGTCGGGCAGGTCAGCCGTCAGTCGCTCAAATGTCTCCTCGGCGGTCTTCAACTGAAGGGTCTCACTCTCCTCAATCAACGGACAGACCCAGTAGGCCTGGCGCCCCGCCCGGCAGGCCTCATGCACCCGCGCCACGACCTGGTCGCGGCGGGCTTCGGCGACCAGCTTGGTGGTCACCGGCGTGCGGCCGGGCGGCAGTTCGTCGAGCACCGAGACATCCAGGTCGGCGTAGTAGCTCATGGCCAGCGTGCGTGGGATCGGCGTCGCCGACATCGCCAACTGATGCGCGAAGAGGCCCTTTTCTTTCAGCGCCAGGCGCTGGCGCACGCCGAAGCGATGCTGTTCGTCGACAATCGCCAGGCCGAGGCGGGCGAATTCGACCTTGTCTTCGATCAGGGCATGCGTGCCGACAATAATCGGCGTCTCGCCAGCGCCGACTCTTGCAATCGCCGCCTCCTTCTCGCGTTTTTTCAGGCTGCCGGTAAGCCAGGCGACTTCGAGGCCGAGCGGCGCGAGCCACACCGCCAGTTTGCGGTAATGCTGCTCGGCGAGGATTTCGGTCGGCGCCATCAGGGCCGCCTGATAGCCGGCTTCGACGGCATGCAGCATGGCCAGCGCGGCAACCACCGTCTTGCCGCTGCCGACGTCGCCCTGCAATAGCCGCTGCATCGGATGCGGCTGGCCGAGGTCGGCGGCGATTTCGCGCCAGGCGCGCTGCTGCGCCGCCGTCAATCGAAACGGCAGCGAGGCCAGCAGGGTCTTGGTGAGTTTCGTCGTTGCTAGCAGCCGTGGCGCACCCCGTGCGCGACGGGCAGTGTAGGCGCGACGCAGGCTGAGTTGCTGCGCCAGCAACTCGTCGAACTGGACGCGGCGCCAGGCCGGATGGTCGCGCGATTCCAGCACTGCCTGCGCGATGTCGGGCGGCGGCGTGTGCAGCAGCTGAATGGCGGCGGCGAACTCGGGCAGGCGCAGCCGTTGGCGCAGGGCCGGCGGCAGCGTGTCGCTCAGATCGGCGCGTTGCAACGCGCGCGCGATCAGGCGGCGCAAGGTGGCCTGGCCGAGTCCGGCCGTCGTTGGATAGACTGGCGTCAGGCATTCCGGCAACGACTCGTCGGCGCCGACGACGTGAAATCGCGGATGGATGATTTCCGGGCCGAGATGGCCTTCGTGAAGTTCGCCAAAAATGCGCAGGCGCGCACCGGCTTGCAAGGTCTTCTGCTGACTCGGATAGAAATTCAGGAAGCGCAGGATCAAGCCACCGCCGGCATCCCTCACTCGCGCCAGCAACTGGCGGTGCGGCCGATAGGCGATTTCGCTGTCGATGACATCGACCTCGAACTGCGCCGCGACGCCGGGCTGCGCGTCACGGATCGACGTGATGCGGGTCTCGTCTTCGTAACGCAGGGGCAGGTGCAGCACATAGTCGGCATCGGTGCGCAGACCGAGCCGGGCCAACCTGGCCGCGAGGGTGTTGGCGGACTTCTTTTCAGCCAAGGACAAGCACGGCATCAGCCTCGACCAGCGCGCCGCGCGGCAATTCCTTGACCCCGACCACGGCGCGAGCCGGGTAAGGCTCGCTGACATATTTCGCCATGACGGCGTTGACCCTGGCGAAGTTGGCCAGATCGGTCAGGTAGATGTTGACCTTGACCGCGTCATTCAGCGTCGCGCCAGCAGCAGCAGCAACGGCCTTGAGGTTCTCGAAGACGCGCACAATCTGCGCGTCGATGCCATCGGCCATCTGCATGCTGGCCGGATCGAGCCCGATCTGGCCCGACAGGTAAATCGTGTTGCCGGCCTGCACGGCCTGCGAGTAGGTGCCTATCGCAGCGGGGGCGGCGGCGGCGGAAATGATCTGGCGGCTCATGGCATGGGTCCCATTCACTTTGTCGTGGTAATCAGCAACCCGCCATCGAGGCCAAGTTCTTTCAGTTTGGCGCGGGCGGCGTCGACGCCTTCCCGCGTTCTGAAGGGACCGACAGTCACGCGTATCTCGATGCTGGAGGCTATGCCTTGCCGTTCCAGCCTCGCGCGTAGATCCTCGGCCGCCGCATTGCCGGCGACATTCAATTGCAGCACATACTGGCTCTCGCCGGCTTGGGCGCCAGGCGCTGCCGATTCCGTGGTCCTCGCCGCCATGGCGGGTTCCGGCCTTGGCTTGGCAGCGGGCGCGCTCTTGGGCGGCGCGCCGTGCTTGAGAGTAAGGGGCAGCGGCTGGCCGGGGGTATATATCGCGTCGAACATCACCCAGCCGCCAACCAGGCCCACCACCAGCAGGGCGACAACCACGATGCGATTGACAAGACGCGCTTTGCTGACCTGATCGGCCGCGGGATCGGTGTTCGGAGTGGGGATCTGGTTCATTGCGGTCTATGCCTTTCTCATGAAATCAAAATTCGCTTGCGCCGCGCTCCAGCGCCTGATCGATGTCCCACAGGATGTCGTCCAGCGTTTCCAGCCCGACCGACAGCCGCACCAGGTCCGGCGTCACGCCGGACGCCTGCTGATCCGCTTCGCTCAACTGCCGGTGGGTGGTCGACGCCGGATGGATCACCAGCGTTTTGGCGTCGCCGATGTTGGCCAGATGGGAGCAGAACTGCAGCGCGTCAATGAATGCTTCGCCGGCTTGCTGGCCGCCCTTGATGCCGAAGCTGAGGATGGCGCCGGCGCCGGCATGGCTCTTTGCCCCGAGGTAGCGCTGCGCCAATGCGTAGCCCGGACTGGCCGCCAGGCCCGGGTAATTGACCCAGGCCACGCGCGGATGGCTTGCCAGATGCCGCGCCACGGCCAGGGCATTTTCGCAATGCCGCTGCATCCGCAACGGCAGCGTCTCGATGCCCTGCATCAGTTGCCAGGCTGAAAACGGCGACAGCGCGGGGCCGAAAGTGCGCAGGGTTTCCATGCGCGCCTTCATGGTGAAACCAAAATCGCCGAAGGTCTCGTAGAACTTCACGCCGTGGTAGCCGGCGGAAGGCTCGGTCATGCCGGGAAACTTGCCATTGCCCCAGTCGAATTTGCCGGACTCGATCACCACGCCGCCGAGCGTGGTGCCGTGGCCGCCGAGGAACTTGGTCGCCGAGTGCACGATGATGTCGGCGCCATGGCGGAAGGGCTGGCACAGGCAAGGCGAAGGCAAAGTGTTGTCGACGATCAGCGGCACGCTGTGGGCATGGGCGATTGCCGCCACCGCCGTAATGTCGAGCACATTGAGCCGCGGATTGGCCACCGTCTCGGCAAACAGGCATTTGGTGTTTGCCGACAATGCGGCGCGGAAATTTTCGGGATCGTCGGAATCGACGAACACGGTCTCGATGCCCAGCTTGCGCAGGCTGACGTCGAGCTGCGAAAAGCTGCCGCCGTATAGCGAACGCGCCGCGACGATGCGGTCCCCGGCCTCGCACAAGGTCAGCAGCGCGACGATCTGCGCCGCCAGCCCGGTGGCGGCGGCCACCGCGGCACGACCGCCCTCCAGCGCCGCCATGCGTTCCTCGAAGGCGGCGACGGTGGGATTGCCGATGCGCGAATAGACGTTGCCGAAGGTTTGCAGGTTGAACAGGCTGGCCGCGTGTTCCGCCGAATCGAAGACGAAGGAAGTGGTCTGGTGGATCGGCAGCGCACGCGCACCCGTGGCCGCATCCGGCTGGGCGCCGGCATGCAGGCAGAGCGTTTCGATACCGTAGTGGCGATCCGTCATGAAATAGTGATCGGGGTGGATTCCGTCGATAATAACGGCCTGGCATCTTTAATAATACGCGATCAGCCCCGCCTTTGACCCGATGTTTCTGCTGAAGAAGCTCCTAGCCGCCCTGATTCTGCCCCCCGCCGGCCCGGTGTTGATGGCGTTGTTCGGGCTGTGGCTGATGCGTGCCAGGAGTCGGCGCTGGCAACACGGCGGCTTGTGGCTGGCAACCCTTTCGCTGATCGGTTTGCTGGTGCTCTCGCTGCCGGTCGTCGGCACGGCCTTGATGGCTCCGCTGGAACCCTACCCGCCGATCACTCCTGCGCAATTGCAGCGGGTGCAGGCCATCGTGATTCTCGGCGGCGGCACGTATTCCCAGGCGCCCGAGTATGGCGGCGATACGGTAGGTTCAGCGTCGCTGGAGCGCCTGCGCTATGGCGCGCGGCTGGCGCGCGAATCGAGCTTGCCGCTGCTGGTCACCGGCGGCGCCCCGTTCGGCGGCCGGCCCGAGGGCGAACTGATGGGCGAATCGATGGAACACGACTTCGGCGTCAAGGTGCGCTGGGTCGAGGCCGCGTCGCGCGACACCGTGGAAAATGCCAGCCTGTCGGGCCCGCTGCTCAAGGCAGCGGGCATCACCCGCATTGCCCTGGTCAGCCACGGCTGGCACCTGCCGCGAGCAGTTCCGCTGTTCGAAAAGCAGGGACTGGAGGTGACGCCGGCGCCCACCGCATTCAGCACGCGATCAGCGTCCCCGATCGCCGCCCTGCTGCCCGGCGGGCTTGGACAAAGCCGTCAGGCACTGAACGAGTATCTGGGTCAACTCTACAATCGCCTGAAGGACATGATATGAACGACGAACTACTGATCGGCCTCGTCTCGATTTCCGACCGCGCTTCCAGCGGCGTTTATGAGGACAAGGGCATTCCCGCGCTGCGCGAGTGGTTCGGCCAGGCGCTGAGTTCGCCCTGGCGCATGGAAACGCGCCTGATCCCGGACCAGCAGGCAACCATCGAACAGACCCTGATCGAACTCTGCGATGTCGTCGGCTGCGATCTGGTGCTGACCACCGGCGGCACCGGCCCGGCAGTGCGCGACGTGACGCCGGAAGCCACGCTGGCGGTGGCGCACAAAGTCATGCCGGGCTTCGGCGAGCAAATGCGGCAGATCTCGCTGAACTTCGTGCCGACCGCGATCCTGTCACGACAGGTGGCCGTGATCCGCGGCCAGTCCCTGATCCTCAACCTGCCGGGACAACCGAAATCGATCAAGGAAACACTGGAGGGCGTCAAGGATGCCGACGGCAAGCAAATCGTGCCCGGCATCTTCGCTGCAGTGCCTTACTGCCTCGATCTGATCGGCGGGCCGTATGTGGAAACCCACGCCGCCGTGGTCAAGGCCTTCCGCCCGAAGTCGGCGATGCGGCCGCCAAGCTGAGGCGGACGATCAGCTGAACGACTGCACGAAGAAATTCGCGACGACGAAGTCGCTTCCCGTCACCATCGTCTCCCGCGGGTGCAGGCGGGCATTCTTGTCGTCGAGGGTAAACGTCAGCGCCACCTTCTCTTCGAGTGCATTGGCGGCCAGCGCCATGCGGGCGTACTCGCCGACCTCGGGAGTGTCGAGCAGCAGCGCCTCGGTCCACAGGCCGCCGGCATCGGCAAACACGGCGTATGGGGTTTTCGACAGGGTTTCGATACCTACCGAGCCCTGATTGGGCCCGGTGCGAACGTAGCGGCGGACGATGCCGATCAGCCAGTTGTCGCCGCCCTCCGGCTGCATGCCGACCAGCGCGCCGATGCGAATCCAGTCGTTG
>JAPLQZ010000197.1 GCA_026399415.1 Rhodocyclales bacterium | reverse complement strand
CTGAACGCCGGCGCACTGCCCGACTACATTCGCCGCCTGGGTGCCGAGAAGGTATTTCAGGGGCGCAGTTTTGCCGCCTTGACCATGAATCGCGCCGATCCGCCTGCGGCGGGTCGTCCCGTCATGCCGGGCGCCGCCGTAGTGCCGGCGCCGACTCCTGTGCCGCGACCCATCGATTTCGTCCTGATGCCCAAGCTGGTAGAGGCGAAGGAAGCCGCACGATGAGTGCGTTGTCCGCTCAATGGACGCAATGGGCCGCGAAGTTCGCCGCGCTGACGCGTCGCGAACGCACCATCGTTGCTGCGGTAGTGGTGTTCGGTGGCGGCTTCCTGATTTTCAATTTCGCGATAGACCCGTTGCTGGTCAAGGCGCGCAGCGCAGGCCGGGCGGAAGCTGCGGCGCGCGCAGAACTCGCACAACAGCAGACGCAGGTCGCGGTGCTCAAGGCGCAAAACGCCGATCCGGATGCGGTCAATCGGCGCCGTCTGGCGCAGACGAAGCAGGACCTGGCGGCGGTCAGCGGGCGCCTCGTGAGTTTTGAGTCAGGCATGGTGCCGCCGGCAAAGATGCAGGCCTTTCTGGAAGGACTGCTGGCGAAAAATCGCGCCATTGAACTCCTTGGCCTGAAAACACTGCCGGCGATGCGGGTGGGTGCTTCGGCCGCGGCGGAAAAGACCGGGGCGACGTTCGGCACGACCGTGCAGAATGCCAAGGATCCCGACAAGGACAAGACTGCGGCAGGGGAGGCAGCGCCGGCCGCGGTCGAGGGCATTTATCAGCACGGCATCGAGATCAGGCTGGCGGGCAGTTACAATGATTTACTGAACTACCTGGCGGAACTTGAGCGTATGCCGCAGCGCGTGATGTGGAACAGCGTCAGTCTCACGGTGGAGAAGCATCCGCGCAACGTGATGGTGTTGCGTGTTTACACCTTGAGTCTCGACCGGAACTGGTTGGTTGTATGATGCGTCCATACGTGTTTGTGTTGGCAGGGCTCGCCGGGGCGGGGTCCGCTCTGGCTCAGGTGCCGGATCCAACGCGCCCGGCCGGGGTTCTCATGACGCCGGAGACAGGCGGGGTGCAGACAGTGATTTTGCGGCCCGGGGGCAAGTCGGCCGCCGTCATCAATGGGCAGTATGTTGCAGTCGGAGACAAACTGGGCGACAAGCGGGTGGTGAAGATCAGCGAAAGCGAGGTTGTGTTGAAGGGAGAGAGCGGACGCGAAGTCATCAAGGTGACGCCCTCCATTGAAAAAGTGCCGGCAAAGAAGGCGGCTGGCGCAAAACGGCGCACCACGGGAACCCTGGGGACCACGGAAAAATGAAACATGCAATCCATGCGCGCTGGATGCTGCTGATTCTTGCGGGCGCCTTGGCCGGCTGTGCCGCGCCACAGCGCGCCGGCAACGAGGTGCGGGATCAGATCAACGATGTGCTGCTGAAATCGGCGACGGAACGCAGGGCGCCTCATGCCGAAGTGACCGACAAGTCGCTCATGCCGCCGCTGGCGCCGCAGGCGGCGATCGAGACAGCCGCGGCGGAGCCGCGCTTCGATCTGTCGGTGGTCAATGCCCCGGCCACGCAGGTCTTCATGGCGCTGGTGTCGGGCACCCGCTACAGCATGCTGTTGCCGCCCGACGTAAGCGGCAGCCTCACGGTCAACCTCAAGGACGTGAGCCTGCTGGAAGCGCTGGACACCATCCGCGAACTCTACGGCTACGAGTACCGCGTTCAGGGCAAGCGCATTTTCATCGAACCCAACACCGTGAAGACGCGTGTCTTCCATATCAATTACCTGTCCAGCCGGCGTCAGGGCAGCAGCGATTTGCGGGTCACCGGCAGTTCGATGACCGGTAGTGGGGGGGGTAGTGGCGGGGCCGGAGGCGCGTCAACCACGACGCCGACTCCGGGTCAGACCGTGCCGTCAGGCGCCGGCTCACCAACTGCGGCGCGCGGCGGCGACACCAGTCGCGTCAGCATGAGCACCGACAGCGATTTCTGGGGCGATCTGAATCGTGCGCTGGCAAGCATGGTCGGCGCTGCCGAAGGGCGCAGCGTGGTCGTCAATCCGTCGTCAGGCGTGGTGCTGGTGCGTGCCCTGCCGACCGAACTGCGCAACGTCGAGAAATACCTCAAGGCAACCCAGCTCATTGCCGAGCGGCAGGTCATGCTGGAGGCCAAGATCATCGATGTGACGCTGTCGGAGGATTTCCAGGCGGGTGTCAACTGGGGCGCCTTCAGAAGCGGCCCGAACAGTTTTTCCGGCACCGGCGTCGCGCAGCCAGGTGCAACGCTTACGGCGGGCGCCGGTTCCGCGCAGATTATCGGTGCGGCAGCCACGCCGACGCTTTCGGTGACGCCGGGGCGATTCGGCTCGATTGCCGCATCCGTTCTGGGCAAAGGCTTTATCGGCCTTGCCTTCCAGACTTCCAATTTTGCCGCGCTGCTGAATTTCCTTGAAACCCAGGGCAGCGTCTCCGTGTTGTCTTCGCCGCGCATCGCCACGCTCAACAATCAGAAAGCGGTACTTAAGGTGGGTACCGACGAACTGTTTGTAACCAATGTCACTTCGTCGACGACGACGACAACGACGGGATCGGTGTCATCGCCGAGCGTGACCCTGTTGCCGTATTTTTCAGGCATTTCGCTGGATGTCACGCCGCAGATCGACGAGGATGGCAACATCATTCTGCATGTCCATCCGGCGGTCAGCACCGTGGTGGAAAAGGAAAAGACCATCAACCTCGGCGCCCTGGGCACCTATATTCTGCCGCTGGCGGCCAGCAGCATCAATGAAACCGATAGCATCGTCCGCGTCCAGGACGGCAACATCGTGGCCATCGGCGGCCTGATGCGTCAGGAACAGGCCTCCGACCGCTCGCAGTTGCCAGGCGCAACCGGCTTCGTTGCCAACGCGCTGGGTCAGCGCTCTTCGGCGTTGCGCAAGCGCGAACTGGTCATACTGATCAAGCCCACCATGATCGACAATGACCGGGCCTGGACGCAGGACATCAAGGACGTTCAGGAGCGCGTACGGGCTTACCCGTCCGTCCGGCCCGCAGAGTAGTTCTGCGCGGCGCGGAATACGATTCCTGCTGAAACGGATTCCGAATGTACCTCAATCACTTCGGCCTCAAGGAACTCCCGTTCGGCATCACGCCGGATACCAGCTTCATCTATTCGGCTGACGCCCACCAGGAAGCGCTCAACACGCTGTTGATAGGCATTAGCACGGGCGAAGGCTTCATCAAGATCACCGGCGAAGTCGGCACCGGCAAGACACTGCTGTGCCGTCGTTTTCTGGCGACCTTGACCGAAGATCAGGCGGTCGCCTACCTGCCCAATCCGACGCTGGAGCCGCGCATTCTGCTGATTGCGATTGCCGAGGAACTTGGCCTCAAGCTCCAGGGCCTCGACTACCAGTTCCATCTGCTGAAGGAGTTCAACCAGCATCTGCTGGATTTGGCGGCGCAGGGCAAGAAGGTAATCATCTGCATCGATGAGGCGCAGTCGATGTCACTGGAAAGCCTCGAAGCGTTGCGCTTGTTGTCCAATCTGGAAACGGAAAAGTTCAAGCTGCTGCAAGTGGTGATGTTCGGCCAGCCCGAACTCGACCAGAAGCTGGCAAACCCTGCCGTGCGTCAACTGCGTCAGCGCATCGTGTTCCATTACCGCATGCCGGGCCTGAAGCAGCAGGAAGCAGCGCATTATCTGGCGCATCGCCTGCGCGTGGCCGGTCATCGTGATGGCGGCATTTTTCCGCCCGCCAGCGCACGGCTGCTGTTCCGCTTGTCCGGTGGTACGCCGCGCCTGGTCAATGTGCTGGCTCACAAGTCCATGCTGCTTGCCTACGGCGAAGGTGCGACCAAGGTGAGTCGCGAACACGTCAGACTGGCGGGTCGCGATACCGAAGGCCTGCGCAAGTTGTACTGGTGGCACTGGTGGTAGTCCAGTGAGCCTGGTCAACAAAATGCTGCGCGATCTGGATGCCCGTCGCGCCGGCGAAGGCGATCGCGCTGGTCTTCCCGCGGCCGTGACGCCGTTGGCGGCGCGCCGGGAGCCGAGCCGCAGTTTGCCGCGGCTATGGCTCGGCCTGGCGTTGGCGGCGGCTGTCGGTGGCGCGGCATGGTACGCAACGCAAACCGGCAATCAGGAAGTATCTGTCGCACGTCCCGTGGCCGTCGCGCCAGCTGCACCGGTTGTTGCCGCAGCACCCGTCACACCCACATCCGCTGAGCCCGTCAGCGTCGCCGCACCAGCGCCCGTGGCCAGCCTCGAGCCGTCTTCCCTGCGCATGGCGGATGCATTGTCTGCGATGCCCGAGCTTGCTGTCGAGCCGCCACGCAAGGTGCCGCCACGCAAGGTGCCGGTAGCCGCGCCGAAGACGCCGCAGAAACCGGTCGTCAGTGCTGTCGCGCCGCTCCGGCCACTGGTGGTGGCCTTGCCGAAAGTGCCGCCGGTTTCGGCTGACGCTCACATCAACAAACAGGAGCGCCTGCCTTCACCGGCGGAACGTGCCGAGATCGAATACCGCCGCGGCGTTTTGGCCCAGCGTCAGGGTAACGCGGAAGATGCTGCGGGAAGCTACCGCGCGGCGCTGACGCATTACCCGGAACATGCCGCGGCGCGGCAGACGCTGGCGGCGCTGCTGATTGACGCGAAGCATTTTGACGACGCGGAAGAACTCCTGCGCAAGGGCGCGGAACTGGCACCGGTGCGCATGGCATCGACGCTGGCCCTGGCGCGCCTGAAAGTCGAGCGCAACCAGGCGCCTGAAGCACTGGAACTGCTGCAGAAGAACGCGGCATCCGGCGAGCGCAGCGCCGAGTATCAGGGATTTGCCGCTGCGCTGCTCAATCGCGCCGGACGCGCCGCGGAAGCGGTGGAGCACTATCAGGCGGCGACCCGCCTCGCCCCCAACGAAGGTCGCTGGTGGGCAGGCCTGGGCATAGCGCTGGATGCCGCCGGGAAGAGTCCGGAAGCGCGCGAGGCCTATCAGAAGGCGCGCGCCTTGCCTGGTTTGCCGGCCGACCTGGCGCAGCACATCGAACAGCGCTTGCGCTAAAGAACTTGCCGCGGCGTGGCGACAGGCTTTGTCGCCTAGCTGCCTTGCCTTTCCGCTGCCATGAGTTTGCTTTGCGCCCAGGCGCGCAAATGACTCAGCGGGCCGGTGAGATTGCTCCATGCCTCCAGCATTGCCCGCTTTTGTTTCTCGCGCTGGTTTTCCTCGGCCCGGACAAGGTTCTGAATCTGTTCCTGGATCAGTTCGCGCGCGCGGTCTTCGGCGCGCATTTGTACCTGGCGCAGGGCGTCACGCGCCGTGTCATCCTCGGCGATCGCGAAGGGCAGCGTGATCGAGGTCACCAGGCGCGAAACCTCGCGCAGTGCGTCGGCACGTTCAATGGATGAAATCTGAATCTCGCACCGCGCGGCGAAACGCCGCCCTTCCATGCGCAGCAGGTTCTTGTCGACAGGATCGCGAAATGCCATGAATATCTATTTGGGGTCGAGGAGCCCGATTGTACAGCCGCTTTCAAGCCTTCAGCGCCCGCGCCAGCACGCAGCCCTCCACCCGTATCGCGCCATGCGCCTTGAGCGTTCGCGCCAGCTCGTCGAGCGTTGCGCCGGTGGTCATCACGTCATCGACCAGCAGCACCGTCTTGCCCGTCAGGTCGATGGTGCATTCGAAGGCGTGACGGATGTTCTTCATCCGCTCCTTCCAGGGCAGGCTGGCTTGCGGCGCGGTGTCGCGGTGGCGGTGAATGCGGCTGATCTCCAGCGGCGCGCCGAGCGCACGGGCCAGCGGCCGGGCGATTTCGAGGGCCTGGTTGAAGCCGCGCTGTGCGAGGCGGGCCGCCGAGAGAGGCACCGGCACGATCAGGTCGGGGCGACACGCTGCCGCTATCCGCGCCAGCGCCCTGCCGAAGAAGTCGGCGCTGGCGAGACGGTGAGCGTACTTCAGCGACTGGATCAGGCGATCGACCGGAAACTCGTAGCGAAAAACTGCCTGTACGGCATCGTAATGCGGCGCCCGTTTCAGGCAGGCGCCGCAAATGCTTGCGTCCGGGGTCGGCAACGCGCACACCGGGCAGCGCTCGGTCGTCAAACGAGGCAGGCTGACGGTGCATGAGGGGCACAACAGGCTATCGCCGCCGGGCGCCGCGCACAGGAAGCAGTCCTGCGGCAGCAGGGCGGTTGCGCCCCGGTTCGCCGCTATTGCCAAACTCGTTGCAATTGACAAGCCCGGCTCCTTCCACCAAGATTCGCGCCTTCCTGCATTCTAGCGAGTCCACTGCGATGACCGCCACAGCCGCGACCCAAACTGCTCCGTCCACCTTCGTTCCGGCCCTGCGCTGGACTACCGAGGCGCTCGGCGCCCTGTTCGAATTGCCCTTCAACGATCTCCTGTTTCGGGCGCAGCAGGTGCATCGGCAGAATCACCAGGCCAACGCCGTCCAGTTGTCGACGCTGCTGTCGATCAAGACCGGCGGTTGCTCCGAAGATTGCGGCTATTGTTCGCAGTCGGCCCACCACGGTGGCGAGGTTCAGCGCGAGTCCCTGCTCGAAGTCGAGGAGGTCGTCGCCGCCGCGCAAGCCGCCAAGGACAAGGGTGCCACGCGCTTCTGCATGGGCGCCGCCTGGCGCGGCCCGAAGGACAAGGACCTCGACCGCGTCGCGACCATGATCGGCGCGGTCAAGGCGCTTGGACTGGAAACCTGCGTCACGCTGGGCATGCTGAAACAAGGCCAGGCCGAACGCCTGAAAGCCGCCGGACTCGACTACTACAACCACAACCTCGACACTGCGCCCGAGTTCTACGGCCAGGTCATCACCACCCACGCCCAGAGCGAGCGCTTCGACACGCTGGGCCAGGTGCGCGAGGCGGGCCTCAAGGTCTGTTGCGGCGGCATTGTCGGCATGGGTGAAAGCCGCCGCGCGCGCGCCTCGTTGCTGGCCGAACTGGCCAACCTGAACCCGCCGCCGGAATCGGTGCCGATCAACCAATTGGTGCCAATGCCCGGCACGCCGCTGGAAAACGCACCGCCGCTCGATCCCTTCGAATTCGTGCGCACCATTGCGGTGGCGCGCATCAGCATGCCGGCTTCCCTGGTGCGGCTCTCCGCCGGACGCCAGGAAATGAGCGACGAACTGCAGGCCCTGTGTTTCCTCGCCGGCGCGAATTCGATTTTCTACGGCGACAAACTGCTGACGGCCGGCAACCCCGAAGCCGATCGCGACGAGGCGCTGTTCGCCCGGTTGGGGCTACACGCTGCCTGACCCCGTCATGCGTGGCGACTTCGCGGCTGCCGCCGGGTCCTACGACTCGGCTGCAGTCCTTGCCCGCGAAGTGGGCGCTCGCATGGCAGCGCGGCTGGACCTGGTAAAAATATCGCCGCAGCGCGTCGCCGACATCGGCTGTGCCACCGGTGACGGCATCCGCGAACTGCACAAACGCTATGCCAAGGCCTTCCCTCTGGCCGTTGATTTCGCCTTGCCCATGCTGCACGCCGTCCGCAGCCGCAGTTCGCGTTGGCAGCGCCTGACCGGGCGCGGGCCGCGCCTCGTCAATGCCGATGTGCGCGCCCTGCCGCTGGCAGCCAATACCCTGGGCCTGATCTGGTCGAATCTCGTTCTGCACTGGCTGGATGATCCGCTGCCGGCCTTGCGCGAACTGCACCGCGTACTGGAAGTCGGCGGCCTGCTCAGTTTCGCCACGCTCGGCCCCGATACGCTGAAGGAACTTCGCGATGCCGGTGCAAGAGTCGGCGCTGGCGATACGGCGAAACGCTTCCTCGACATGCACGATCTGGGCGACATGCTGGTGGCCGCCGGCTTTGGTGATCCGGTGATGGACATGGAGGTCATCACGCTGACCTACGCCACGCCGCGTGCCTTCCTCGCCGACCAGCGCCACCTCGGGGTGCGTGACGTATTGCTCGGCCGGCAGGGCTGGCGCGACTGGCGACGCCTGTTCAAGGCATGGCCACGGGATGCCGACGGGCGCCTGCCGGCCACTTTTGAAATCGTCCATGGCCACGCCTGGAAGCCCGAGCCGAGGCAGATCGGCGACGGGCGTACGGTGGTGAAGTTCTATCCGCGATGAAGCGGGCCAAGCAGAGGCCGTCAAGGCCACTAAAGCCGCGCAATCCGCTGGCGCTCGATCCGCTGTTGAAGAAGGGCGGCGCGCATCAACGCAAGGACAAGCGCGCCAGCCGGGCGCGACAAAAGGCCGCATTGCGGCGTCGCACCGCCGAAAGCTGATCGCGCCGTCCGGCAGGGGCGGTCCTCAGCAGGCCGTCTCTTCGCTGCGGCTGCACTCCTCGAGCAGATAGGCGATGGAGCGATAGGGGCGTCCGGTTTCGGCGGTGAGGCCGATCTCGCAGGTGCGGTTGGTGGAGACCCCCTCGCAACAGTTTGCCGGCAGGGCTTCGTGTATCTTGCGCAGGGCGTGCACGTTGAGTTCCGGCACGACGAAGCCGCGATCGCCGGCAAAGCCGCAGCAGGTAACGCCGGCGGGTTCGACGATCTCCTCGACGCAGGCTTCAAGCAGTTGGCGCAGTTTGGCGTCGGAGGCGGCGCGGCGCACGCTGCAGTTGATGTGCAGCGCGATTGGGCCGGGCTTCTTCACCAGGCGCAGGCGCGGCAGCAGCGCGGCGACGGCGAACTCGTGGAAATCGTATAGCCGGAGGCGGCCGGCAAGGTGCTTTTGCATGCGCACCGAGCATGTGCTGGCGTCCATGATGACTGGATAGTAGCCGCCCTTGCCATCGTCCGCGGCTTTCAACAGGGCGGCCGTCACGGCGTTGGCCATCTCCTCCGCTTCTTCGGCCATGCCCTTGCTTTCCAGCATCTGGCCGCAGCAGAGTTTGTCGAAGTCTTCCGGCAGGCGTGGCGCATAGCCGGCGCGTTCCAGCAGATCCATGATGACTTCCGGCAGCGCGGTTTCGTCCGCACTGTTGGCGCCGAAGATGCGGCCGCCGCAGGCCGGAAAATACACTACCGGATCCCCGGTGCCGTAGCGTTGCTGAGCCAGTTTGCCGGCCCGTGGCATGCCGCGTTTCCAGGCGCCTCCCGAGAGGCGTGCAACGAGGCCGTCGCCGACGATGCTGGAGGCCAGATGGCCGACGGTCAGCCCGAATCGCGACGCGGTCGCCACCTTGCCGAAATTGTCCGTGGTCCATTCCCCGATCTGCTGCGAAACCGCGCCCAGCCCGCGGCCGCGCAGGCGGCGCGTCAGGTCGCCGACATTGATGCCGACCGGGCAGGCGGTGGAACACAGGCCGCAGCCGGCGCAGGTGTCGACACCGAAGTAGGCGAAGTCGCGGCCGACGTCGCCGCTATCCTCGCCGGCGGCGGCGCGGCGCGACAGCTCGCGCCAGGTGGCGATGCGCTGGCGCGGCGAGAGCGTCAGCCGGTGCGAGGGACACAGCGGTTCGCAGAAGCCGCATTCGATGCAGCGGTCGACGATGTCCTCGGCGGCCGACATCGTCTTGAGATTCTTCAGGTGCGCCCGCGGGTCGTCGTTGATGATGACTCCGGGATTGAGCAGGTTGTCGGCATCGAAGAGTTTCTTGATCCGGCGCATCAAGTCGGTCGCCTGACGCCCCCATTCCATTTCGACGAAGGGCGCCATGTTGCGGCCGGTGCCATGTTCCGCCTTGAGCGAGCCGTCGTACTTGTGCACCACCAGCTCGCAGACATCGTCCATGAAACGGGCATAGCGGTCGATTTCCGCCGCGTCGGAGAAATCCTGGGTGAATACGAAGTGCAGGTTGCCTTCCAGCGCATGGCCGAAGATGATGCCTTCGGTGTAGCCGTGCCGGCGCAGCAGGGCCTGCAGATCGAGGGTGGCCGCCGCCAGCGATTCGATGGGGAAGGCGACGTCCTCGATGATCACCGTGGTGCCGGTGCGGCGCATGGCGCCGACCGAGGGGAAGGTGCCCTTGCGCACTTTCCAGTACATGGCGCAGGTGGCCGGATCGGTGGCGAAGGCCGGCGCTTCGACGGTGGCGATGCCGGCCAGCGCGCCGAGCGCGGCATCGATGCGCTGCTGCAGCAAGCCGGCATTTTCGGCGCGGACTTCGATCAGGAGTGCCGCGGCATCGTCACCCAGCGTGCGCATGATCGGCGGCAAGCCGGGCGTGTCCTCGACCGAGCGCAGGGCCGGGCGGTCGAGCAGTTCGACCGCAGACACCGGCTCCGGTTTGAGGCGGATCACCGCCTGGCAGGCGGTCTCGATGCTCGGGAAAAACACCAGCGCGCTGGCCTTGCAGGGATCTTCGACCACGGTGCGATAAGTGATGCGCGAAATAAAGCCGAGCGTGCCTTCCGAGCCGATCATCAGATGGGCGAGGATGTCGATCGGATTCTCGAAGTCGACCAGCGCGTTGAGGCTGTAGCCGGTGGTGTTCTTGATCTTGTACTTGTGGCGGATGCGCGCCGCCAGCGCGTCGTCGGCGCGGGTGGCGGCGCCGAGCTGCTCCAGTTCGGTCATCAGCGCGGCGTGGCTCTGGCGGAAGCTGGCGACGCTCAACGGATCTTCGGTGTCCAGCACGGTGCCGTCGGCCAGCACCACGCGCAGGCCGGCCAGTGTCTGGTAGCTGTTCTGCGCCGTGCCGCAGCACATGCCAGAGGCATTGTTGGCGGCGATGCCGCCGATCTTGCAGGCGTTGATCGAGGCCGGGTCGGGGCCGATCTTGCGGCCATGCGGGGCGAGTCGGTAATTCACCTCGCCGCCGATGATGCCGGGGCCGACGCGCACCGTGGCCGCATCGGGGCTGATTTCGCAGGTGGCGAAACCCTCGCCGATCAGCGCCAGCACGCCGTCGGTGACGGCCTGACCGGAAAGGCTGGTGCCCGCGGCGCGGAAGGTCACCGGGCGGCCGTGGGCACGCGCCGCCTGCAGCAGCGCCTGTACCTCCGCCTCGGATTCGACGACGGCGATGACCTCCGGGATCATCCGATAGAAGCTGGCGTCGGTGCCGTAGGCCAGTCGCCGCAGGTTGTCGGTGATGACCTGGCGCTGCGGCAGAATGCGGGAAATGGCATTGATCAGCGGACTCACGGTTTTTTCTCCTTGATCAGGTCACGCAGGCGTTTTGGCGCCGGTACGAGCGGGGTCCGGCTGCGCGTCCAGGCGCCCTGCTCGACAGGCGACAGGGCACGTCCGCGGCTCATGAACCACGACGTCAGGCGATACATCCGCAGGCGGCTGTAGATCAGTGACCAGCCGTTCCAGATGGCACTGACCAGCGCCGTGCGGGCGGAACCGCTGCCGCGCAGCGTGGCCTCGGCGCTGCCCTCGCGGGCCTGCGCTTCATTGCGCAAGCGGACCAGCAGATCGACGATCGGGATGCGCACCGGGCAGACTTCGGCGCAGGCGCCGCACAAGGTCGAGGCGAAAGACAGCGGGTAGGTAGCCTCCAGACCGCGCAGGTGGGGCGAGATGATGGCGCCGATCGGGCCCGGATAGGTGGTGCCGTAGGCGTGGCCGCCGATGCGCGCATACACCGGGCAGTGGTTCATGCAGGCGCCGCAGCGGATGCACTGCAGCGTGGCGCGCAACTGCAGGTCGTTGTAGGCCTGGGTGCGGCCGTTGTCG
>JAPLQZ010000102.1 GCA_026399415.1 Rhodocyclales bacterium | reverse complement strand
TGCACCTCATGATGACGGGCGAGTAGTGGTGCCAGATGCGAGAACAGCAGCGGGAACTGTTTGATCGGCGTCAGCCGCGAGACGATGCCCAGCGTCAGACCTTCACGGCGGACAAAGGGAGGATGCGGCAGCAACGTTTCGGCGAGCGGCTCCAGCCACCCCAGCAGGCGGTCGCGACCCTTGCGCCGGTCCCAGTCGTAGCGGCTGCGGCGGCGGATGGCGCCGGTGCCGCTCTGACCGATGAAGTCGGCGACGCCATACAGCGGCTCGTTCCAGGCCGGCAGGCCGGCTGCCTTGAGGCCGTCGCGCACCCAGCCGGAGACCGCGTAAATCCGGTCGTGGCCGGCGAAGGCGGCGGGGTCGCGACCCTGCACCGGCATGTGGGCGATGGCACTGCGCAGCCAGTCCGGCATCGCGGGGCGCAGCGCGTCGGGCAGCGGCCCGTGCGACAGCAGCCAGAGCGGCCCGGCGGGCAGGTGCTGCGGCAAGTCGGCGGGATCGGCGACGGCGATGCGCTCGGTGTCGGCGGGTAGCCCGAGCCGGTCCCAGAATGCAGCGCGCGGGTGCACCAGCAGGCGCGTCGGCACGCCGAGTTGCGACAGCGCACGACAAAGGAAAGCGGTGTACACCTCACCACCGCCAAAGTGGGGCTGGAGGTTGATCTGGACCAGTTTCATGGTTGCCGCCGCGGATTTTTCATCGCCGCGACCAGCACACCGCAGATGAAGGCGAACAGCCCCAGCCGCCAGCCGGAAAGATGGCCGTCGAGCAGGCAGCGCAGCAGGTAGCCGCCGGTCAGAAAGCTGAACATCAGGCCGGCAACATCGTCATGTTGGCGGAACTGCCGCCAGCCGCCGCGGATCGCCAGACCGGAGGTGAACAGCAGCAGTGCTAGACCGGGCAGGCCGGCGCCGAGTGCAAAATCCAGCCAGCCGCTGTGGCTGCTGACCATGCCCGGGAAGTTGTATTTTTCGGCGACGACCCGGCCGAAGCCATCGCGGCCGAAGCCCAGGCCCAGCGGATGCTCGCCGATGGCCAGCACGGCCTGGCGGGACCAGGCGGCACGCAGGTAGGCCGATTCCTCGAGGTCCGCTCCCGACGGCATGGGCGGCCGCAGTGCCGGGTCGCCGCTCATCCAATACACACTGGGAGAATTCCAGCCGACGACAATCGATTCCTTCAATCCGCTCCAGCGCGAATCGAGGGCGAAAGACGCGCCGCCGAGCGCGGCCGCGACAAGCAGCAACAGCAGGAAATGGCGCCTGCGCCGGGCCATCCAGACGGTGGCTGCCAGCAACAGTACCAGACTGACGACGGTGCCGTTGCGGGTACGCAGGGCGATGTCGGCGACAAGCGAAACAGCGAGCGCCGCCCAGCCCAGCCTGCCGGGGAAAAGCGCCGCAACCGGTCCGACGGACAGTACCGCGAGTCTTTCGGCAATGAGAATGGCGACCAGAAATCCGTTCAGGCTGCTTTGATAGTCTCGTTCGCCGAAGGGCACAGCTCCGGCAGGCCATCCTCCCGACATGCCGTTGGTTACCCACAGCCAGAACTGCCAGCCGAGTACCCAAAGCATGTGCGCCAGCAGCGCCGCGAATGTCGCCCGAATCGCCCGATGCGAACCTGTCCGAGTGGCGGCGAATGCCGCCAGGGCTGCCGTCAGCAGCGGCAGCAGCCAGTCGCCGCGCAGGTTGTCCAGCGCAAGAGTCGGTGCTGGCGATACGGCGATGGAATGGAACACCAGCCATGCGGTGATCGCCACCAACCCCCAGGCGGCAGACCGCAGCTGCGGCGGCCCGGCCGGAGGCGCCGTGCGCCTCAGCGTGGCCAGCAGAATCAGTAATCCGATCAGCAACACCAGATTGCGCAGCGCAATGGTGTGCGGAATGGGAAAGATGAAAACGATTGCGGCAATCCAGGCTTGCCAGAACCAGGTCATCGCTGCGGGCGCCGG
>JAPLQZ010000146.1 GCA_026399415.1 Rhodocyclales bacterium | reverse complement strand
TGCCATACGCAAGGTCATCGCCGAAGAAATCCAGGCCGACCTCGCGCAGGAAAACGTCGTTCTGATCACCCCGATCGGTGCCTCACCCACCGGCGAAATTTTCAACCTGGCCTGGGAAGAGGTGGCCGAGGCCGTGGCGGTAGCGATACAGGCCGACAAGCTGATTTATCTGTGCGACGCGCCGGGCCTGGTCAACCCCAAGGGTGCGCTGATCGACGCCCTCACCGCCGACGAAGCGCAGAAACTCGCCACCCGGAATCTGTCGGCACAGGCGCCGGAAATCGCCCGCGTCCTGCCCAGCGCAATACGCGCCTGCCGCGCCGGCATCGGTCGCGTGCATTTCCTCGACCGGCAGGCCGACGGCGCTATGCTGATGGAATTCTTCACCCGCGACGGCGTCGGCACGGTGATGACCAGCGCGCCGCTGGCGCGACTGCGCGACGCCAGCATCGACGACGTCGGCGCCATCCTCGGCCTGATCGAACCGCTGGAAGCCGACGGCACCCTGGTCAAGCGCGGCCGTGAGCGGCTCGAAATCGAAATCACCCGCTTCTCGGTTGTCGAACATGACGGCGTAATCGTCGGCTGCGCCGCGCTCTATCCGTTCTCCACGGAAAAGTCGGCGGAACTGGCCTGCCTCGCCGTGATGCCGGATTTTCGCCGCTGCGGCTACGGCGATCAGTTGCGCAGCCACATCGAGGCCCGCGCCAAAAAGATGAAACTCAAGCGCCTGTTCGTGCTGACCACGCGCACCGCGCACTGGTTCATCGAACGCGGCTTCGCCGAAGCCGGCGTCGATGAACTGCCGGAAGCGCGGCGCGAACTCTACAACCTGCAGCGGCGGTCGAAAGTGCTGGTCAAATCGCTGTAACCTGGCCCTCAACCTGTTCCAGCGAGAACCCTGGTCGTCATGTCCTGTACCGCAGTTGTCATATGCATGGGTACCAGATCAATTTCTGGATGAGCCGTTGCGAAGACGCGAAATACTTCATCGGCGAATCCCTGCCCGATGGTTTCAACGCCAGTGAAGTCAAGAATCACCGTCTTGAATTTCTCAAATCGGGCTGTTAGCCTTTTTGCCTGGGAACGGGATACCAACTTCTCGCCTTCATACTGCGCAAGACGAACCGGAACGACTGTCTTATTGAAAGTGAATTCATCGGGAGCGGCGAATTTGAAGAACACATCGTTCGTTGTGCGCGTGCTGTCGTTAGCCAGTTGCATGAAGACAAAGGTTCCGGGAGCGTCTTTTGGATGCTCCAGCAGAAAATCTCGCGGCGCGCCGTCGTGCATGAAATGAAGGTTTCCAGACCGAATATCGAATGCATCGAACATCTTCGATGAAAAGAAGATCCCCTCGCCCGTATGGTTCTTTGGGTCCGTAGTTAATTTCCCTTTGGCAAGTTCAAGGATCGATTCCCTTGGATCTGGAAGACCTAGCGCCCGCTGAATCTTGAGGAATATGCCCTCCCCGTCATCCACCACCCATCCATGAGCGTTTAGCGCCGTTCGTCGCATGGCGACGTGAATCTCCGGCGAGCCTGAGTGATCTATCGCATTGTTGATCATCTCGGTCATACCGTAGTGCCAAATGTCACGAACATTTTCTGGAAGCTCCTTTACCACAGGAGCGCAAACGGTTCGCCATACAAGATCCTCGGCCAGACCCTCTCCAGCAAAGGATTGAGAGGCCTCCTGCTTGATTGCAGGCCTGTATATGCGAGCCTTGGTAAGCCCCTGGGGAACAAGATCGCCATCCTTTACGAGCCGGACCAGGTGATTGTTGGCGGCCTGACGTGATATGTGAAATTCCGACATCAAGGTCGCGGCCACGTTCTTCCCGTCCCCCTCCGCGAGGAGAAGGGCACGCCTGCGCAATGCCGGTTTATCAACGCTCATAATACGTATTGTCAATGGCAATCTGCCGTTTGTCAACACATAAACGTATTGTTGTCAATCAGTCAGTTGACAATCATTGGGCCTGATCGCGTTTGGCTGCCGGATGGCAGCCATTCGTTATGCGTGTCTGACCGACCGCTTGGCGGTGCTCACCGGCCTCCAAGAAAAGCTACCCGGAAGCCCCTGACCAGCGTACATTATCAATCAGATAAACTGCGAGCATTTTCCCACCGTGGCACGCATGGTCAATTGCATCAAGCTCGGGCGCGAGGCCGAAGGTCTCGACCTGCCGCCCATGCCCGGCGAAATGGGCAGGAAGCTGTATGAAAGCGTCTCCAAGGAGGCCTGGCAGCAATGGATCAAGCTGCAGACCATGATCATTAACGAGAACCGCCTGAGCCTGGCCGACGCGCAGCACCGCAAGTATCTGGCCGAGCAGGTGCAGAAGCACTTTTTCGGCGGCGGCGCGGACCAGATCGGCGGCTACGTTCCTCCGACCAAAGCCTAAAAGTAAATCTGCCGCGCGCCGTCAGCGCAGATAGGTCTGCACCCCATCCGCCGTCGCCAGCAGCAGCACATCGGCGCCGCGCCTTGCGAACAGGCCATTGGTGACGACACCGACGATCTGGTTGATCTGCGCTTCCAGACCCGCCGGGTCGGTGATCGACAGGCCATGCACATCGAGGATCAGGTTGCCGTTGTCGGTCACCAGGCCTTCGCGCAGTTTCGGCGTGCCGCCGAGTTTGGCGAGTTCCCGACTGACATAGGCGCGCGCCATCGGAATCACTTCCACCGGCAGCGGAAAGCGGCCCATGGTCTGCACCCGTTTCGATGCGTCGCAGATGCAGACAAAGGTCCCGGCGACGGCCGCGACGATCTTCTCGCGCGTCAGCGCGCCGCCACCGCCTTTGACCATCGCCATGCTGCCGTCGATCTCGTCGGCGCCATCGACATAGATGCCGATGGCGTCAATGTCGTTGAGATCCAGCACGCGGATGCCGTGGCCGGCCAGGCGCTTCGCCGTCGCTTCCGAACTCGCCACGGCGCCGCCGAGACGATCCTTGATGGCGGCGATCTCGTCGATGAAGAAATTCGCCGTGGAGCCGGTACCGACTCCCAGGATCGCACCGAGCGGCAACCGGTCCGCCACATAATCGCGCGCCGCACGCGCGACGGCCTGCTTCAATTCATCCTGGGTCATCAATTCGCTCCACTTGTGATGGAGCGAATTTTACCTCTTGCGCATCGGCGGCAGATCCGTGCAGGAACCGTGCGCCACCTCGGCGGCCATGCCGATGGTTTCGCCCAGCGTCGGATGCGGATGGATGGTCTTGCCGATATCCACCGCGTCGGCGCCCATTTCGATGGCCAGCGCCACTTCGCCGATCATGTCGCCGGCATTGGGACCGACGATGCTGCCGCCGATCACGCGATGCGTTTCTTCGTCGAAC
>JAPLQZ010000062.1 GCA_026399415.1 Rhodocyclales bacterium | reverse complement strand
GCGCGCGATGTTGATCTGTCCGGTTTCCAGCGGTTCGCGCAGCGCTTCGAGCACGCCGCGCTGGAACTCGGGCAGTTCGTCGAGGAACAGGGTGCCGTTGTGCGCCAGCGAAATCTCGCCCGGACGCGGCGTGCCGCCGCCGCCGACCAGTGCGGCCTGGGACGCCGAATGATGCGGGGCGCGAAACGGGCGCTGGTTCCAGTGCGCCAGCTTGAAACTGCCCGCCAGCGAATGCACGGCGGCGGACTCCAGTGCTTCCGCTGCCGTCATCGGTGGCAACAGGCCCGGCAGGCGCTGCGCCAGCATCGACTTGCCGGCGCCAGGCGGACCGCTCATCAGAATTGAATGCCCGCCCGCGGCCGCGACTTCAAGCGCGCGCTTGGCCTGCGCCTGGCCTTTGACTTCGGCCAGATCGGGATAGCGGGCAAGAGTCGGCGCTGGCGGTACGGCGAAGGGCGCGAGGATCTCGCGGCCGGCGAGGTGGGCGCAGACCTGCAACAGGTTTTTTGCCGGAAGGATGCTCATGCCTTCGATCAGCGCGGCCTCCGGCGCGCTGTCCAGAGGCAGGACAAAGGCGCGCGCGGTGTTGTGCTCAATGTCGTTCTGCGGCCCGGCTTCGTGCCGGATCGCGGCGCACATCGCCAGCGTGCCGCGCACCGCGCGCAACTCGCCCGAGAGCGCAAGCTCGCCGACGAATTCGTGACCGTCCAGCGTGGTGGCCTTGACCTGGCCTGAGGCGATCAGGATGCCCAGCGCAATCGGCAGGTCGAAGCGACCGGACTCCTTGGGCAAGTCGGCCGGCGCCAGATTGACGGTGATGCGCCGTTGCGGAAACTCGAAGCCGCAATTCTGGATCGCGGCGCGCACCCGGTCGCGAGCTTCCTTGACTTCGGTGTCGGGCAGGCCGACCAGCGTGAATGACGGCAGGCCCGCGGCGAGATGGATTTCGACGGTCACTTCCGGGGCCGCGAGGCCCGCCAGTGCCCGTGAGCGGAGAACGGCGAGCGCCATCGGCGGCTTTACGTCTGACCCGGGCTTGGCTTGTTCCTGGCTTCCAGTTCGGCAACGAGCGCCTCGAGCGCCCCGAGTTTTTCCCGCGTGCGGGTCAGAACCTCGCGCTGCACGTCGAACTCTTCGCGGGTCACCAAATCGAGTTTGGCAAACACGCCGGAGAGTACCGCGCGCATGTGTTTTTCGACGTCGCCGGCCGGTGTCGCCGCCAGCAGGGAGGACACGCGGGCGGACATTTCATCGAGTAATTTTGGATTGAGCATGGTCTTGAGTGCTTTGCGACGACGAATAAAGTCTAGCACAGCGCCGGACCCGTCCGCCGCTGGCCCACGGTGCGGCACCAGTCTGGTGCGGCTAGCCCGCGCTTGGTGCGCGGCCTGGTGCAGTACAAACCCGGCTTTGTCCGGAAAAGTTTTCATGGCTTTGATTTATAAGCCACTAATCTTGCTGGCACGGTCTCTGCATTAAGGCAGCTGTAATTTTAAATTCTCTCTTAAGGAGCATCATCATGCGCAAGACCCTACTCGCCGCTGCCGTGGCTGGAGCCTTCTCTCTTCCTGCTGTCGTGATGGCCGCCGACGCGACGCCGACGCACACCTTCACGCCGAATATCGGCGTCGTATCCGACTACCTGTTCCGCGGCGTCAGCCAGACGCATGGCGGAGCGGCTCTGCAGGGCGGCGTCGATTATGCGCATGCCAGTGGCCTCTATGCCGGCATCTGGGGTTCTACCATCACCTGGGTGAAAGACGCCAACGGCAAGGGCAGCACCGAAGTCGACCTTTACGGCGGCTACAAGAACACCTTTGCCGGTGGCGACTGGAATTACGACGTGGGCCTGATCGCCTACAACTATCCGGGCCACGGCCCCGCCGTTCGCAACGTCAACGCAACCCCGAACACCACCGAGGTCTATGGCGCCCTCGGCTACAAGTGGCTGACGGTGAAATACTCGCAGGCGGTCTCCACCAACTTCATTGGTTGGCAAGGCGGCCCCGCGTTTGACCAGAAGACGCGCGGCTCGGGCTACCTTGAGTTGAACGCTGCCTATGATCTTGGAGCAGGGTGGGGTGTCGCTGGCCACTATGGAAATCAAAAGGTGAAGAACTCCGTCAATATTCCCGGGGGCGTTTTTTCCGCCAACTACTCCGACTGGAACATCGGCGTGACCAAGGAGTTGAGTTTCGGCGTAGTGGGTCTGACCTATTCCGATACCAACACCTCGGGTGTCTGCTCACAGAATGCCGCCACCAACACCAACCCCTACTGCTGGGGTGCCGGGAACTGGACCAGTACTACCGGTTCAACGACAAATTTCCGCGACGTGTCGAAGGGCGCTCTGGTCCTCTCGTTCAAGAAGACGTTCTAAGCCTCTGAATCACATCCCGCCGGCGACCCGGCCGGCGTCGGCGGGATGCTAAGCAAACTTACCCAAGCTCCTCCATTTCATAAAGGAAACAGCCATGAAACTCGTCACCGCCATCATCAAGCCGTTCAAGCTTGACGAGGTACGCGAGGCTCTTGCCGCCGTCGGCGTGCAAGGGATCACCGTCACCGAGGTCAAGGGATTCGGCCGGCAGAAAGGTCACACCGAGCTCTATCGCGGCGCTGAATACGTCGTCGATTTTCTGCCCAAGGTCAAGGTCGAAGCCGCCATCCGCGACGATCTGGTCGATCAGGTCATCGAAACCATCGAGAAAGCTGCCAGCACCGGCAAGATCGGCGACGGCAAGATTTTCGTCTTCGACGTTGAACAAGTCATCCGCATCCGCACCGGCGAAACCGGTGAGGAAGCCCTGTAAGGGAGATATGACATGAGAAAAATTCTAGCCACCCTGCTGACCGTCCTCGCCGTCGGCATTGCCGGCGGCGCCTCGAGCGCCTGGGCCGAGGACAAGGCTGCCGCGCCAGCGGCAGCCCCTGCTGCTACGGCTGCTCCTGCCGCTGCCACGCCTGCCGCCGCCGCCGCACCTGCCGCTGCACCAACGCCAGTGCCGAACAAGGGCGATAACGCCTGGATGCTGGTGTCCACCGCGCTCGTGATCCTGATGAGCATTCCCGGCCTCGCGCTGTTCTACGGCGGCCTGGTGCGCGCCAAGAACATGCTGTCGGTGCTGATGCAGGTGTTCGTCACCTTCTCGGTGATCAGCATACTGTGGGCAGTCTATGGCTACAGCGTGGCCTTCAGCGAGGGCAACGCCTTCTTCGGCAGCCTCGACAAGCTGTTCCTCAAAGGCATCACGCCGGATTCGGTCGCCGCCACCTTCAGCAAAGGGGTCGTGATCTCCGAGTTCATCTTCGTCGCCTTCCAGGGCGCCTTCGCCGCCATCACCTGCGGCCTGATCGTCGGCGCCTTCGCCGAGCGCATCAAGTTCTCCGCAGTGCTGCTGTTCATGGTGCTGTGGTTCACCTTCAGCTACCTGCCGATCACGCACATGGTCTGGTACTGGGCGGGTCCGGACGGCTACATCAGCGCCGAAGCGGCCGACAAGCTCAACGCCACGGCGGGCTTCATGTTCCAGAAGGGCGCGCTCGACTTCGCCGGCGGCACGGTGGTGCATATCAATGCCGCCATTGCCGGCCTGATCGGTGCCTATCTGCTGGGCAAGCGGGTCGGCTACGGCAAGGACTCGATGGCGCCGCACTCGCTGACCATGACCATGATGGGTGCCTCGCTGCTGTGGTTCGGCTGGTTCGGCTTCAACGCCGGGTCCGCGCTCGAAGCCAACGGCACGGCAGCTCTGGCCTTCATCAATACCTGGCTGGCCACCGCGGTCGCGGCGACCTCCTGGATGGTGGCGGAATGGCTGATCAAGGGCAAGCCTTCGATGCTGGGTGCAGCTTCCGGTGCCGTCGCCGGACTGGTGGCGATCACTCCCGCAGCCGGCTTCGTCGGTGTGGTCGGTGCGCTGGTGATCGGCCTGGCGGCCGGCGTGATCTGCCTGTGGGGCGTGAATGGGCTGAAGAAGCTGCTCGGCGCCGACGACTCGCTCGACGTGTTCGGCGTGCATGGCGTCGGCGGCACCCTCGGCGCGCTGCTGACCGGCGTGTTCGCCGCGCCCAGCCTGGGCGGCACCGGCATCTACGACTACGTGGCGAACAAGGTGGCTGCCGACTACTCGATCATGGATCAACTGATCGTCCAGGCCACCGGCGTCGGCGTGACTCTGGTCTGGTCCGGCGTCGTGGCCTTCGTCGCCTACAAGATCGTCGATATCTTCATCGGTCTGCGCGTACCGGAAGACGAAGAGCGCGAGGGTCTGGACATCACCTCGCACGGCGAGTCGGCCTACCACAGCTGATCTACCCCCAGCCCCCTTCGCAACGAAGGGGGCGACCGCAGGGTTTCCTCCCTCCACTGCGGTATTTATTCGGGCGCCTGTACGGCGCCCGTTTTTTTTGCCTATTGCCTGCGGCAATAGCAGTGAATGGTTCAGATGTACGGTGTTCCAGAGCGGCCCGGATGCGATGCTCCGCTAGCCGCCATTGGCGTCCGGCATCGACCGCCCATTGCCAGCTCAACTCGACGGAAATGGCCAAGGTCGGCGTGTCGGAAGGCATGATTCGGCCGTCGATCGGCAGCGAGCACATCGATGACTTGATCGTCGCCCCGGATCGTGCGCTGGCAGCAACCTGACGGAGTCGCTGACCGGAGAAATGGGGACGAAAGTTCCCCCTGCTCCATCCGTTTGATACTGCTCTGGCAGGGATCATCGGCACATGAACTTCGCCCGTATTTTTGCCTTGCTTTCGAGATACACCCGCCTGGTTTTGTGCGCTGCCGGCATTGGTGTGCTGGGTGTTGCGCTGACGCCGCCATCCGCCGCAGAGGCCGCGCAAGCGAGCAAAGCCAGCAACCCGGTCGCCAAGAAAGCCACCAATAAGCATGTCAAGAAAACCGGCAAGCCTATGCTCAGACGAGTCGCCAAAACATCGCCGAAAAAGTCAAGGCTCGCTGCCATCAAGCCCAAAAAGGAACAAGTCGCCAGGCAGACACCGCGCCGAGCGACACAGGAGACCCGCATCGCAATGCCAAGAGTCGCTGTGCTGCAAGTCGCCAACATCCTCCCCGGCGCCGTTCACCAAAATCCAGCCTTCCGAACGGTCAGCCTGAACAACAGTGTGCCGCAGATGGCCGCACAGTATCCTGATGAAGCCTATGCCTCGCGCAAGGCAACCACCGCCTGCTTGCTCAACGGCGAGGTGTTTCTGCTCGCTGACTGCAACACCGAGCCCGATTCGCACTTCGGCATCGGCCGAGAGACCACCGCTGTGAGCCCGGTCGGCCATCGTCCTCTGCCAGCATCCCCCGGTGCTGGGCTGCCCACAGAAAGCGCCGACGTACCGCCGCCTGAACCGTCGTGATTGCCGATCGCTCGCCTCGGTACCCGTGTTATCGCCGGGGCGCGGGGTCCGGCGGAACGCTTCACGTCGCGGTCAGCGCAGTCTCGGGAGTCAGTATGCGAAACAGGCCGCGCAGGCGGTCGCGCCGTGCCAGGCGCAGCAGCGCCTTGTCCGCCGTCACCAGCCAGTCGGCGGCGCTGTCGCGGGCCAGTTCGAGGAACTTCTGGTCGTCGCGGTCACTGCAGCGCGGCAGATCGACGATCGCCGTCTGCGGCAACCCGTCGAGGCGCGTGACGTTCGCGCTGTAGGCATCCAGCATGTTCTGTTGTTGCTCGCCGGACAGGCCGAACATGGGGTAGCCCAGCACGCGCCTGAATTCGTTGAAACAGGCGTCATTGGTGATCGCCTGCCATGCACCGCTTTCAATTCTTCCCCGCAGCGGTGCGAAACGACTGTCGGCAAAAACGTAGAGTGAAACCAGCACGTTGGTGTCGAGCACCACCCGTCGCGGCGCGGCAGTCGACAAAACGGGCGTGGAGTCTTGCGACTCCGCGCCCGTTGCGCGTTCCGGAGGAACGGCGGTCATTTCTCTCTTACTTCTTCTTCTGCGTATCCAGCCGGAACTTGACGAAGGAGCCGGGCGCGTCTTCGAGCGGCTTCAGCTTGCCCTTGGCCGGATCGCGCGCCGGTACTTTGTTGTCGTCCAGCGCGGTAATCCACTTCTGCCAGTCGGTCCACCAGGAGCCTTCGTGCTGCTTGGCGCCTTCGAACCACTCGTCCGGGGTTTCCGGACGCGTCTTGGCGTCATTGGTCCAGAAGCCGTATTTGTTGGCCGACGGCGGATTGACGATGCCGGCGATGTGCCCGGAACCACCCAGCGCAAAACGCACCGGGCCGCCGAGTACGGTGGAGCCGAGATAGACGCTGCGCCACGGCGCGATGTGATCTTCCAGGGTGGAGATGAAATACGACGGCGTCTTGACCTTGGACAGGTCGATCGGCGTCCCGAGCAGGGTGATGCCGCCAGGTTCGCGCAGCAGGTTGTTCAGGTACATGTTGCGCAGGTAGTAGCTGTGCATCTTGTACGGCATGCGCGTCGAATCGGAATTCCAGTAGAGCAGGTCGAAGGGGAAGGGGTCCTTGCCCATCAGGTAGTTGTTGACCACGAACGACCAGATCAGGTCGTTGGAGCGCAGCATGTTGAAGGTGCCGCCCATCTCCGAGCCTTCCAGGAAGCCGCGCTCTTCCATTTTCTTTTCGAGGCTGGCGACCTGGCCTTCGTCGATGAAGACGCCGAGTTCGCCGGGGATCGAGAAGTCGAGCAGGGCGACGAAGAAGGTTGCCGAGGCGATTCGCTTGTCCTTCTTGGCCGCCATGTAGCCCATGGTCGAACCCAGCAGCGTGCCGCCGAGGCAGTAGCCGATCAGGTTGAGTTCCTTCTCGCCGGTCTGTTGGCAAACGGTGTCGATGGCGGTCAGCGCGCCTTCGGTCAGGTAGTCGTCGAAGCCTTTCATGGCCAGCTTGGCATCCGGGTTAACCCACGAGATGACAAACACGCTGTGACCCTGGTCGGTGGCCCACTTGATGAAGGAATTGCTCTCGCGCAGATCGAGGATGTAGTACTTGTTGATCCAGGGCGGGATGATCAGCAGCGGGCGCTTGTACTGCTGCTTGGTGCTCGGGTTGAACTGGATCAACTGAATCATTTCGTTCTGGAAGATCACCTTGCCTTGCGAGGTGGCGACGTTCTTGCCCATCTCGAAGGCAGACGGGTCGGTCATCTTGACGCGCAGCTGGCCGTCGCCTTCCTCGATGTCGCGCAGCAGGTTGTTGAAACCCTTGAGCAGGTTCTGGCCGTGGCTCTTGGCGGTCTCGCGCAGCACTTCCGGGTTGGTCGCGGCGAAGTTGGAGGGCGACAGCGCGTCGATGAACTGACGGGTGAAGAAGTTCACCTTCTTTTTCGAGATGTCTTCGAGGCCCTCTACATTGCTTACCGTGTCATGAATGTGGCGGGCGGTGATGAGATAGCTCTGCTTGACGAAATCGAACAGGAAATGCTCCTCCCATTGTGCGTCCTTGAACCGGTTGTCACCCTTCTTCGGCGCCGCCACCGGCGTTCCCTCCATGCCCATCGAGCGCAGCATCGAGTGCTGCCACAGCGAAAAATAATCCCACACCAGATTCATCTGCGCCTGGGCCATCTTGTAGGGATTGGCCAGCATCTTCGCCATCATGTCCATGAAGGCCTGGGCGATCCCCAGTTCGTCGGAAGGCGCCGAGACGCCCTTCTTCATCTGGCGCTTCATGTGTTCCGTGATCAGATTCGAGGCGCGCTGGGCAACCTCGGCGTAGGTCTTGGCGATTTCCTTGGGATCAGGCAAAGCTCGGGGTTCGTGGGCGGACATGGGGACTCCTTGGGTTAGCTGATGTAACGGGTAAGCCCGTTCTCTTCGACGCGCTGCAATTTTCCTGCGTGTTCAAGATAATTCAGATGGGCTATGGCTTCGCCCATGGCAAACATGGTCTGGTGCGGATCGGGCAGTTCGCGGCCGAACAGCACGCCGAGCAGGTCGGCCGCGCTCTTGGTCTTGCCACGGCAGGCTTCGAGCAGCACTTCGCAACGCTCGGCGTGGTGGGCATGAAGCTGATCGATGCGTGCATGCAGGCCACGGAAGGGGCGGCCGTGCGATGGCAGCACCAGCGTGTCGGCGGGCAGCGCGCGAAAGACGTCGATCGAGTCGAGG
>JAPLQZ010000188.1 GCA_026399415.1 Rhodocyclales bacterium | reverse complement strand
TTTGTATGCAACGAGATGGGAAAGCACGGTGGCGGCCGCAACGGCGACCGCTCTCGTAAATGAAAAATGACGCCCGAAACTATGGGTGCGTGTCGTCCTCCGGGCCGCGCAAATTGAGGAGAAAGATCTCCTGCTCGTCCGTCATTACGCGGGGCAAGTTGAGTTCGACTTCAAATCCCTGTCCGTCTGCATCCCTCGCCTCGAATTTTCGCCACTCGCCGTCCGCACAAAGGTAGACGAGATATCTCGTGTTATAGCTCGGCGAACTCCCGGCGAGAAAAAGACCCCCGATAAACTCTGAAATCCATCGCCCCACCAACCGAACCTGACTGGCACCGAATATTTTTTCCGCGGGCGCGCCGCAACTGAGAATTCTGCCCAGCCGGTCCAGAACCAGGGTGCCATGCAGAGCCCCATTCACCAAGTTTGCACCCGCATGAATCATGTCCGGCTTCGATGCGGCTTGCTGTAGTGCTGTCGAGCTTTGTCCCATCACGATTTGCACCCGTTGGCGCCGAGTCCGGGATTTGCCGCAACGCAACCGGAAACGTGCGCGAAATAGTCCGAATACGCAAAAGGTATCCGGCTCGGGGGTGAAAGGAAATACCACGGTCGCCGTATTCTCGATACCAGAAAACCGGTACCCTTTTCCGGATCTTCCGGAAGCAGCAAAGGCTGCTGGAATCGGATCTATTCGCGGCGCGACTCGCGACGACCGGGAGACATGCGGCCCGGATACAGGTCGCGTCCCGCCTCGTGTACATCGCGTCGAAGCTGCCGGCGATCTTCGGGCGACATTCGATTGTCCCTGCCAGGCGCGGAGGCGTCGCGCCGGGAAGATTGCTCGGAGCGCTGATCGGCCGGCATCATCCGTTGCGGGCCTTCGCCACCGGGGCCGCGTTCCGGCAACGGGCTCGGCGGCACCTGTGCGGCAGCGCCAGCAGCCAGCAGCCACAAGACAACCGCCCCACTCACCCATCCTGCCCTGCGTTTTGCCGTCACAGCCGCTCCTCTATGGCAATCAATGAAGGATATTGTAGACCTGCTCGCCTGCAACGTGGCTCGCCGCCATCAGGTGGTCGATGCCGGCCTGCGGTTCCGCGCCCCACAAAGCCAGTGCCGCTGCCAGAGCCATGCTGAAGAATAGTGCTTTCATGATCGTCTCCGCTGTTCAATTTTTGGGCCACTGCCACCTGTCTTGCCGCCTCCCTTGAGGCATTCATTCGGTCACGCTTGCATTGTCGGCAGGGCCTGTAAGCCAAGTGTTGCCGTCGGGTCGGCTTTGTAATCGTTTGTAAAAGCGGCTGGCACGATGCCGGCGATCCGGCTAGCATTTAGGCCATGAACGAAACCAAAGCCAAGATTCTTGTCGTCGATGACGACCTGCGCCTGCGCCAGTTGCTTGAGCGCTACCTCTCCGACCAGGGCTTCACAGTCAAGGCCGTGCCCGATGCGCCGGGCATGGATCGCGCGCTGGAGCGCGAACTCTACGATCTGATCGTGCTCGACCTCATGCTACCGGGCGAAGATGGGCTGGCCATCTGCCGCCGGCTGCGCGGGGCAGCCAGTCCGGTCAGCATCATCATGCTGACGGCCAAGGGCGATGAGGTGGATCGCATCGTCGGCCTTGAAATCGGCGCCGATGATTACCTGCCCAAGCCCTTCAATCCGCGCGAACTGGTGGCACGGATCCACGCCGTGCTGCGCCGCCGTGCCGAACCACCGCCCCCGGGTGCCCCGGCAATCACCGAGGAAAGCGTGAGCTTCGGCAAGGTGCGAATCAATCTGGCGACGCGCGAGCTTGAACGCGAGGATGTGTGCACCCTGCTCACCTCGGGCGAATTCGCCCTGCTGCGCGTTCTGCTCGAACATCCGCGCCAGCCGATGAGCCGCGACAAGCTGATGGAACTGGCGCGCGGCCGCGAATATGAAGTATTCGACCGTGCCATCGACGTGCAGATTTCGCGCCTGCGCAAACTGGTCGAGGAAGATTCGGGCAAGCCGCGCTATATCCAGACCGTGTGGGGCTTCGGGTACGTCTTCGTTCCCGACGGGAAAAAACACGAATGAAGCTGCTGCCGCGCTCGCTGCTGTGGCGCACTTTTCTTTTGGTCGCCCTGCTGATGATGCTCTCCGTGGCGGCGTGGTTCGCCATTTTCCGGGCCTACGAGCGCGAGCCGCGCGCCCGGCAACTGGCGCAGACCCTGGTCAGCGTGGTCAACCTGACCCGGGCAGCACTGATCTCGGCCCGGCCCGAGGCGCGCCGCGGGCTGTTGCGCGAGTTGTCTGACCGCGAAGGCATTCACATTTATCCGGCCGATGCGGAGGATCGCATCGAGCCTCTTCCCGACCGGCCCTTTCTCCAACGGGTAGAAGAACTGATCCAGGAACAGATGGGCCCGGAGACTCGCCTGACCCTCGAGCGGGAGGGCGAACGGGCCCTGTTCGTCAACTTTCACATCGACGACAGCGACGAAGGAGGTTTCTGGCTCGCGCTGCCACGCGAGCGCATAGAGCGCGTGTTTCCGCTCGGCTGGCTGGGCTGGGGGGTAGCGGCGCTGCTGCTGTCGCTGGTCGGTGCCTGGGTCATCGTGTTCCGCATTACCCGTCCGCTGAAAGCCCTGCAGCAGGCCGCCCGCAAAGTCGGCGCCGGCGATACGCCGCCCCGCCTCGACGAGACCGGCCCGACCGAACTGGCGACTGTCGCCCGAGCCTTCAACCAGATGAGCGCCGACCTGGCCCGGATCGACCAGGACCGCGCCCTGATTCTTGCCGGGATTTCGCACGATCTGCGGACGCCGCTGACGCGCCTGCGCATGGGCATCGAAATGGCCGGCGACGAAGGCCTGCGCGAAGGCATGACGGCCGACGTCGAGGAAATGGACAAGACCATAGGCCAGTTCCTCGACTTTGCCCGTTCGGAGGGCGGTGAAGCGCAGCAGGATGTGGATATGGCCGCATTGCTGGCCGAACTGGC
>JAPLQZ010000101.1 GCA_026399415.1 Rhodocyclales bacterium | reverse complement strand
GGCTCGATGCCCTGGCCCACTACGGCGTCGCCATTCCCGACCGGCAAACCCGCGATGATGCGACCGTGGCTGTCCTGCGCGACCGCTTTGCGGCCGCCCTGCCGCAATCGCATCTGGACTTTTTCAGATCGCTGCCGGCCAGCTATCGGGCCGGCGACTACTTCTTCGTTCATGGTGGGGTACGTCCCGGTGTGCCGCTGGCCGAGCAAAGCAACCACGACTGCATTTGGATTCGCAAATCCTTTCTGGATTCCGGCGATGATCATGGCGCGGTCGTTGTGCATGGTCACAGCATCGCGGAAAAACCGGTGGTCCGCCACAACCGGATCGGCATCGATACCGGCGCCTACCGCAGCGGAGTGCTGACCTGCCTCGTACTCGATGGCACGTGCAGAGAGTTCCTGCAGACCTAAGCGCTGCACTTCAAATTATTTGACTTCCATCTATAATCTCCCTACGATGGGAATGGAATTGTCCTGCACTTGATCTCGGGAAGTATCCATCAAAGACCCTGTTCATCTGTGACGAATGAATCAAGCCACGGTTCCGGACCGGTGTGGCTCAACGAGGCCATCACGACGGCCGAGGCCATAAGACGACCTGGAAGGTCGCTTGACCATATAGCAATAATACGAGGAGAAGCAAGAGTGCAGGAATCAAGTTCCGCCCCTCCGCATGTCGCAGGTTTGGCCGAAAGCGGCCCATACGGACGCATGCTGCTGGCGACCGCCAAATGGCTTGCCTTCGCCGGCGGACTGATATTCACCGGCCTGGTGATCATGTCCCTCATCTCGATTGTCGGGCGCAAGTTGTTCAGCGCACCCGTGCCGGGCGATGTCGAAGTGTTGCAGATGTTTGCCGCCTTCGCCTCGGCGACCTTTTTCGCTTACTGCCATTTGATGCACGGCGAAGTCAAGGTGGACTTCTTCACGGCCCACCTGGCCGAACCCAAGCGCTGCTTTCTCGATGCCATGGGCTCACTGCTGGTGGGCCTGGTCGGCTCACTGCTGGCGTGGCGCACCTGGGTCGGCGCCATGAGCCTCAGGGAAGGCGGCGAATCGTCGGCCATCCTCGAAATACCGGTGTGGATTGCACAGGCGCTGATGGTGCCCAGTTTCACCCTGCTGGCGCTGGCGGGCTTCTACATGTGCGTGCAGACGTGGAAACAGCGCGGTACGAGATCATGAGCGGAACCCAGATCGGCTTCATCATCTTCGGCTGCCTGCTGACGCTGCTGGTGCTGCGGGTGCCGATCGGCATCGCCATGTTCATTTGCGGTGGCGGCGGCTATTTGTACCTCACCGGCGGCGAGACCGGGCCGCTGCTCAACTCGCTGAAGAATCTTGCCTACGCCCGCCTGTCCAACTACGACCTGGTGGTGATTCCCTTGTTCCTGCTGATGGGGCAGTTCGCCACCCATGGCGGACTTAGCAAATCATTGTTCAGGTTCGTCAGCGCCTTCATCGGCCACCGCAAGGGCGGCATCGCCATGGCGGCGATCGGCGCCTGCGCCGGCTTTGGCGCGATCTGCGGTTCGTCCCTGGCAACCGCTGCCACCATGGGCCAGGTGGCCCTGCCCGAGTTGAAGCGCTATGGCTATTCCGGTTCGCTGGCGACCGGCGCACTGGCCGCCGGCGGCACGCTCGGCATCATGATCCCACCCTCGGTGCCGCTGGTGATCTATGCCATCCTGACCCAGGAGTCGATCGGCAAGCTGTTCATGGCGGCCGTACTGCCGGGCGTCATCGCCATGCTCGGCTACATGCTGGTGGTGCAGATCGTGGTCGCCTTCAATCCGGGCGCCGGACCTGCCGGGCCGCGCGTGCCCTGGCCAGAGCGGATCCGCTGCCTGCTCCAGGTGCTGCCCGTGCTGCTGGTCTTCGTCGTGGTCATCGTCGGCATCTACGGCGGCTGGGCCAATCCGACCGAGGCAGCGTCGATCGGCGCCGCCTCCTGCGGAATTCTCGCCTTCATGTCCGGCAACATGCGCTGGGAGCAGGTGGAAAAGACCCTGCTCGGCACCGCGCTGGCAACCGGGATGATCTATCTGGTGCTGCTCGGCGCCGACATGATGAACACCGCGCTGGCCGTGTCGCAGATGCCGGTCGAACTCGCGGAATGGGTCAAGGGCAGCGGCATGTCACCCTTGCTGGTGATGGGCATGATCCTGGTCATCTACGTCCTGCTCGGCTGCGTCATGGATGCGCTGGCGATGATCCTGCTGACCATCCCGATCTTCTATCCGATGATCATGGGGCTGGACTTCTTCGGCCTGCCGCAGGTCGACAAGTCGATCTGGTTTGGTATCCTCGCGCTCATGGTGGTCGAGATCGGCCTGGTGCATCCGCCGGTCGGCATGAACGTCTACGTCATCAACCGGCTGGCGGTTGACGTGCCGCTGATGGAGACTTTCAAGGGCGTCATCCCCTTCCTGATTTCGGACTTCATACGCATCACGCTGCTGGTGTTTTTTCCGATCGTTTCACTGTATCTGGTGCGCACGTTCGGCGGTTGATCCGGACTTACCCTGTTTCATACCCAAAAAAGAGGAGATTAGACATGCAATTGCGCCAAACACTCAGGCCGCTGGTGGCGGCCACGGTTCTTGCCCTTGCTGCCGGATCGGTTCTGGCACAGGAAGTAACCCTCAAGGTCCATCATTTTCTTTCGCCGAATGCCACCTCGCAAAAGCTGTTGCTGGGGCCGTGGTGCGAAAAGATCGCCAAGGAATCGAACAACCGCCTCAAGTGCCAGATCTATCCGGCCATGCAGTTGGGCGGCACGCCGCCGCAATTGTTCGACCAGGCCAAGGACGGCGTCGCCGACATCGTGTGGACCGTGCCGACCTATCAGGCCGGCCGCTTCGTCAAGTCGGAAGTGTTCGAGCTGCCCTTCATGACCAAGACCGCCAAGGGCAGCAGCCGCGCCTTCTGGGAGTACTTGCAGAAATATTCGCTGGACGAGTTCAAGGGCACCAAGATCATTCTGGCCCACGTGCATGACGGCTCCGAACTGCACTTCGCCAACAAGCAGGTGAAGACGCTGGAAGACATCAAGGGCCTCAAGGTACGCGCGCCGACCCGGATCTGCACGCGCATGCTGACTGCGCTGGGCGCGACACCGGTGCAGATGCCGGTGCCGCAGGTGCCGGAGTCGCTGGCCAAAGGCGTTGTGGACGGCGCCTCGCTGCCTTGGGAAGTGGTGCCGGCGCTGAAGGTGCAGGAAGTGACCAAGTTCCATACCGAGACTGGCCCCGGCAAGCGCAAGATGTCGAACACCATCTTCGTCGTGGCGATGAACGAGGCGAAGTACAACAGCCTGCCGGCCGACCTGAAGAAGGTGATCGACGCCAACAGCGGCGCCGAAGCCTCGGCTTGGGCCGGTGAGGTTTGGGACAGCACCATCGCCCCCGGCCGCAAGACGGCAACCGACCGCGGCAATACCATCACCGTGCTTTCCGACGCCGAATACCAGCGCTGGGTCAAGGCGACCGAGAATGTCGACGACGATTGGATCAAGGATGTAACGGCCAAGGGCAGCGACGGCAAGATGCTGCTGGAATCGGCCAAGGCCCTTCTGAATCAATACGACAAATGAGTTGCGTGGCCGCCGGTAGAAACCGGCGGCCCACGCTCTCACGCAGTGTCCTGCACACGCCGAACCTTACACAATGACTCCTGACAATACACCTGACAAGACCAAGAATGCGCGGCTCGACTTCGGCGTCTTGCCCGGTCTGTTGGGTTACCAGCTACGCATGGCCCAGATCGCCCTGTTCCGCGACTTTGCCAGCGGCCTGGGAGAACATGACGTCACACCGGGCCTGTTTGGCGTTCTCGTCATCATCGAGGCCAATCCCGACCTCAAGCAAAGCGATCTTGCCCGGGCCACTCACCTGGATCGTTCAACGGTGGTAACGGTCATCGACAATCTGGAGCGGCGCGGCCTGGTCGAGCGGCGGGCCGCCCTCCATGACCGCCGCGCAAATGCCATCCGTTTGACCGCCGAAGGTACTGCTCTGCTGCGCAAGCTCAAGCGTCAGGTGGCTCAGCACGAAAAGCGGCTGCTCCGGAATTTCAGCGACACCGAACGCGAAACCCTTCTGACGCTGCTGCAAAAAGTGTTTCCCGAACACCGCTGAGGCCTTTCCGGCTTCAATAGACACCGCCGCGGTGTCGCGTATTTTCCGCAATATAGATGGACATCCAACAATCAGTAAGGTATATTGATGACTCTTGCCGGATTGTCACTGTGGAGAATGGGCGATGGGCGTCAGAAGCAAGGTCGATCTCTTGTGCGAACGCATGCACGACACACCGCAGTACCCGACGCAGGGTGCCGTGCTGTTCGTCGATCTCGAGCGCCGCGAGACCCGCAGCAAGTACCTTCCCGTGGAAATCATGCAGACCTTCCTCGGCGGCCGCGGCGCCAACATGGTGCTGCTCTACAACCTTCTGGATGAGGCCAGGGACGCGCTCGACCCGGAGGTTCCCCTGATCTTCGGCGCCGGCACCCTGACCGGCAGCATGCCCTCGGCCACGCGAGGCAATTTCACCAGCCGTTCGCCTGACAGCTACGCCTTTCTCGATGCCAGCGCGGGTGACTATTTTCCCGCCTTTACCAAGCGTCTCGGCTACGACCATATCGTGCTCTACGGCCTTGCCGCGCAATGGACCCTGCTGAAAATCTCGCAGGATGCTATCGAATTCCTCGACGCGACCCCCTATGTCGGGTTGGACAACCTGGATACCGCCGCCGCCATCGAGCGCGATTTCCACTGCACCGAACGCAAGGACTTGGCGCTGGCCCGCATTACCAGCGCCGGCGAGAATCAGGTTCTGTGCAGCGGCATCATGGGCGGCATCAAGTCGATCTGGGCACGCGGCGGCGGCGGCGCCAAGATGGGCGCGCTGCGTCTCAAGGCCATCATGATCCACGGCAAGCCGGCCGAGGCGCCGATGCAGAAGGAGCTTAAAGGACACAACAAGATCGTCGGCCGCAAGATCACCTCGACCTCGGTGATCAAGAACGCGCTGAAGCAGGTAGGCACGCCCTTCCTCTACAAGCCTTCGCGCGTCCTCGGCGCGCTGGGTACCCTCAACAATCAGACCACCGCCTGGCACGATTCGCTCGATGCCGACAATTTCGATCCCTATCGTCCGGCCATGGACGGCTGTTTCAAGTGCCCGGTGCAATGTCGCAACCAGAACGACATGACGCCGGAGGGCAAGGGCGGCTGGGGTTCGGCTGCGCTGATGGGACTCAAGGGCAACGCCAGCTACGACAAGGTCCAAGCGGATATCGACCACCACAAGCTGCGCACCTACAACGGCATCAAGGGCGACGGCCACTTCGACAAGTACGACAAGGGCGATGGTCCCGAGTACGTCACCGTGGGCAAGTTCGGCCCGATGATCGGCCTGCGCGAACCGGAACACGTGCTGCGCCTGAACAACATCCTCAATGACCTCGGCCTCGACTCCGCATCGACCGGCAGCGCCATTGCCTGGGCCATGGAGCTATGGCAGCGCGGCATCATCGACGCCAGCCACACCGGTGGGCTGGACCTGTCCTGGGGCAACTACGAGACGATCGAAAAGCTGCTTTTCATGACCGCCAAACGCCAGGGCTTCGGCGACACCATTGCCGACTCGGCGCGGGCGGTCGAACGCGGCAAGTACCCCGCGGAAGCGCTCGATTACCGGATGGCGGTGAAGGGGCTGTTTCAGTCGGATCCCCACGATGCCCGCATCCTCAAAGCCTTCGCGCTGGGCCTCTCGGTCGCCACGCGCGGCATGGATCATCTGCGCAACCGCGTCACGCTCGAAATCAACGCCCGCATCAACGATGACGCCCCGTTCAAGGCCGAACTCTATGGTGGCACCGTGGCGGCGCAACCGAACAGCTACGAGGGCAAGGAGATCGCCGTGCGCCGTTGCGAAAACACCTTTGCCGTAGGCGACTCGATTGGCATGTGCCGCTTCAACACCAAATTGTTCAACTCCCCCACGCTTCCCGACTGCGGCGATTTTGCAATCCAGATCAGCGCGCTGACAGGGCACCCGGTAACAGCCGGGCAAATGGACGAGATTGGCCGCAATATCACGGGCCTCGAGCACCTGCTCAATTTCCGCCTGGGACTGCGCG
>JAPLQZ010000162.1 GCA_026399415.1 Rhodocyclales bacterium | reverse complement strand
GAGTTGGTGCAGGAGCCGATGAAGACCTTGTCGACCTTGATTTCTGAAATCGGTGTACCCGCAGCAAGCCCCATGTACTGCAGGGCGCGCTCGATCCCGGTGCGTTTCTGCGGGTCGGATTCGTTGGCCGGATTGGGCACGCGCGCGCCGACCGGCAGCACCTGTTCCGGTGACGTACCCCAGGTCACCTGCGGCTCGATCCCGGCCGCATCGAGTTCGACCACGGCGTCGAACCGGGCGTCCGGATCGGACGTCAATGTCGCCCAGTAGGCCACCGCCTTGTCCCAGTCGGCGCCTTTCGGTGCGTACTGCCGCCCCTTGAGGTATTCGACGGTCTTTTCGTCGGGCGCCACCAGGCCGGCGCGTGCGCCCGCCTCGATGGTCATGTTGCACAGGGTCATGCGCCCTTCCATCGACAGACCGCGGATTGCCGAGCCGCCGAATTCAATGGCGTAGCCGGTACCCCCGGCGGTGCCGATCTTGCCGATGATCGCCAGCGCCACGTCCTTGGCGGTGACCTCCTTGCCGAGTTGTCCCTCGACCTTGACCAGCATGCGCTGCGAGCGCTTGGCCACCAGCGTCTGCGTGGCCAGCACGTGCTCGACCTCGGAAGTTCCGATACCGTGAGCCAGCGCGCCGAAGGCGCCGTGCGTCGAAGTGTGGCTGTCGCCGCAAACCACGGTCGTGCCCGGCAGCGTCGTGCCGTTCTCCGGTCCGATGACATGGATGATGCCCTGATTGGCGTGCTTGAACGGGAAATAGACCAGCGCGCCGAAATCCTTGATGTTGGCGTCGAGGGTTTCCACCTGCAGGCGCGAGACCGGGTCCTTGATGCCCTCGTCCCAGTGGTCGGTCGGGGTGTTGTGGTCCGGATTGGCGACGATGCTGGCGGATCGCCATGCCTTGCGGCCGGCCAGACGCATGCCCTCGAAGGCCTGCGCGCTGGTGACCTCGTGCACGAGATGACGGTCGATGTAAAGCAGGCAGGTGCCGTCGCTCTCCTCGCGGACCACATGCGACTCCCACAATTTGTCGTAAAGCGTCTTGCCAGCCATGGCGGCTCCTTCTTCGGCTACTGTTGCAAAAAAATCCGCGATCCTGTCAGGTGCGTCGTTCCTGCTCGCGCATCAGCTTGTACTCGATGGAATCGACCAGCGCCCGCCAGGAGGCATCGATCACATCGGTAGACACGCCAATCGTCGTCCAGTTCTCGCGGTGGTCGGTGGATTCGATCAGCACGCGCACTTTGGCAGCGGAGGCCTGATCGGAATCGAGCACGCGGACCTTGTAGTCGGTGAGCCTGATTTCGCTGATTTCCGGGTAAAAACGCTCGAGGGCCTTGCGTACGGCATTGTCGAGGGCGTTCACCGGACCGTCGCCCTCGGCGGCCGTGATCTCTTCCTGGTCGCCGACGCGAATCTTGATCATGGCGGAGGAGTTGACACCATTGATCGCGGGCTCGTTCACGATGACCTTGTATTCCTTCAACTCGAAGAAAGGCCGGTACTTGCCGAGGATCTTGCGCACCACCAGTTCGAAGGAACTCTCGGCGGCCTCGAACTGGTAGCCCTCGTGTTCGAGTTCCTTGAGCCGGTCGATGATCTGCTGCGTTTCCGGCGCATCCTTGCCG
>JAPLQZ010000259.1 GCA_026399415.1 Rhodocyclales bacterium | reverse complement strand
TTGCCAATGCCGAGTACGACCGCACGCATGAATGGGGACCCAAGAAATAAACGAGGGCCGGCAACCGCCGGCCCTCACATGTTACGCGCTACTCAGACCGCCTTGACCGAAATCGCGTTACCTTCCTTGTCGGTCAGGTGGATGGCGCAGGCAATGCACGGGTCGAAGGAGTGGATGGTGCGCAGCACTTCCAGCGGCTTCTCCGCATCGGCGATCGGCGTATCGACCAGCGATGCCTCGTAGGGCCCCGGCTCGTCCTTCTCGTTGCGCGGACAGGCATTCCAGGTCGAGGGCACCACGCACTGGTAGTTCTTGATCTTGCCGTTGTCGATGACCACCCAGTGCGACAGCGCACCGCGCGGCGCCTCATGGAAGCCGACACCCATCACTTCGCCCTTGGGGAATACCGGCTTGTTGAAGGTCGTCAGGTCGCCTTTGGCCATGTTGCCGATCAGCGAGGTCCATTGGCCTTCGAGCATATCCATATTGACGCAGCAGGCAATCGCTCGCGCGGCGTGCCGGCCGATCGTCGAATGCATGGCATCGAGCCCGACCTTGGTCTTGGCCAGCGCCGAGACGGTATCGAGCGCCGCCGTGGCGTACTTCTTGGTGGGCTCGTGGCCGGCGGCGAGACCATTGATCACGCGGGCCAACGGGCCGACCTGAGCCACCTTGCCGTAGAAGGTTGGCGACTTTAGCCACGAGTATTTGGCGTCGTCCTTGAAATCGGTGTAGTTCGGTTTGGTCTCGCCCTTGTAGGGATGCAGCGCGCCGGCCTTGGAATAGTCGTACCAGGAATGCTTGACCGCCTCTTCGACGCCCTTGATCCAGTACTCGTCGTTGAAGCTCTTGATCGGCTTGTACGAGGCCAGATCGCCACCTTCGACAAAGCCGCCAGGGAAGCCGAACTGCGTACCCTTGGTATCCAGCGGAATATCGGGTACCGACAGGTAGTTCACGACGCCCTTGCCGACCTTGGTCCAGTCGGCATAGAAGGCGCCGACTGCGGCGACGTCGATCAGATACACGTTCTTGACGAAGTCGTTCAGTTCGTCGATGAATCCCTTGATCGCCATCAGGCGCTCGACGGTCAGCACCGCCTGCGAGTCGGTGGCCAGCGGATTGGCGACACCGCCGACGGCGACGTTCTGGATGTGCGGCGTCTTGGCGCCGAGGATGGAAACAATCTTGTTGGCCTTGCGCTGCACTTCCAGCGCCTGCAGGTAATGCGCGACGGCGAGCAGGTTCACTTCGGGCGACAGTTTCATCGCCGGGTGACCCCAGTAGCCGTTGGTGAAAATGCCGAGCTGGCCGCCGTTGACGAAATGCTTCAGCCGATCATGCACCCGTTTCATCTCGTGCTTGCTGTTGAGATGCCAGGACGACAGGCTCTCGCCCAGCGCCGCCGTCTTGTTCGGGTCGGCCTTCAAGGCAGACGTCACATCCACCCAGTCGAGCGCCGACAGATGGTAGAAATGCACGATATGGTCATGCACCGAATGCGCCAGGATGATCAGGTTGCGTATGTACTGGGCGTTGAGCGGGATTTCCATCTTCAGCGCGTTTTCCACGGCTCGCACCGAGGTAATGGCATGCACCGTGGTGCACACGCCGCAGATGCGCTGGGTGATGGCCCAGGCGTCGCGCGGATCACGACCGAGCAGGATCAGTTCAACGCCGCGCCACATCTGGCCTGAGGACCAGGCCTTCTTGACACGGCCGCCATCCACGTCGACGTCGATACGCAGGTGGCCTTCGATACGGGTGATCGGATCAATTGTTATGCGCTTGGACATTTTCTGTCTCCATCCTTATCTTAGTGAGCGGCCTGCACATCTTCCCGCGGTAGCACCGGGAAGCGACGGGTGATGATGATGTAACCGAGAACCTCGATGGCGAACATGCCTGCCGTGACGAGTACTTCAGCCAGGGTCGGGAAGTAGGTGAAGCCTCCGGCGCCATCGATATTGGTTTCATAACCGATCAGGAATCCATTCAGGCGTAACAGCGCGCCGCCCAGCATGAGCAGGATTCCTGCGAGAAACAGTTTGCCCGGATTGCGCCGGTTGGACTCGGCCCCGATCAGAATCAGCGGCGCAATGAAACAGGCCATTTCCAGCCAGAACATCAGCGCCTCGACCGAGGGCACGAAGGCCTTGGGCAGTGCGCCGCGCACCACGATGTCACCGATCCGGATAACCAGATAGACCACCAGGAAGCCCAGCATGACCTTCGCCATCGGGGTCAGCATGTGCGTCTCGATCTTGCGCCGGTAGGCGGAAGAGGTCAGGCAGGACTCGAACAGCACTACCGCGTAACCCATGGTGATGGCCGTCATCAGATACAGGGCCGGTTGCAACGGGGTCTGCCACAGCGGGTGAATCTGCACGCCCATCACTACCAGCAGGGTGCCCAGCGAGGACTGGTGCATCATCGGCAGTACCGTACCCAGCGCGATGATGAAGAACATCGCCTTGCCGACTTTTTTCCTGGCGCCATCATTGCCCAGCTTTTCGAAGACCACCGGCGAGAACTCGATCCACATGACGACGATGTAGAGCGAGATGCACACCGCCACTTCGAACATCACCGAATTCGGATTGATCGAGCCGGGCCAGAACATGTTCCACACATTCCACCAGCGACCGAGGTCGAAGATCACCCCGGCGCCGGCCAGCGTGTAGCCGAACAGACTGGCCAGCAGCGCGGGTCGGACCAGCGGATGGTACTCACCCTTGTTGAAGATGTAGACCAGCATCGCCACCGAGAAGCCGCCGCAGGCGAAGGCCGAGCCGATGACGACATCGACCACGATCCAGATGCCCCACGGATAGCCGTCGTTGAGGCCGGTAACGGCGCCGAGCCCGAACAGAAAGCGCACCGCCAGTATCGCCACCATCAGCGCGATGAGCACGCCGCAGGTGAGCGTCACCGCGTTGACCAGGCTGCCGCCGACGGGTGCCGGCGCCGCGTGTTGATTGTTGGCCATGATCAGCTCCCCTCCTTGTCGGACGATTCATCGTCAGGCTTGACATTGCGCTTGGCGACATAGGTCATCGCGCCCAGCACGGCGAACGGCATGATCAGATTGCCGTAAAGCGTGTGCTGAATGGTCTCGGACATCGCCGCGGCCGCATCCGGCGGCAGATCTGGCATGCCGACCTTGGCGAAGTTGACGCCGGAGAGCTTGAGCACTTGCGTGCCGCCATACTCATTCTCGCCATAGACATGCTGCAGGTACTTGCCGGCCGGCGTCTCGTAGCTCTGATCCGGGCCGCCGAGCTTGCCGCGCGGGAATCTGGCGCGCTCCCCCGGCTTCAGCGCAATGCGGCGCTTGGCCTCGATCAGCAGATCGGATGTCTTGCCGTAGAGCGTGGCTCCGGTCGGGCAGACTTCGGCGCAGGCCGAGTAGTGTCCATCCTTGTACCGATGACGGCACAGTTCGCACTTGCCGATCCTGCCGGTCGGCGAATCGTATTGATATTTCGGAATACCGAAGGGGCAGGCGGCGACGCAGTAGCGACAGCCGATGCATTTGTCGGCGTTGTAGCCGACCACGCCGGTCACCGGATCCTTGGTCATCGCCGACACCGGGCAGGCCGACACGCAGGACGGGTCGCCGCAATGCATGCAGGAGGTCTTCATGAACGAATAGCCGTTCGTCTCCTGGTCCTTCACCTCCATGGTGCCGTTGCGGTACATTTTGATCAGGTTGAAGGTATGGCCAGAGGTATCCAGCGGCGTATCCCACAGATGATCCACCGTGGAAAACTCGGGCGGGTTGTCGTTGGCCGTCTTGCAGGCCGCGACGCAAGCCTTGCAGCCTACGCACAGCGTGGCGTCATAAAGCAGTCCGAGCGCCTCGGGCGGCCGCGGTTTGGTTTCCCTGGCCAGCGCCGGTACAGTGACGGCGCAAGCCGTAGCCGCCGCCCCGCTGGCGAGGACACCCTTGAGAAATTCTCGCCGGGTGCTCATGATCAAACTCCGGCCTTGTCGGCGGGTTTGCCAGCATCCTTGGCTCGCTCGGCTTCTTCAGCCGCATGGGACAGACCGAGGTTGCGCGTAAGCATGATCGCCGCACCGGCTGCCGCGCCTGCGACTGCCGCGACGGCGGCTGCCGAAGCAAAGGAAGCGGCCTTGCCCTGCTCTTCGACGATGCGCGGATACTGCAGCGGCGGTGTCACGTTGAGCATCTTGGCAACCTGGTGAATCGGCTTCTCGAAGCCAACGCCCTTTTCGGTGCAACCGATGCACGGGTGACCGCAACCGACCGGCCAGTTGTTCTCGCCGGCGTCACCAAAACCAAGTGTCGAGCAATTGGCATAGGTTTCCGGTCCTTTGCAGCCCAGCTTGTACAGACAATAGCCCTGACGGTGGCCGACATCGCCGAATTCCATGGCAAAGCGACCGGCGTCGAAGTGAGCGCGACGCTCGCAGTTTTCGTGAATCAGGCGTCCGTAAGCAAACTTGGGACGGCCCAGTTTGTCCACTTCCGGCAATTTGCCGAAGGTCAGGAAATGCACCACGGTGGCGAGAAAGTTGTACGGGTTCGGTGGGCAACCCGGAATGGTCGGCACGACCTTCCCCAGAATCTCGGAAACACTGGAAGCGCCTGTCGGGTTCGGCCCGGTGGAGGGCATGCCGCCCCAGGAAGCGCAGGAACCGATGGCGATTACCGCCGCCGCATCGGCCGCACATTCCTTGATCAGATCGGTCGCCTTGTGGCCGCCGATCTTGCAGTAGATACCGTTGTCCTTGACCGGGATCGCGCCTTCGACCACCAGCACGTACTTGCCCTTGTTCGCCTTCATGGCGTCCTTGCGGGCGGCTTCGGCCTGATGCCCGGCTGCGGCCATCAGCGTCTCGTGGTAATCGAGTGAAATCACGTCGAGGATCAGCTTTTCCAGCGTCGGATGTTCGGCACGCAAGAGCGACTCCGAACAGCCCGTGCACTCCTGGAAGTGCAGCCAGATCACCGAGGGCCGCTTGGCCGCCTCGATCGCCTTGGCGACTGCCGCCTCGGCTCCGGCCGGCAGACCCATGGTCGCCGCCAGTGTTGCGCAGAACTGCAGAAACTCGCGCCGCGGCATTTCAAGACGTTGCTCGA
>JAPLQZ010000106.1 GCA_026399415.1 Rhodocyclales bacterium | reverse complement strand
GTCGGTCAGGGTCTGGAATCAGTCCAGATCCGCCTGCCCAACCACCTGGGTATTGCCGGCGCCGTATTCACCTCGGGCAAGGCAATCAACATTCCATACGCCTACGCCGATCTGCGCTTCAATCCGGCCTTCGACAAGAAGACCGGCTACTTCACCCGCTCGATCCTGTGCGTACCCATCACCAACAAGCGCGGCAAGGTCATCGGTGTCACTCAGGTGCTGAACAAGCGCGGCGGCCCTTTCACCGGCGACGATGAATCGCGCCTGCGCGCCTTTACCGCACAGATTTCGATTGCGCTGGAAAACGCCAAGCTGTTTGCCGACGTGCAGAACATGAAGAACTACAACGAGGCGATGCTGGAGTCGATGTCGAATGCGGTGATCACGCTGGACGAGTCCGAGCGCATCGCCACCTGCAACGCCGCCGGCCTGCGCATTCTGCGCGTGCACCTGCCGCAGATCTTGCAGAAGTCCGCCGCGGAGTTCTTCTCCGGCAGCAACGCGTGGATTCAGGACAAGCTGAAACGCGTGGCCGAGACGCAGGCCACCGAAGTAATCATGGAAGCCGAACTGATCGTCGGCGAGGACAAACTGTCGGTGAATCTGACGGCGCTGCCGCTGCTGTCGATGGAGAAGAAACGCATCGGCTCGATGCTGATGCTGGAAGACATTTCCAGCGAGAAGCGATTGAAATCAACCATGTCGCGCTACATGGATCCGGGCATCGCCGACCAGATGCTGGCGTCGGGCGCCGAGATGCTGGGCGGCAAGAACGTGATAGCCACGGTACTGTTCTCCGATATCCGTGGCTTCACCACGATCACCGAGCAATTAGGCGCTCAAGGAACCGTCGCCCTGCTCAACGAATATTTCACGCTCATGATGGATTGCATCCAGCATGAGAGCGGCATGCTCGACAAGTTCATCGGCGACGCCATCATGGCGGCATTCGGCATCCCTGTCGGGCATGATGACGACGCCGATCGCGCCGTGCGCACCGCGATCGCCATGATCAAGGAACTTGGTGCCTGGAATCGGATCCGCATCAACGAAGGCAAAATGCCCGTCGACATCGGCATCGGCCTCAATACCGACAACGTGGTATCGGGCAATATCGGCTCGAAGAAACGCATGGACTACACCATCATCGGCGACGGCGTAAATCTTTCGGCACGCCTGGAGTCTGCCTGCAAGCAGTACGGCGCCCACATCCTGATCAGCGAGTTCACCTACAAGGCCCTGAAGGCGACTTACTTCAGTCGCGAACTTGACCTGGTAGTGGTAAAGGGCAAGACCAAGCCGGTGGCCATTTATGAAGTTCTCGACTACCACACGGAAGAAACCTATCCGCAGATGATCGACGCCATGCGCCACTTCAAGTCAGGCCTGGTGAAGTACCGGCAACAGAAGTGGAACGACGCCAAGGGCGAATTCGGCGAAGTGCTGGCCCTGAATGACCACGACAAGGCAGCGAAGATGTACATCGAGCGCTGCGATCACTTCCTCGCCAATCCGCCCGGAGACGATTGGGACGGCGTCTGGGTGATGGAGTCCAAGTAGCGCGGAAGGCGGCAGAGCGCCGCGGCGAGACGCTTACTTGACGCGGGTCAGGACGGGACGCACCGAGACGCGATCCGGCTTCGGCGCAGACGCATCGCCCGCATCTTTGCGGCGTGACTTTTCAGCAGGGATATCGCCGGCAAGGTCGGCGACCGGTTTCTCGGTGACTTCAAAGGCCATGCCTTCGCCATTCTCGCTGGCATAGATCGCCGAAACCCGCTCTATGGGTACGACAACCGGAAAGGCGCGTCCGCCAAAACGAGCCTGAAAGGTTATTTCCTCATTGCCCATCAGCAACTGGTGGGTCGCTTCGAGGCCGACGTTGAGAACGATCTCGCCCTCCTTGACGAATTCACGGGGAACGCGCGTCGTCGCATCCACCTTGACCGCCAGATAGGGCGTAAAGCCCTGATCCGCACACCATTCATGAATGGCGCGGATCAGGTAGGGCTTGGTTGACTGCATTGGCGTTGCGCCGAGATGAATCAAAGTGCAGACGCGGACGACGCGCTCTTAACGGCGCATCATCTTTTCTGTCGGCGTCAAGGCATCGATGAAGCCCTGGCGCGAGAAGATGCGCTCGGCAAATTTCATCAGCGGCGCCGCGGTCTTCGGCAGGTCGATGGCGTAATGGTCGAGGCGCCACAGCAGCGGTGCAATCGCCACGTCGAGCATGGAAAAGTCGTCGCCGAGAAGGAACTTCTGCTTGTTGAACATCGGCGCCAGTTCGACCAGCCGGTCGCGGATGTGGCCGCGCGACTTGTCGGCCGACTTGAGGTTCTTTTCCAGCGCATCGATGTAGCTGAACAACTCGTGCTCCATCGTAAACAGCAACTGGCGTGCCTTTGCCCGGGTTTGCGGATCAGGCGGCATCAGCTGCGGGTGCGGAAAGCGCTCATCGATGTATTCGTTGATGATGTTCGACTCGTAGAGCACCAGGTCGCGATCAACCAATACCGGAACGCGGTTGTAGGGATTGATGATCGCGATGTCTTCAGGCTTGTTGAACAGATCGACGTCGATCACCTGAAAGTCCATCTGCTTTTCGTACAAGACGATACGGCAGCGATGGCTGAACGGACACGTAGTGCCAGAATACAGATTCATCATGGCACTGGTGCCCCAGGAATAATCCGCATCACGTACCACTTTGCGCACTGGCGGCGCGTTCATTTCTCGATGCCCCATGGTATGCATTCACGTAGTGGAGTTAATGGATATCTTTCCAGTACTCGCGTTTCAGCGCGTACGCAAAGACAAAGAATACAGCGAGGAAAATCAGTACGATCACACCCAACTGCTTGCGGAACTCGGCCACCGGCTCGCCCATGTACTTGAGGTAGGCAACCAGATCGCCCACCGCGGCATCGAACTCCTGCGGCTTGAGTTTGCCCGGCTTGACCAGTTTCAGTTTGTGATCTTCACCCATGACCTGGTCGCCTTGAAGTTCCCAGAGCACATGCGGCATGCCGACGTTGGCGAACACGAGGTTGTTCCAACCCGTCGGACGGCTTTCGTCGCGATGGAAGGTACGCAGATAGGTATACAGCCAGTCCGCGCCGCTGCCAAACTCCGAAGCCCGCGCTCGCGCGATGATGGTCAGATCGGGCGGAGCCACACCAAACCAGGCCTTGGCCTCGGCGCGCTGCATGGCGATCTTCATCGGTTCGCCGACCTTGTCGCCGGTGAAGATCAGATTGTCCCTGATCTGCGCGTCGCTGAGGCCGATGTCCTTCAGGCGGTTGTAACGCATGTAGGATGCCGAATGGCAATTGAGGCAGTAATTGACAAAAATCTTGGCGCCGTTTTGCAGGGCGGCCATGTCATTGGACTTGTCGGGCGCACGGTCGAGATGCAGTTCGGCTCCCGAGGCAAACGCCAGAAGCGGCGCAAACAGGATTGCGGTAAGGAATTTCTTCATTTCGAGGTCACCCTGTCCGGCTCCGGCTGGCACTTGTCGAGGCTGCTATAGATCGGCATCAGCAGGAAGAAGGCAAAGTAGATCACCGAGCAGATCTGCGCCACGATGGCGCGAGCCGGAGTCGGCGCAAGCATGCCCAGATAGCCGAGAATCAAGAAGGAAATAACAAACGCCGCGAGAAAACCCTTGTACAGGGGACCGCGATAGCGAATCGATTTCACCGGACTGCGATCCAGCCAGGGCAGCAAGGCAAAGATCAAGGTGGCGGCGCCCATCGCCAGGACCCCCCAGAACTTCGCCTCGATACCAAACAGCGGATAGGTCACCGCGCGCAGGATCGAGTAATACGGAGTGAAATACCACAACGGCGCAATATGCGGCGGCGTCACCAGCGGATCGGCGGGAAAGAAGTTGTTGTACTCCATGAAATAGCCGCCGAACTCGGGCATGAAGAAGACGATGACGGAGAACACCATAAGGAAGACGATGACGCCGACGATGTCCTTGACCGAGTAGTAGGGATGGAAGGGAATGCCATCGAGCGGGATGCCATTCGCATCTTTCTTCTTCTTGATTTCGATGCCGTCCGGATTGTTGGAGCCGACTTCGTGCAAGGCGATGATATGCGCGGCCACCAGGCCCAGCAGCACCAAGGGCACCGCTACGACATGGAAAGCGAAGAAACGATTGAGCGTGGCGTCGCCCACAACGTAATCACCGCGCAGCCAGATCGACAGATCCGGCCCGATCAGCGGAATCGCCGAGAACATGTTCACAATCACCTGCGCACCCCAGAATGACATCTGACCCCACGGCAGCAGATAGCCGAAGAAGGCCTCGGCCATCAAGGCGAGGAAGATGATCATGCCGAAAATCCAGATCAGTTCGCGTGGCTTGCGGTAGGAACCGTAGAGCATGCCGCGGAACATGTGCAGATAGACGACGACGAAGAAGGCCGAGGCCCCCGTCGAGTGCATGTAGCGGATCAGCCAGCCCCAGGACACGTCGCGCATGATGTACTCGACGCTGGCAAAAGCCACAGGCACGCCGGAAGCATTCAGCGAGGCATCGGGCTTGAAATGCATGGTCAGCAAAATGCCGGTGACGATCTGGAGCACCAGCACCAGCATCGCCAGCGAGCCGAAAAAGTACCAGAAGTTGAAGTTCTTCGGCGCGTAATACTCGGCTAGGTGATCTTTCCAGAGCGAAGTGAGCGGGAAGCGCTCATCGACCCAGTTCAGCGTCCCCTGCAATATGGCATTTACTTTACTCATCGCATCAGGCCTTCTTGTCTTCGCCGATCACAAGCTTGGCATCGCCAAGATACATGTGGGGAGGGATTTCGAGGTTGGTCGGCGCCGGCTTGCCCTGATAGACGCGACCGGCAAGATCGAACGTGGAGCCGTGGCAGGCACAGAAAAAACCGCCCGGCCAATCGGCGGCAATCCCGGACTCCGTGCCGGCCTTGAACTTCTCCGAAGGCGAGCAGCCGAGATGGGTGCAAATGCCCACGGCCACCAGAATCTCCGGCTTGATCGAGCGGGTAGCATTCCTTGCATAGTCTGGCTGCATCGGCTTTTCGGACTTGGGATCGGCCAGTTGGCCATCGATCTTTGGCAAGGCTTCCAGTTGTTCCTTGGTGCGGTTGATGACCCAGACCGGCTTGCCGCGCCACTCGACAGTCATCATCTCGCCAGGAGCGAGCCTGCTGATATCAACTTCGACAGGCGCGCCGGCCGCCTTGGCGCGCTCTGAGGGCAGCATGCTGGCCACAAACGGCACCGCCACCGCCACCCCCGCCACCCCGCCGACGGCTGCCGTTGCAAACAGCAAGCGCCGGCGACCGCAATCGACTTTATCGTCACAACTCATGGTGATAGTCCCTGAATGCTGAAATGCGAATTCGAAAACGGAGTTTCAATAAAAAAACGTAGTTTCAGTGAAGGCTAACGTCGGTTCTATCGACGTTAAGCGCAGCGGCCGTAACTAAAAGACCGCAATTGTAGCGAAACTCGTACGGCGATTAAAGCCCCGAGCTAAGCTAACTTATCGGCGCTGACCGTTGATATATGTAAATAATACTATAAATCAATTAGATAGCGAATTTATCCGCACGATGATTTTCATGCGGTACGCAAAAAACCTTGCGGTCAACTCGGGAGCTTGCACCAAAATGATGCATAACCACGGCGATCGCCGTAGTTCGCCCTGTTCTGCTTCTGCTGGCTTCCAGCGGCGCTCTAGGCGCCCTGGGCAAACAACCAAGGCTGCGCCGCCTTGTGCGTGGCTTCGAAGGCCTTGATCTCGTCGGCGTGTTGAAGCGTCAGGCCGATTTCGTCGAGACCGTTCAGCAGGCAATGCTTGCGGTGCGACTGGACGTCAAAACCGAAGGATTCGCCCGCGGGCAGGGTGAGCTTCTGCGATTCGAGGTCGACCCGGAGGCGGTAGCCCGGATTGGCACCGCACTCGGCGAACAACCTGTCGATCATGGTCACCGGCAGGACGATGGGCAGGATGCCGTTCTTGTAGCAGTTGCTGAAAAAGATGTCGGCGAAAGACGGCGCGATGATGACCTGGAAGCCATAGTCCTCGATCGCCCACGGCGCATGCTCGCGGCTGGAACCGCAACCGAAGTTGTCACGTGCGAGCAGGATCTGTGCGCCCTTGTAGCGCGGCAGGTTGAGGACAAAGTCTTCGCGCAGCGGCCGATGTGTGCAGTCCATGCCCGGCTCACCATGGTCGGCATAGCGCCACTCGTCAAACAGGTACGGGCCGAAGCCGGTACGCTTGATCGACTTGAGAAACTGCTTGGGAATGATGGCGTCGGTATCGATGTTGGCGCGATCGAGCGGGCACACCAGCCCGTCGATTTTCTTGAATGCTTTCATGTCGGATTCTTTCGCTCAGAACGGGTTGCGGATATCGACGAAATGGCCGGCGATGGCCGCTGCCGCGGCCATCGCCGGGCTGACCAGGTGGGTTCGCCCGCCGGCGCCCTGACGGCCTTCGAAATTCCGGTTCGACGTGGAGGCGCAGCGCTCGCCCGGCTCCAGGCGATCGGCGTTCATCGCCAGGCACATCGAGCAGCCCGGCTCCCGCCACTCGAAGCCGGCTTCGACGAACACCTTGTCCAACCCCTCGTCCTCGGCCTGGCGCTTGACAATGCCGGAGCCCGGAACCACCAGAACCAGTTTGACGCCGGCCGCCTTCTTCCGGCCCTTGACAACTTTTGCGGCGGCCCGCAGGTCCTCGATGCGTGAGTTGGTGCAGGAGCCGATGAAGACCTTGTCGACCTTGATTTCTGAAATCGGTGTACCCGCAGCAAGCCCCATGTACTGCAGGGCGCGCTCGATCCCGGTGCGTTTCTGCGGGTCGGATTCGTTGGCCGGATTGGGCACG
>JAPLQZ010000130.1 GCA_026399415.1 Rhodocyclales bacterium | reverse complement strand
TTTCTGGAAGCGCGTCCAGATATCGGTCTGGATGTACTCGACCAGATGGCCGAGGTGGATCGCGCCGTTGGCATAGGGCAGGGCGGCGGTAAGCAGGATCTTGCGGGTCATGACACGGTCTTTCCGGGTGCTGGCGGCGGCCGCGTGGCCTGCCGCATCTCAAGGGGTGCATTGTACCGGCGTGCAGCGCCGTGTCGCCAGCGCCGACTCTTGGGTCTTCCCTTCGAAGCGAGATGCCGGGTCTCGCCCCGGCGGGCGACCTACTTTCTTGTTCGCGCAAGAAAGTAGGCAAAGAAGCGCTCCCCGCCGCCCCGGCCTGACTGCGTCAGGCTACCCTCGCTGCGGAAGGCCCGCCGGGCCGGTCGCTAAACTCGCTGCGCTCAGACAACGCGACCGGACTGCCCCCGGCGAACCTTCCTCGCTCGGCGGGACAGAGGGGAAAGAAAAACCTCGCGCGTGGAGGAGCGTGCCGAGAAAAAATCCGAAGCCGACCCTATATCGTTCTCGGAGGCCTTCGCCGCTTTCGCTACCGACGCGGCGAAACTGATGGTCGGTTCAGCCGTTCAACTTCCGCTTCGGCTTCCCTCAATGCTTCTTTATATAACCCATGACCTGCGGGGTCGCCACCGTTTTTGCCAAAGAACCAGTAACCCTTCTTAAGTGGACTGCTCATGTCGTTTGAGGGTTGTTCGCCCTTCATTACGATAAACAAGGACCACTCTTTCACACCATCCTTGTCCTCCGCTTTTTCGTGGATTTCCCAACTCATTGCCATCACCTCCTGCGCCGCTACGTCAAAGGTCAAACCTTGATAAGCCCACCGGCTATGCGGGAGGCTCATCCCTACTATGCAGCCAATGTAACGCAAACCAAACTCAAAGTGTGTGGATTCAATTGGCCTGCTCGGAAAAACTCCGGGCATGCACAACCCAACTCAAAAGTGTGGAGCGCAGCAGCTTTTCGCAACGAACATGCGGCGCATCCGAATGGAGAAAAAACTGACCCAGGAGAACGTAGCCGAGGCTGCCGACCTGCATCCCAACTACATAAGTTCGGTCGAGCGGGGCCAGCGCAACATCTCGATTTGCAACATCGCACGGATTGCCGACGCATTGGGTGTCCGCATGGAAACCTTGGTTGCTCGCCCTGAAGATAAAACGTAGGCGGCACAGATAATGCGCCGGCTGCACAGTCGTCCGCCGGGGCGAGTCCCGGCGCAGCCGTTAAGAGGCTAAGAGCCCAAGAGTCGGCGCTGGCGCGCTTTGCGTACCTGGAATTCCGCTTCGCGGGCAGGTAACGGCGATTTGTGCGCCAGTGCGATTCTGTTCAGCACTACGGCCAGAGCGGCTTCCGCTACGCTTAGAGCAGAACCAGATTATCCCGGTGAATCAGTTCTGCGCTGTCGATGTAGCCGAGCAGGGCCTCGATGTCCTGGGTGCCGTGGCCGGCAATGCGGCGGGCTTCGGAGCTTGAATAGTTGACCAGGCCGCGGGCGATTTCGCGGCCGTCGGGGGCGCGGCAGGCGACCGCCGCGCCGCGCTCGAAGTCACCCTCGACGCGCGTCACGCCGACGGCCAGAAGGCTGCGGCCGCCGGCCAGTGCTGTTATCGCGCCGGCATCGAGCGTCAGTGCGCCGGCCAGTTGCAGATGGTCGGCCAGCCATTGCTTGCGTGCCGCCAGCGGCGATTCGACGGCATAGAGCAGGGTGCCGATGGCTTCGCCGCGGGCGGCTGCCAGCAGCGAGTCGGGCTCGCGGCCGCCGACGATCAGGGTGTGCGCGCCACTTTTCGCGGCGCGCTGGGCGGCGCGTACCTTGGTGATCATGCCGCCCTTGGCGATGCCAGAACCGGCGCCGCCGGCCATGGCTTCGAAGCGGCGATCGTCGGCGCGTCCCTCGCTGATAAGCGTGGCGGCGGGATCGAGGCGCGGGTCGGCACTGTAAAGGCCCTTCTGGTCGGTCAGGATGATCAGCGCCTCGGCTTCCACCAGGTTGGCCACCAGCGCCCCCAGCGTGTCGTTGTCGCCGAACTTGATCTCGTCGGTGACGACCGTGTCGTTCTCGTTGATGATCGGCACCACGCCCAGATCGAGCAGGGTTTGCAGGGTCGAGCGGGCATTGAGGTAGCGCGTGCGGTCGGCCAGGTCTTCGTGGGTCAGCAGGATCTGCGCGGCTTTCAGGCCGTGGTCGAGGAAGGTGGTCTCGTAGGCCTGCGCCAGTCCCATCTGGCCTACCGCGGCGGCGGCCTGCAGCTCGGGCATGGCATGCGGCCGCTTGGTCCAGCCGAGTCGCTGCATGCCGGCGGCAATCGCGCCGGAAGAGACCAGCAGCACCTGCCGCCCGTCGGCGTGCAGCGCAGCGATCTGGCGCGCGCATTCGGCGATGAAATCGTGGGCCAGGCCTTCGCCGTGATTGGTGACTAGGGCGCTGCCGACCTTTACAACGATGCGCTTCGCGTCAGCTATCTGCTGTCTCATGCTTTTCGATTCTGTTCCAAGTAATCCATCACGGCAAACGTGACCTCGCGGCAGCCTGCCCCTGAAATCGCGGAAATGACGAAGTGCTTCTTCGGCTTGTAGCTCTTCACCAGTGCGGCGACGCGTGCTTCGCGTTCATCTTCCGGTACCAGGTCGATCTTGTTGATCAGCAGCCAGCGCGGCTTTTTGTGCAGGGACTCGTCGTATTTCTTCAGTTCCTTGAGGATGGCCTTGGCGTCCTTTGCCGGATCGGCATCGGGATCGAAAGGGGAAATATCGACCAGATGCAGCAGCAGGCCGGTGCGCTGCAGATGCTTGAGGAAGCGGTGGCCGAGCCCGGCGCCTTCCGCGGCGCCTTCGATCAGGCCGGGAATGTCGGCGATGACGAAGCTGCGGTTGTCGTCGACGCGAACCACGCCGAGATTCGGATGCAGGGTGGTGAAGGGGTAATCCGCGACCTTGGGTTTCGCCGCCGAGACCGCGCGGATGAAAGTGGACTTGCCGGCATTGGGCAGACCCAGCAGGCCGATGTCGGCAAGCACCTTGAGTTCGAGCTTCAACTCGCGCTTTTCACCCTCCTGCCCCGGCGTGTTCTGGCGCGGCGCGCGGTTGGTGCTGGATTTGAAGTGCGAGTTGCCGAGTCCGCCTATGCCGCCCTTGGCGATCAGTGTGCGCTTGCCGTCGGTATCGAGGTCGGCGATGATCGCGCCGGTTTCGTTGTCGCTAATCACCGTGCCCACCGGCATGCGCAATTCCATGTCTTCCCCGCCCTTGCCGTAGCGGTCCGAGCCGTGGCCGTTTTCACCCTTCTGGCCGCGAAAGACCCGGGTGTAGCGGAAGTCGATTGGCCCAGATGCTCGCGCCCTTGCCGCCGTCGCCGCCGTCCGGGCCGCCGCGGGGAATGTATTTCTCGCGACGAAAGGAGCCCGCGCCATTGCCGCCATCGCCGGCAAGAGCTACTATGCGTGCTTCGTCAAAAAATTTCATGGCTTAGAAACGCGAAAGCCCTATCGAGCCGATAGGGCTTTCGGCGCGAAAGGATGAGACTTAGGCTGCCGCCGGAACGATGCTAACGACGCGGCGCTTGGTCGGGCCCTTGACGGCAAACAATACCGTGCCTTCGATTTTGGCGAACAGCGTGTGGTCCTTGCCGATGCCGACGTTGTCGCCGGGATGGAACTCGGTGCCGCGTTGCCGGACGATGATGCTGCCGGCGGAGATCAGTTCGCCGCCGTAGCTCTTGACGCCAAGACGCTTCGATTCAGAGTCGCGGCCGTTGCGGGAACTGCCGCCTGCTTTTTTGTGTGCCATGTTTTAGCTCCTGATTCTCGTCGGGCTCAGGCGGCGATGCCGCTGAGAGTCGCGGCCGTTGCGGGAACTGCCGCCTGCTTTTTTGTGTGCCATGTTTTAGCTCCTGATTCTCGTCGGGCTCAGGCGGCGATGCCGCTGATCTCGATTTCGGTGAAGTTCTGGCGATGGCCCTGGTGCTTCTGGTAGTGCTTGCGACGGCGCATCTTGAAAATGGTGACCTTCGGATGGCGGCCCTGAGCGATCACTTTCGCGGTTACCGTGGCGCCGGCGAGCATGGGGGAACCGATCTTGACCGATTCGCCCTCGCCGACCATGAGTACCTGATCGAGAGTGATTTCAGTGCCTACATCAGCCGGTATCTGTTCTATTTTGAGTTTTTCGCCGGCAGCGACGCGATATTGCTTGCCGCCGGTTTTTATGACCGCATACATGATGGAGACTCCAATGGGATGACGCAAAGAACCGCGCAGTATACAGAGTGACGGGCCGGAGGTCAAACTCAAAAATCGTCAATCCCGGGTGCGCGCCGGCTAGCGTCTTCCTGCCGGCGGCGTGTAGCCGATGGCCAGTGAAATGGCGTCGGCGGTTTGCTTGACGATGGCCGCCCAGTCCGGACTGTGGCGCTCGGCCGGGGCGGAGACCGAGAGTCCGGCGACCAGTTCGCCGCTATCGTCCCGTATCGGCGCCGCGATGCAGCGCAGGCCTTGCTCGATTTCCTCGTTGTCGAAGGCCACGCCGTGGCGGCGCGCACGGTCGACCTCCCGTTCCAACGCAGCCAGCGTAGTCAGCGAAGTCGGCGTATAGCCGGGTAAACCGGTGCGCGTGACGTATTCGCGGAGTTTTTGCTGGCTGTCTTCGGCGAGATACAGCTTGCCTACCGCGGTGACATGCAGGGGTGCCCTAGCGCCGACCAGATGCACCACGCGCACCGACGAGCGACCGCTTGAAGTGCGTTCGACGTAGACGATTTCATCGCCCTGGCGCACGCCCAGATTCACGCTCTCGCCGAGTTGCTGGTGCAGGTGCTGCATCAGCGGCATGGCTGCGGCGCGGATGTTGATGCGTGATTTGACCACGTTGCCGAGTTCCAGCAGGCGGATGCCCAGCCGGTAGGTGCCGGGATCGGCACGCTCGGCAAAACCCGAGGTGGCCATCGCGGCGAGAATGCGATGCGCCGTAGACGGATGCAGACCCGTCTCCAGCGCCAATTGCTTGAGGCTCACCGGATCGGGATGATAGGAAAGGACATCAAGCAACTTCATCATGCGCTCGATGACCTGGATACCGCTGCGGGCTTCCGGCGCGGCATCCGCAGGCTTATGCGGCACGGCAATCTCTTCGTGGGAACAGGAGTTCGGATACTATAACAAAAGCCTTCGCCTGCCCGTAGCGGGCACTTGGGCTCAACAACATCAAGATACGGAGTGTGACCATGCCAAGGGTGCGTGTCGGACTGTTTGTGACCTGTCTGGTCGATTTGATGCGTCCGCGCATCGGCTTTGCCGCCCTGAAACTGCTGGAAACTGCCGGCTGTGAGGTGATCGTGCCGGATACACAGACCTGCTGCGGCCAGCCGGCGTGGAATTCGGGCGATGCGCCGGGTGCAGTGGCTCTGGCGAAAAAGACCATCGCCGAGTTCGAGGGCTTCGAGTATGTCGTGGTGCCGTCCGGATCCTGCGGCGAACATGTTCGCATCGAGTATCCGCGTTTGTTTGCCGACGAGCCCGACTGGCGCGACCGCGCCACGGCGCTGGCCAGCCGCACCTATGAACTCACCGATTTTCTGGTGACGGTGCTGAAAGTCGACAGCGTGCCGGGCGATCACGAGGGCACGGTGACGTATCACGACTCCTGCAGCGGCCTGCGCGGCCTAGGCATCAAGGAGCAGCCGCGCTCGCTGCTGGCAAAGATGAAAGGCGTCAGCCTCAAGGAAATGAATGGCTGCGAGGAATGCTGCGGCTTCGGCGGCACCTTCTCGATCAAGTTCGGCGAGGTGTCGGCGGCGATTGCCGAACGCAAATGCGACAACGTGCATGCCAGCGGCGCGCAGGCCGTGGTCGGCGGCGATCTCGGCTGCCTGCTGAATATCGAGGGCAAACTGCGCCGCATGGGTGACGAGAACACCAGGGTCCTGCATATTGCCGAAGTCCTTGCCGGAGACGCGTGATGGAAATCAAATCCATGCACTTCAAGGCCAACGCCAGCGCAACGCTGGCGAACGTCGTCCTGCAAGGCAATCTGAAGAATGCCAAGGGCAAGTTCGTCACCAAGCGCGCCGAGGCGATCAAGGACCTCGACGATTTCGAGGGCACGCGCGATGCGGCCACGGCGATCCGCAACAAGGTGATCGACAATCTGGACCTGTGGCTCGAATGCTTCGAGCGCAAGGCGCTGGATACCGGCGCCAAGGTGTTTTGGGCGAAGGACGGGGCGGAGGTCTGCCGCCTGGTGACGGAGATCGCCCGGAGCCATGGCGTGACCAAAGTCACCAAGTCGAAATCGATGCTGTCCGAGGAGGCCGGGCTCAACCAGGCGCTGGAAGCCGCCGGCATCCAGCCGGTGGAAACCGATCTCGGCGAATACATCCTGCAGGTCGACAACAACGAGCCGCCCAGCCACATCATTGCGCCGGCGGTGCACAAGAGCCTGGACGATGTCGCCGATCTGTTCCACAAGGTGCACGGCACGCCGCGCAAGACAGAAATCCCGGCGCTGACGCGGGAGGCCCGCGAAGTGCTGCGCGGCCACTTTCTGTCGGCGGAAATGGGCCTGTCCGGCGGCAATTTCCTGGTCGCCGAAACCGGTTCGGTGGCGCTGGTGACCAACGAGGGCAACGGCCGCATGGTGACCACCATGCCGCACGTGCATGTGGTCATCACCGGTATCGAGAAGGTGATTCCGACACTGGAAGACCTGTCGACCCTGATGCGCATCCTGCCGCGCTCGGCCACCGGACAGTCGATTTCGAACTACTTCTCGATTCTCACCGGGGTGAAGAAGCCCGAGGAGCACGACGGCCCCGAGCATCTTTACTTCATCCTGGTCGACAGCGGTCGCGCCGATGTCGTCGGCACCGATTTCCACGCCATGCTGCGTTGCATCCGTTGCGGCGCCTGCATGAACCATTGCCCGGTGTATCAGACCATCGGCGGCCACGCCTATGGCTGGGTCTATCCGGGGCCGATGGGCTCGGTGCTGACGCCGCTGTATGCGGGCATGGAGAATTCGATTGATCTGCCGCATGCGGCGACCCTGTGCAACCAGTGCGGCATCGTCTGCCCGGTCAGCATTCCGCTGCCCGACCTGTTGCGCAAGCTGCGCGAAAAGCAGACCGAACGCGGTTTGCGACCTCTCACCGAGCGCATCGGTTTGCGCGTCTGGGCCTGGGTGGCGCAACGGCCGAAGCTCTACGCACTGGGGGCGAGCCTTGGTGTGCGCTACCTGAAGTGGCTGGCCGGCGACACGGACCGCATCCGCCTGCTGCCGACCGCGCCCGAATGGTCGCTGGGGCGCGATTTCCCCGCGCCGCAGGGCAAGACCTTCCGCGAGTTGTACGCTGCGCGCCAGACACGGAAGGGAGCGACGACATGAGTTCCCGTGAAGATATCCTCGGCCGCGTCCGCGTCGGCCTCAACCGCAGCGCCACCAATGCTGCCGCAGGGCGCGCGGAGATGGCGGCGGCTTTGTCGAATCGCAGCCACGGCCCCAAACCGGCCATCGACAGCAATCCGCAAGCCTTGCTGGCACGTTTCCGGATCAAGTCGGAACAGCAGTCGAGTACTGTTGACATCGTGGCGCAGGACTCCGACGTGCCCGTCGCGGTCGAGCGCTATCTGACGGCCATGAAGCTGCCGAAAGCGGCGGTTGCCTGGCCGTCGCTGGCGCCGCTGGACTGGGTTGGTGCGGGCCTCAAGGTTGAAGGACGCGGCGCGCGCGATGCCGATCTGGTCGGAATCACCGGCTGCTTCTGCGCCGTCGCCGAAACCGGCACGCTGATGCTGTGCTCCTCGCCGGATACACCCGCCGCCGTCAGCCTCCTGCCGGAAACGCACATTGCGATCGTCAGCGCGTCGAGAATCCTGGCCTACATGGAAGATGCCTGGACGCTGGCACGCAAGGAACTCGGGGTCTTGCCGCGCGCGGTGAATTTCATCTCCGGCCCTTCCCGCACCGGTGACATCGAGCAGACCATTGTCCTCGGCGCTCATGGGCCGTACCGGGTGCATCTGGTGATCGTCGAGAGCTGAATGCGCTGGTTGCTGGTCGCCCTGTTTTTCGCCGTATCGCCAGCGCCGACTCTTGCCCAGATCGGCGATGAGATTCTGCCGCCGGTATTTGTCGAGACCCTGCTCGAACTGCCCGACGATGCGGCCCAGGCAGCGAAGTCGGGCAAGCGCCTGCTGCTGTATTTCGGACAGGAGGGCTGCCCCTACTGCAGGGAACTGATGCAGACCAGTTTCACGCAGAAGACCATCGTCGACAAGACCGCCAAATATTTCCTGCCGATTGCCTTCAACCTGTTTGGCGATCGCGAGGTCACATGGTTCGACGGCAAGGTGCGCAGCGAAAAGGAGTTCGCCAAATTCCTCAAGGTGCAGTTCACGCCGACCTTGCTGTTGCTCGACGAGAAAGGCAACATCATCGGACGCATCAACGGCTTCTACCCGCCGCAGCGTTTTTCCGCGGCGCTCGATTATTCTGCGCAGCGGCAGGAGGGCAAGGTGTCGTTTGCCGAGCACATGAAGCGTGTGCCGCAAACCGGCGCCAGCGCCACGCTCAACGAGGAGGCCTTCTTCATGAAGCCGCCCTTCAATCTGGCTCGCAAACCGGGCGGCAAGCCGCTGGCCGTGCTGTTCGAAACGCGTCACTGCGCACCCTGCGACGAATTGCACCAGGAAGGTTTCAAGCGCGAAAAGACGTTGGCCGCGGTGTCGCGCTTCGACGTCGCGCGTTTTTCGCTGTCAGGCCGCGAAACGCTGACCACGCCGGACGGGCGCGGCAGCAACGCCGAAGCCTGGGGCAAGGAACTCAGGATCAGCTACACGCCGAGCGTGGTCTTCTTCGATGATCGCGGCCGGGAAGTGTTTCGGTTGGAAGCCTATCTGCGCCCCTTCCATTTTGCCGGGTCGTTTGAATATGTCGGTAGCGGCGCCTACCGGAAAGAGCCGGAGTTCCAGCGCTTCCTGCAGAACAAGGCCGAGCACATGAAGGAAAGCGGCGAGAAACTGGAGTTGTGGAAGTAGCGCCGCTTTTCAGCTCACTCGGTCCGGTACAGCCTTCCCTTGCGTACCAGCCACTTTTCCACTTCCACTCCCCAGAACACCACGCTCGATATGAGCACGCAGGCGACCAGTTCTCCGGCGCTGAGCGGCTGGGTGTGGAATATGGAATTGAGCGCGGGCACATACAGCGTGGTCATTTGCAGCAACACGGTGCCGATCAGCACAATGATCAGCGGGCGGTTGGAGAACACGCCGATGGTGAACAGGGATTCGCGCTCGGAGCGAATGGCGAGTATGTGGCCGAGTTGCGACAGGGTGAGCACGGTGAATACCATGCTTTGCCAGTGCGCGTCGCCGCTGTGGTAGGCCCAGGCCTGTGTCAGCAGCGTGGCAGCGCCCATCAGCAGGCCGACCCAGACGACATGCTGCCACAGGCCGTGGGCGAAAATGCTTTCATTCGGCGGGCGCGGCGGGCGGCGCATGACGTCCCGTTCGGAGGGTTCGATGGTGAGGGCGAAACCGGGCAGGCCGTCCGTCACCAGATTGATCCAGAGAATATGAATCGGCAGCAGCGGGATCGGCAGCCCGAGGAAGGGCGCGAGCAGGAGCGTCCAAATCTCGCCGGCATTGCTGGCCATGATGTACTTGATGAACTTGCGGATGTTGTCGTAGATGCGCCGCCCCTCGCGCACCGCATGCACGATGGTGGCGAAGTTGTCGTCCAGCAGCACCATGTGCGCGGCCTCGCGCGCCACGTCGGTGCCGCCCTTGCCCATGGCGATGCCGATGTTGGCGGCCTTGAGCGCCGGCGCATCGTTGACGCCGTCGCCGGTCATGGCGACGTATTCGCCGTTGGCCTGCAAGGCCTGCACGATGCGGATCTTCTGCGCCGGATCGACGCGGGCATAGACCCGGACGGTTTCCACCTGGGTGCGCAGTTCGGCGTCGGACAGCGCCGCCAGTTGCGGGCCGGTCAG
>JAPLQZ010000149.1 GCA_026399415.1 Rhodocyclales bacterium | reverse complement strand
GTGTACTGGCGAATCGCGGAGGGAGCAGCCGACGATTCGTATTCGATCTCGACGTCGCCCAGTGCGGTGGCGCAGCACAGCAGGACCTTGCCCGCCGCGCGTTCCTCGGCGGACAACGCGCTTGGCTGGTACAGGCCGGGATTGACGTTACCGCTAAGCACCTTGCATTTGCACTGGCCGCAGCCGCCGTTGCGGCATTCGTAAGGCAGGTTGATGTCATGGCGCAGGCCGGCATCGAGCAGGGTTTCGTCGAAGCGGATGGCGACGGTCCTGTGGTCGGGGTGGAAGGTGACGACGGCTTCGGCCGGGGCCGCGCCCATGCGCTTGGGCGGCAGCCAGGGGGCGAGAAACAGCAGGGTGGACAAACCAATGATGCCGAACCAGAGATATAGCGGATTGACGACATAGACCAGTGCCAGCACCGGCATCTGGAACCAGTCGAAGGCGAGGTTGGTCGGCACCACCAGCATGTCCGCTTCGCCGCCCTGGCTGACCACTGGCTTGACCAGAGCCAGCACGACGAACATCAGGGTGAAGGCAATCGCGATCGAGCGCGGCGGGTTGACGTGCGCGCGCGGCACGCGCTGCACATGCACCCAGGCGATGACGCCGGCGATCAGCGGCGCGCCGAGATGGATGAAGGCGAGCAGTGTGAACAGCCGGCTGGTGACGTTCTCCTGGTAGATGAAGTTGCGGATCAGGGTACCGTTGAACATCGGCAGCACGTCGAACCACTCGGCGATCGCGACGACCACGAACTGCGCCAGTTTGTCCCACACCAGCATGAAGCCGTTGAGACCCGAGGCATACACCAGCCAGATCAGGGCGACGCCGGTGGCCCAGGAGAACCAGCGGAAGCCGCGGTAACGGTCATAGGCGAAGTGCCGCAGCATGTGCAGCAGCATGGTGAGGATCATGCCGTCGGTTGCATAGCGATGAATGCTGCGCATGATGCCGCCGGCCCACCACTGGTTGTGGGTGATGCGCTCGATGGACTGGTAGGCATCATGCACGCCGGTTTCGGCGAAGATGTAGAGATATATTCCGGTGCCGACCAGCAGCCAGAACTGCCAGAAGCTGATGGTGCCCAGATGGTAAAAAGGGTTGATCTTTTCGCCGAAGGCGTGGTTGAACAGGTTCTCCGCGCGCATGAAGAACCAGCGCACGAGTTTTTGAAGGAGGTTCAGCATGGTCTTGATCCGCGCAGAAGGATGGGAATTAATGTGGAATGCACTCGTTGCGATGACCGAAGTACCCCGTCACTGTCGAGCGTAGCGAGCTAACGTTCGCAGCGACGCGCCAGCTATGCTGGCCGTCTTGCTGCGCAGGGGCTTCATCAGTCACCCCCGCCCGGGCGGGGGTTGGGGGGTGGGGGAGTTCAATTCGCATTTGCTCTTGCATTTACTGGAAAAACAGCCCGCCCTTGTCCGGGTTGAAGTCGATCACCAGCACCTGTGCCGGCTTCAGCGTGACTTGCGCTTCCTTGACGTAATTGAAACCGGGGTTGACCAGGTTGTCGTTCATCTTCACGGCGAGTTGATAAGTGCCGGCCTTTAGCTCGAAGCGCTTGTAGACCGTGGACACGCCGTCTCCGGAAAGTCCGGTGGGATGCATCACGGTCTGGAACATCGGCTTGCCATCGAGTTCAAGCTGCAACTTGATGTCGGAACGCCCGCGCGGGCACTCCAGCGGCGCTCGCATGTTGGGCGGCATCCTGGCCAGTTCTTCCGGGCTGCGCTTGCGGCACTCGCGGCCGCCCAGGTGACTCATCGACAGCTTGATCAGGGCGACGTCGTCAGGTATCTGCTTATAGACGGGCGAGGTGGCGAAGTAGCCGATGAAAGCGGCGAACGCGCCGTAAAGGATGGTCTGGCCGACGATGGCGGCGGGTTTAGCCATGATGTACTTTTCTCCTGGAATAGGCGGGTGGTCTGTTGCTTACGGCCGAACAGGTTTCGATTTGGGTTCTGAATTCATTCACGGCAGCTACCAGTGTATGGCTCTCGCTGCGGGAGGCAAAAACTGTTCGCAGCCGTTCCTGCGGCATGAGGCTGCGCAAATGCGGTTCGCGCTGGTGGGCAAGGCGCTCCTGCGTCCATTGCATGCCGAGGCGGAAATCGCAGCCGCCCTCGCGACAGCCGGTGACGACGATGCCGTCGACGCCGCTGCGCAGCGCGTATTCGATGAAGGAAGGTGACAGCATGCCGGTGCACAGCAGGCTGATGGCAGCGGTGTCGGCGCTGGCCAGAGCGCGAACATCGGCTCCTTTGTCGCAGCCGAAGACCACAAGTTTTGTCGTGCCGCCGGGTTGCGTCCCGAGTCGCGCCAGTTCGGCTTCGAGCTGCCGGCGCATGACATCGACCGGTTGCTGCGGCATGTCGATGCCGGTCACCAGTTTTTCCTGGCTACGGAAGGGCGTCGACGAGGGGCAGGAACCGGCGCAAATGCCGCAGCCGGCGCACAGGTCGGGATCGACAACGGCGATCTTGTGCCCCGGTTTGTCGGGATGAACGGCCATGGTGACTGCCTCATACGGGCAATCGGCATGGCAGCGGCTGCAACCGTTGCAGTTGGCTGCATCGACCAGGGCAATGGGCTGAGCCTTGGGATGGGGCAGGAAAGGCAGGGCGAAGAGCAGGGTTGTGGCGCCGAATATCAGCGCCCACACCGCGGCAGGCGAGGTAATGTCGGTCAGCGGATGAATGAACAGGATGAACCAGTCCACTGGCAGGTCGGTAGCGACCAGCGCAAGGTTGGCGGGCGCTTCGCTCAGCGCCGGCTTGATCGCGGCCAATGCCAGAAAGCTGATCATGGTTGCCAGCATCACCCGTCGCGAGGGCAGGTAATCCACCCGGCTGATGCGATTGACATGGGCCCACAGACCGAGGATCAGCATCAGCGGGATGCCGATGTGGATGAACACCAGCACGGTGAAAAAGCGATCGTTGATCGAGTCGGGCGCGAGAAAGTTGCGTGCCGTCGGCTCGTTGAAGAAGGGCAGCCAGTCGAGCAGTTCCGTCGTGGCAATCGCCGAAAACTGCGCCAGGCGATCCCAGACGATCCAGTAGCCGCCGATGCCGGAGATATAGGCCAGCCAGATCAGCGGCACGCCGGTGACCCACGAATAGAGACGGAAGCCGTAATAGCGACCGTAGGCCCATTCCCGCACCAGATGCAGCATCATGACCAGGACGAAGCCGTCGGAGGCGTAGCGATGCAGGCTGCGCAACACTCCTCCCAGATACCACTGCTCCCGCGACAGGTGGCCGATCGAGCTGTACACGCCTTCGATGCTGGTATCCAGCACCGTGTAGAGATAGAGTCCAGTGGCCACCAGTATCCAGAGGAAATACAGACCCAGGGCGCCCAGATGGCGCAGGGGATTGTCGGTGCCGCCAAAGAACTCATCGAAGAAGTTTTCGATGTGTTCGAAGGCGGTTTGCGCGTTGCCGCGCAGGGCTGCGTGCACACTCACGTTGGGAGATTCCGTCAGGCCGGCTTTGGTACCGACTATTAGCGGTTGATGATATGCAAGTTTTCTCATGAAGCTGAAGGCCAGCCAGGCCATGAAGATCATGAAGCTGATGAAGCCGGCAATGTCGAAATACAGTGCATAGTTGGTGCGGTATTTGCCGCTGATCGGATCATAGACCGAGCAAAGTATTCTGACCCGGTCGACGATCTCCGCCAGGGTACTGGTCTGCGGCGGGATGGGGGCACCGGTGATCATCGCCTTGAGTGGTTCCGCCAGGTCTGCGGCGGTAAAGGTCTCGCCATAGACCTGCCTGAAGATCTTTCCTTCGGCGTCGACGATGGTGACCTGGTTCAAGTGGTCGAAGCCTGCGGTCGTGGCTATGTAACTGAAGCCGAAATTCTGCGTCAGATCGTCGACGATGGCGGCTGCCGGGCTGAGGAATTCCCAGTTGGGCAGATGGATGCCATGCGAAAAGGCGAAGGCTTTCATCGCCGGGGGAGAGTCGAAGGGCTGGTTGAAGCCGATGCTGACGATGTTGAAGCGGTCAGGACCCAGCATGCCAGCCGTATTCTCCACGGCCTTTTGCAGATTCTTGGTGGTGGTGGGGCAGACCTGGAAGCAGGCGGTGTAGACAAAATTGACCAGCAGCGGCTTGCCGCGATATTTTGAAAGGGGTGTCGGTCGCCCTTCGCGATCGAGCAGCACATGGTCGCCAACGGGTTTGCCGACCACGCTCTGCGATAGTTGCAGCGCGGCCTTGTCGTCGAGTGTATTGAGTACCAGGCCGGTCCGTGCGCCCTGGGGACGTTCCACGAGTTTCGGCTCCGGCGTCTTGTCTGCGCACTGGGCAAAATTCGCTGAAAGGACCAAGGCTGCTGCAAGGGCAGCAGGAAACAAGGGATGCATCACGAGGGGGACGCCGGGCTAAAACCGAGCGTCGATGATTGCAGCCGTGAGTACCAGTGTCAACTGAGCCAGTGAGGCATGGAAGCAGCTCATCGCTGTTTCACGGTTCGTGTTACGGGCGAGACGCCAGGCCTTCTGGATGAACAGGAAGCCGCCGGCCGCGGCGCCGGCAAAATAGATCGCCCCCAGGCCGAAGGCCAGCGGCAGAAACGATGCCGCCACCAGCACCAGAGTACTGGCGAAAATGGTCTGTGCGGCCCGCTTGTCACCGACCACCACCGGCAGCATGGGAACCCCTGCAGCGGCATAGTCATCACGGTAGGCAATGGCCAGGCTCCAGAAGTGAGGGGGTGTCCACAGGAACAGCACGAACGCCAAACTAAGCGGCACCGCGCCAAGGTGCGGGTCCGCCGCGGTGGCGCCTGCCAGCACCGCCCAACTGCCTGCCAGCCCGCCAAACACGATATTCAGCCAGGTGCGACGCTTGAGCCATACGGTGTAGACGATGGCGTAGAAGAAAGCGCCAAGAAAGGTGAACAGCGCTGCCCAGACATTGAGCGCGATCCAGGCGGCAGCGACCGAGATGCCCATCAAACCAAAAATGACCACCAGCCAGATGGGCCCGTGCTGAACTTCGCCGGTGGCAAACGGCCGGTTGCGGGTGCGCGACATCAGGGGATCCAGGTCGTGCTCGTAATACTGGTTGAAGGCGCCTGCGCTGGCGGAGGAAACCAGCACCGCGAGTGTCAGCGTGATCAATTGCACCAGACTGAGGCTGGGGCCGGCGCTGACCGACAAACCGGCCAATGCGGTAAAGGTGATGACGACGCCGATGCGCAGCTTGAACACCCCCATGATTGCACGGAAGGGGAAGCCGGAAGATCTATCGGGGGGCAGCGTCGATTCCATTGAGTGTCTGTGGGTGATGTCGTTGCAGTTCTTGTCACTGTTGAAACCTGCCTGAATCGGACCTGTGGCAAGTCCGATTCAGGCAGGCTCCCCGCACCGAAGCGCGGGAGAACCTTATACCTGTTCAGCCAGTTATCAACTCAGGCCCCAGACTTCCGACAGATACTTCCAATTGACGAAGTAGTAGAGCACGAAACAGGTCAGTAGTGTAATCGCAAGAACCACTGTACCGGGTACGTTGGTATGCTCTTCGCTGCCGGTACCGGAAGCCGCAGCAGCAGCGGACTGGTCCGGAATCGGCGTCGGCTTGTCGGAGGTCGCGCCACCGTCGAGTTTCTTGCCGAACAGCAGGGACAGAACCACCAGTCCGATCCACAAGCCACCGCCGATGACTGCGATCACGCCGAAGATTCCGGTCAGACCCATCATCAGGTAAGCGGCGCCCGGCCATTCATACTGGAACGGCGCGCCCGAGAAGGCCATGTCCCAGTGGCGGCGCGAAACACCCAGCGTACCGGCGCCCATCATCACCAGCGAGAGCACGATCATGCTCAGGCCGTACAGGTAGGGCTGGATCTGGCAAAGCTTGGGAAACAGCATTTCGCGCCTGAACAAGGTCGGCACCAGCAGGTAGGTGATCGACATGAAGGCCAGCGTGGTCCCCACGACAACCGTCGCGTGGAAATGGCCCGGCACGTAGAAGGTGTTGTGCATCAGCATGTTGATCTGTTCGGTTCCCAGCACGACGCCGGAAATGCCGCCGACAAAGCCGAAACCGACCAGGGAGATGAACATGCCCGAGAACACCGGGTTGCCCCAGGGTGCCTTGCGCAGCCACTCGAACAGGCCGTTGTTGAAGCCCTTCTTGCGCTGTGCCGCTTCGATGGCGCCCGGAACCGTGAAGCCGTGGATCATCGAGGCCAGTACCGCGAAGTACATGAAGTAGGAGGTGTTCAACACTTTCCACTCGGCGCTCATGCCCGGGTCGGACAGCAGGTGGTGCGCGCTGGCCAGTTGCAGGAACAGGATGTAGAGCAGGAAGGCGAAGCGCGACACTTTCTCGGACAGCGGCTTGGCGCCGAAGGCTACGGCAGCGACCAGATACCAGATCGAGACATGGGCTGCGACGTTGATCTGCTGCGAGGAGTGACCCAGCGCCCACCAGACCATGCGATACAGTTGCGCGTCGATTTCCTTGATCCAGCCCATCGACCAGGCGAAGGTCGGGATCAGGATTGCAGCACCACACAGAATGGTGAAGACCGCGATGATCGCTGCGGTCATGGCGCCGAAAGTTACCAGCGGGATCGAACCGACGTAGGTTTTTTCCCTCTTGGCCACCACCAGCGTGCCGAAGAATACGCCGGTACCGATCAGCGCACCCACGGCGAACAGGATGATGCCGAGGTAGAAATGCGGCGCAGCCTGCATCGGCACATAGGACGTGAACATCACGCTCGATCCGCCCTGGAAGATGGCGACGTTGGTCATGATGCCGCCGACGACCATCAGCCAGAACTGCACCCATCCCAGCCATGGCGTGGCAATCCGGCATCGCAACAAAGTCGAAGAGGCGAAATACAGCACCGCCATTTCGAAGAAGATGATCCACAGGATCAGCATGTCGATGCCATGGGCCGTCAGGATCAGGTAGAACTGGTCCGCCGGCAGCAGTTTGATCGCCGGCCAGCGCGTCAGGATCACCAGCAGGGCGGTAATGCCGCCCACCAGCAGCCAGAGCACGCCGGCTACGGCGTTCCAGCGCATCAGCTTGTCGGCGTCGAGGTCGAACTGCAGCCCGGTGCGCGGACAGGTACGGTAAGTAGTTGCCATCTGTTGTTCCCCTTATTTCACGTAAATACGGCCAAGCATCGTGTGGTGACCGATGCCGCAGTATTCGTTGCAGACTATGGCGTAGGTGCCTGCCTTGGTCGGCGTCATCTTGACCACATGCTCATAGCCCGGAATAACCTGGATATTGATGTTCACCGGCTGCAGCGAGAAGCCGTGGTTGTAGTCGACGGAGGACAGATGGATCTTGTAGGTCTTGCCGGCTTCCAGTTCCAGAATCGGATACCAGGACCACAGGCGTGCGAGCAGGAAGGCCTCGCCCTTGGCATTCGGCTTGACCACCGGAATCTTCAGGTCAGGATTGGCCAGGCTGACCTCGGTGCGAATGGTATTTTCCGCGACGAAGGCATCGGTCTTGGCGGTAAACATCTCGGTAGTCGTCTTGTAAACCTCGTTCGACAGGTTCTGCTTACCGTTGATGTGCCAATAGACCATCATCACGAACATGATCATGGCCCAGACGAAGGCGATACCGATCCAGGCCCATTCTTGCGCGGCGATCGGCTGTTTCCACCACAACCGCTCTGAAGGCGGCAGGATTGCACTCATATTGATTCTCCCTGATTGACTGGATTGCTTACTTGGCGAGGGGGACGCTCATGATGTCTATGACGCCCCACAAAATGTAAATAACACCGGGAGAAGCTACTCCCAGGAACAGGAGCAGGAAGTGGTTGTCCAGCAACTTCTGCATGAATGGAACATCGTCGTCATTGTTATTCGCCATGTTTCTGCCCTTTTTAACGTTAGCGCGCTGCAGCGCGCGGTCGAAACCAGTTACCGCAACTTATGGCGGCGAAGATATCCCGACGGGGGTACTAAGGTAATTGATTCAGGACAAGAAAACGCAGCGTTGGCAACATTCTTAATGCTGCGATGCGACAAATCGCCGCATCGAATTGCCGCTGGCTGGAAATGGCTAAAGTCCTTGCGATGCGCTCAGGCGCCTTCCTGTGCTTCCAGCCAGAAGGCGAGGCCCTGCGCGTTGAGTTCCAGATCGAGGCGCCAGATAGCCAGGATTTCCTCATCTTTCAGGCGGCAGCCGTGCCTGTGGGCTTCGTGCAGCAGCAGTGCGGTCAGGCCGTCGCGGATGCGCGCCGTTTTTTCGGCATCCTCGCTGGCGGCGAGTGCGATCGCGACATATTGGTCGAGCAGTCTCAGTACGGTCCGGCCAAGTTCGGCGGGGGGCGCCAAGCGGCTGAAATGCGTCAGATACACCGCTTCCGGATCGAGGGCGAGGATGCGTTCGATGGAACGGCGCATTGCGTCCGGGTCGAACTGGGTGGGCGATGATGAGGGAAAGATCAGCGGCTTGCCGTCCACATCCATTTCCCGATACGAAATGCCGAAGGTGTCGCCGGTGAAAATCCCGCTGGTCTGACGGTCCACGATGGCGATGTGGTGGCGGGCATGACCGGGTGAGTCGATGCAGAGCAGTTCGCGCGAACCAAGCCGCAGCAGCGTGTTGTCGTGGGCCTCGATGATGCGCTCGGCCGCAACCGGCATCAGCTTGCCGTACAAGCGCCTTGCCCGTTCCTGGCCGTAGACGCCCTCGACCCCGGCCATCAGCCGGGTCGGATCGATCATGTGCCGCGCGCCGCGCGGATGCACTACCAACCGGGCGTTCGGAAAGCCCTCCATCATCACCCCGGCACCACCGGCATGGTCGAGATGGAGGTGGGTGAGGATGACGTAATCGACGGCTTCCGGTTCCAGTCCGCGAGCATCGAGCGCCGCCAGGGCCTGCGGCATGATTTCGAAATTCGCCGTGTCGACGAAGGCAACGCGGCCCTGGCTTTCAATCAGATGGATGGCGGTTACCAGCGGCCGCATGCAGCCGGCATCGAAGGCATAGATGCCGTTGCGATAGTCGATCAGTTGGCCGGGCACGGAGCGAATGGCTTCCTGCTACCGCCGAAACTGTTGAACTGCGTCACTTGTTCACCGGCATGGAGAACTCGGGTCCCTTGTGTTCCGAACCCGGCCAGCGCTGCATGATGCTCTTGTAGCGCGTGTAGAAGCGCACGCCTTCCTCGCCGTAGATATGATGGTCGCCGAACAGGCTGGCTTTCCAGCCGCCAAAGGAATGCCATGCCATCGGCACCGGAATCGGCACGTTGATGCCGATCATGCCGACCTCGATTTTTTGCACGAAAGCCTGCGCCGTGCCGCCGTCGCGGGTGAAGCAGGCGACGCCATTGGCGAAGGCGTGGCGATTGATCAATTCCACCGCCGCGGCAAAGGTCGGCACGCGCACCACGCACAGCACCGGGCCGAAAATCTCCTCGAGGTAGATGCTCATGTCCGGCTGCACATTGTCGAACAGCGTCGGGTTGATGAAGAAGCCCGCGGCCAGTTCTCCCGTCAGCCCGTCGCGGCCGTCGAGCACCAGTGTCGCGCCTTCCCGCACTCCGGCTGCGATGTAGCCGGCCACCCGGTCCCGGTGAACGGCCGTTACCAGTGGCCCCATGTCCACATTTGGCGTGTCGCCAGCGCCGACTCTCAGCTTCTTCGCCCGGTCGAGGACGCGGGCCACCAGTTCGTCAGCACAACTGCCGACTACCACCGCGACCGAGATCGCCATGCAGCGTTCGCCGGCGGAGCCATAGGCGGCGCCGATCAGTGCGTCTGCCGCGCCATCGAGGTCGGCGTCGGGCATCACCACCATGTGGTTCTTCGCGCCGCCCAGGGCCTGCACGCGCTTGCCGTGAGCAATGCCGGTCTGCTGGATGTATTTCGCGATCGGGGTCGACCCGACGAAGGACACGGCTTGCACATCCGGATGTTCGAGCAGGGCGTCGACGGCTTCCTTGTCGCCCTGTACCACAGCGAATGCGCCCGCCGGCAGTCCGGCTTCGTGCAGCAGTTCGGCGGCGAACATCGAGGGCGAGGGGTCGCGCTCGGAGGGCTTCAGGACGAAGGTATTGCCGCAGGCCAGCGCCATCGGCGCCATCCACATCGGCACCATGAAGGGGAAGTTGAAGGGTGTGATGCCGGCCGTCACGCCCAGCGGCATGCGTTGGTGCCAGTGATCGATGCCGCCGCCGATGCCGTGCGAATGATGGCCCTTGAGCAGTTGCGGAATGCCGCAGGCGAACTCGATGACTTCCTGCCCGCGCTGAACTTCCCCCAGCGCGTCGGGCAGGGTCTTGCCGTGCTCGTCGCTGAGCAGCCGGGCAATGTCTTTGGCGTAGCGTTCGACCAGGTCGCGGAACTTGAACATGACCCGCGCCCGCCGCTGCGGTGCCGCCGTGCCCCATTCGGCGAAGGCGACACGCGCGGCGGCGACGGCGCGATCGACGTCGGCGCGGGAAGCCAGGGCGATTTGTCGTGCCACCCGGCCCTGCGCCGGATTGAACACGTCGCCATGGCGCGTGCCTGTTCCGGCATCGGCTTGTCCGTTGATCCAGTGGCCGACCAGATCGGCGGCATTGATGAATTGATAACTCATGGCTTCCTCTGTGGTGAATTTGAATGACTGACAGTGCAAAACGTCTTGCACCGAAGTCTAGCGCAGACGACATGCGCGAGAACATTTCTTGCGCGGACCTGCCGCCTATGGCAGAATGCGCGCCTTCTCACGTGGAGTGGTAGTTCAGTTGGTTAGAATACCGGCCTGTCACGCCGGGGGTCGCGGGTTCGAGTCCCGTCCACTCCGCCAACATATTTGTGCAATCCGCTGATCCCGAACAGGTTCAGTCACGACGAAACGCCTCACTCAGCTTTCTGCCCGGTGAGGCGTTCGTACTTCCGGGCCGGGGTATCATCCGCCCAGACATCCAACAGGACTCTTTTGTTGAAACTTTTTCCCGTCGAACCCGGCACTGTCGGCCCCTGCCCGGTCGCCCCCGATGCCTTGCAGGGCATCAAACGTCAGCAGACCAACCCCGCGCGCTGGAATGGCGCCGGCTGGCAGGATTTTGTCGCCGCATTGGGCAATGCAGGTGTGGAACTCGCCGAGGGCACGGTCGCTTGCGGCGTGTATGCCACCGATGCCGGCGGTACCGCCTATGGCATGCCGCATGGCGTGGTGATTGCGCGCAGTGCCGGCCAGATTTCGCTCCTGCTCAAGGCGGCGCAGAGCCACCGGGTACCGGTGACGGTGCGCGGCGGCGGTTTGACCACCGAAGGCGAATCGGTTGCTTTCGGCGGCGTGCTGCTCGACATGACCGGCATGAGCCGGGTGCTGCAGATCGATGCGGCGGCGCTGACGGTGCGCACCGAGGCCGGCATCTACTGGCACAGCCTGGCCGAGGAACTGCGCCGCGAAAATCTGGATTACCTCTCGGCGCCGCTCAATCTGACGTCCTCCGTCGGCGGCACGCTGGGCGTCGGCGGCATCGACGTCAATTCGGCGCGGCTGGGCTGCAGCGCCGATCAGGCCCTGTCGCTGCAGGTGGTGACGCCGACCGGAGAAATCGTCGAATGCTCCGACAGCGAGAACCCGGAACTGTTCCAGCGGGTGATCCTCGGCTACGGCCAGTTCGGCATCATCACCGCAGCGACGCTGCGGGTGCGCCCCTACACGCCGCTGGCCATGCGCTACTTCTACTATTCCTCGTTGCGCACCGCGATCGAGGATTTGCAGATGCTCGATGCCAACGATGCCAGCGATTACTCGGGCATCCTCACCATCATGGACTGCGCGGTGAACCTGCTGGTGGCCTTCGATTCGGATGAGCGCGAAGCGGTGTTCCATGCCAACTGGAAGTCGCGCCTGCGCGGCTATGGCGAGTTCGGCTTCGCGCTGTGCATGGCCGGACACTATGCCCTGCGGCCGTGGAAATTCCGCGAGGCACTGTACCTGCTGCAGCGCAAGCGCGAGGTGTTTCCCGAGTTTCGCCGGCCCGAGTACATGCGCGATGGAAAGATGCACGACCGCAGCGTGGTGTTTTCGCGTGCCGTGTGGAAGCACTGGGGCTCGCGGCAGATGGTGATTCCCGATCTGGCGACGTCGGCGGACAAGTTCATCGAGGCCGTGGAACGCGGCAACGCGGTCTGCCGCAAATATTTCGCGCACTACACGCTCTACTGCGTCGGCATCAAGTTGCGGCCCGAGCACCAGCCGCACTACGAGATGTCCTGCATTCCGCCGGATGCGGAAGGGTGGGCCTACGGCTGCGAATTCGAGCCGATGATCGAAGGCGGCGTGTATAGCCGCGATCATTTTCAGGCCTTCAAGAATGCGATTTACGATATCGGCGTCGATCTGGGCGCCAGCTATTACCGTTTCGGCGGCATGATGAAGGGCTATATCCGGCGCGTCTTCGGCGACGCGCTGGTGGACCGGCACCTGGCCATGAAACGTCGCGCCGATCCGGCCATGATCCTCAACCGCGACGTGATTTTCTGATGCCCGCATTCCTTGCCCGGGCGCCCGCCGCTCCCCGCGATTACGCCGCTTGCAGCGGCTGCAGCCTGTGCCTGCTGGTGTGTCCGATGTGGCGGGGCAGCCATGATCCGCGGCTCACGCCTGAAGGTCTGGCCAAGGGCCTGCAGTCCGGCGCGACGGTGCGCGAACTGGCCGCGCCGATCGTGGCCTGCTCGTTGTGCGGCGCCTGCGATCCGGTCTGCCCGGAGCGCATCGACCTGTCCGGCCTGATTATGGACTTGCGGCTGCGGTCGGCAAACTCGCTGCCGCCGAACTCGCCGCAGCCTGCCGTAATTGTCGAACTGTCCGCCAGGTTGCACCAGGCGGCCGGCGCGGCCCCGGCGGCAGGCGTCGTATCGCGCTCGGCTCCGGTGCTGCTGCCGGGTCCGGAGTTGCGCGCCGATCCCGCCCTGCTGGCGCGGGTACAGGCCTTGCTGGGGCTGGCCGTGTTCGACGACGATGGCGCCGACATCGCACTGGCGCTCGAACTCGGCGTCGAGATTCCGCAGCAACGCCTGCATGGATTCCTTGACTCCTTGCGCGGTCACACCATCGTTGCCGCCGACGGACTGCTGCTGCGCCAGTTGCGTCGCTGGCTGCCGGGCTCGCAGCGCATGGGCCTGGGGCCGGCCTTGAGCACCCGGGCAGCGGTACGCAGCAATCTTGTCCCCTCCGACCTCTATGTGATCGAGCCGCGCGCCTTCCATGGCGACTACGAGCGCATGGTGGGCTACTATGACCGGCTGCAGCGCGAAACCGGCTGCAGCCTCAGCCTGGACTTGCAGCGCATCGCCATTCCTGCGGCATCGTCGGGACTGGCGCAGAAGCTGGGATTGGCCGCCGGCGACGACGTGCAGGCCAAATGGATGCTGCAGGGGCGCAAACCGGCCCGCATCGTGGTCGAAAGCCTGGCCGACCGCGCCGCCTTTGAACGCGTTTGCGACCTGCCGGTTGTGCACCTTGCGGAATTGGGGGAAGATCCACAGATGATGCAGAAGTTTCGACATGCGTTCGGTTGATGTAGTCATAGTCGGCGCCAGCCTGGCGGCGGCCGCGGCCGCCAAGCGGCTGGTCGATGCCGGGCTGGAGACCGTTGTGCTGGAGCGCAAGGAATTGCCGCGCCACAAGATCTGCAGCGGCATCCTGTCGCCGCGCGGGCATCGCTTCCTGCTGGAGAATTTCGGCCCGCTGCCGCGCGAGACTTTGCACGAGCCGACCTCGTGCCGCGGCGTGACCTTCCATTTCCCGAGCATGGTGTCCATGCCGATGGACTTTTTCGGCGGCAGCACGCCGCACCTGCATCGCAAGTATTCCGACCACTGGGCCATCCAGCGCAGCGGCGCCGAGGTGCACGACCAGACCTCCTTTGCCGGACTGGACGACAAGGGCGACCATGTGCTGGTGCACGCCAGGAAGCACGGCGAGTCGGTCGAATACCGCGCGCGCCACGTCATCGGCGCCGACGGCCCTAGTTCGCTGGTGACCAAGGCGATCTATCCCGACTATACGAAACAGATCCCGTGGTTCTTCGTCGGCCAGAAGTTCCACGACATCATCGATTGCCCGCTCTCGCCCGAGTATTTCCACTTCTGGTTCCACCCCGGCCTCGGTCATTACACCTGGAGCCATGCCCGCGACGGGCGGCAGATCGTCGGCGTCGGCTTCAAGCGCGGCGACAATTTCGCCAAGAAGCATCAAGTGGTGCAGGCCTACCTCGAAGATAAACACGGCGTGCGCCTGCAGCCGGCGGCCGATGACGACGAAGGCTGCGCCGAGAACTTCGGCCCGTCGCTGATCAACCGCTACGTCTTCGGCAAGGGCAACGTGCTGGTCACCGGGCAGGCCGCCGGCTTCCTCAACATGATCGGCGAAGGCATGAGTTGCGCGCTGCATTCAGGAGCCATTTCCGGCGAGGCGGTGGTCGAAGCGCGGGTGCGCAACCGGCCGGTGCAGGAGATGTATCGCCGGATGATCGCTTCCGAGGTGCGCCGCTGCACCGATCAGTGGAACCCGGTGAAGATCGCGTTCGACAGGCCGCACGAGGCCGACTTCCCCGCCGCACTGATGGAACTGGGCTGGCGTGATCGCGCCAAGGTCTTGCGCGACATGTGGCGCTTCATCGTATTGTTCAAGGAGTTCAAATGGGGCCGGCAGATGGCCCGCGCGGCCCTGCAGCGCCCCTTGATCGGCGGCTATTCGATGCAGCGCTGGCTGTAGGAATCCGGCGCAGGAAGTGACCATGAACATCGGCATTGTCGCCACCACTCCGTTCAACGATCAAAAGCCGGGCACCTCCGGTCTGCGCAAGAAGGTCACTGTTTTTCAGTCGCCGAATTACCTGGAAAACTTCGTCCAGGCGGTGTTCGACACCATCTCCGCGCCGCCGGGCAGCACACTGGTACTGGGCGGCGACGGACGCTACTACAACCGCGAAGCGATCCAGACCATCCTGCGCATGGCGGCGGCCAATGGCTTCGCCAAGGTGCTGGTGGGGCAGGGCGGCATCCTGTCGACGCCGGCGGCATCCTGCGTGATCCGCAAGTACGGCACCTGCGGCGGCCTGATTCTTTCCGCCAGCCATAACCCCGGCGGCCCCGATGGCGATTTCGGCATCAAGTACAACACCGGCAACGGCGGGCCGGCGCCGGAGAAGATCACCGACGCGATCTATGCCCGCAGCCGCACGCTGACCGGCTACCGCATTGTCGATGCGCCCGATGTCGCCCTCGATCGGGTCGGTTCCTCCGCGCTGGGCGACATGACGGTCGAAGTCATCGACCCGGTGGCCGACTACGCAGAGCTCATGGAATCGCTGTTCGATTTCGCGGCGCTGCGCGAACTGATCGCCGGCGGTTTTCGCCTGTGCTTCGACGCCATGCACGCGGTCACCGGACCTTATGCCATAGAGATACTGGAGCGGCGCCTGGGCGCGCCGGCCGGTACCGTGATCAATGGCGTGCCGCTGCCGGATTTCGGCGGCGGCCACCCCGACCCCAACCTGACCTACGCCGACCAACTGGTGGCGATCATGTACGCGGAGGATGCGCCGGACTTCGGCGCCGCCTCGGACGGCGACGGCGACCGCAACATGATCCTCGGCCGCCATTTTTTCGTGAATCCGTCCGACAGCCTCGCCGTCATCGCCGCCAATGCGACACTGGCGCCCGGCTATGTTCACGGGATTGCCGGAATCGCGCGCTCGATGCCGACCAGCGCCGCAGCCGACCGCGTCGCCGAAAAACTCGGCGTTCCCTGTTACGAAACGCCGACCGGCTGGAAGTTCTTCGGCAACCTGATGGATGCCGGCCGCGTCACCCTCTGCGGCGAAGAGAGCTTCGGCACCGGCTCCAGCCATGTGCGCGAAAAGGACGGCCTCTGGGCGGTGCTGTTCTGGCTCAACATCCTCGCCAAACGCCGCCTTCCGGTGGAGGAAATCGTGCATCGCCACTGGGCGGAATTCGGTCGCAACGTCTATTCGCGCCACGACTACGAGGCGCTGCCGATTGAGATCGCCAACGGCATCATGGCGCAGGTCAGGAGCCGCTTTGCCGGCCTGCCCGGCCAGCGCTGCGGCGACTACCGGGTGAAATTCTGCGACGACTTCATCTATACCGATCCGATCGACGGCAGTGTTTCCACCGGCCAGGGTTTGCGCGTCGGCTTCGAGGACGGCTCGCGCATCGTCTTCCGCCTCTCCGGTACCGGCACCGAGGGTGCCACGCTGCGCCTCTACCTCGAAGCCTTCGAAGCCGACCCGGCGCGGCAGAAGGTCGACGCGCAACAGGCCTTGTCCGGCCTGATCGCGATTGCCGACGAATTGTCGCAACTGAAACAACGCACCGGGCGCGAGCGGCCGACGGTGATTACCTGAGTGGGAGCAGGTCGCGCTCAAATTCAGCAGGATTGCGGCAGGACCGAATAAAGTCTATATTCGGTTCTACTCAATACGACAGGATTCCGACCATGAAGCTTTCCAGTCAGATCAAACCCATCAGCTATTTCAAGGCCAATGCCGCGGAGATCGTTCGGCAATTGAAGGTGCAGCGCGAACCGATGGTGATCACCCAGAATGGCGAAGCCACGGCGGTGATTCAGGATATTGCGTCCTATGAAGAAACCCAGGAGGTCATGGCTATGCTGAAGATTCTCGCGCTGGGCAATCGTCAGATCGAGGCGGGACGTGTCACGTCCGCTGCAACGGCCATCAAGCGTCTGCGCGACAAGAAGGCCGCAGCCTGATGCAGCGTTACGAAGTGTTGCTGACCGAGGACGCCGAGCGCGACCTTGAGGAACTCTTCGACTATATCGCCGGGCATGGCTCTCCGGTCGCCGCCGGGCATGTGCTCAGCCGAGTTGAGAAGTCGATTGCCAGCCTGAGTTCATTCCCCGAGCGCGGTTCGTTTCCAAAGGAACTTCTCGCCCTTGGCATCCGGGACTATCGACAGGTCTTCTTCAAGCCATATCGCCTGATCTATCGCGTGGTCGGGACACGCGTCTACATCTACCTGATCGTCGATGGTCGGCGCGACATGCAGACGCTATTGGCTCGCCGACTGCTGGGGGCGTAGCAAGCACTACGGCGGCAGAGCCAAGGCGGCGGCATGCACCCTGTTCGGCGTCCCGAACTCTGTCTGCCGGGGATTCCGCTTCGCGGGCCGGCAAGCGCCGACTCTTTGCCGGAGATGGAGGAGTTGCGCTGGTTTGGCCCTCTTGCTGATAATCCCCTATTAGGGTAGTCTGCACGCATGGAAAAGCGCTCTCCTCATTACCGGCTTTCCGAAATTCTGGCCCAGATGACGACTGTCGAGACGATGAATCTGACATTGTCCGCTCAAGACGGAATCCGGGTCGCGGGCATGGTGAAAGCGGAGGCGCTGGAAGTAGTGCGGGATCTCTCCCGCAACGACTTCTACAAGAGCATGACCACCAACAAGGATCATCGTGTCTGGCAGGATGTGTATCACGCAGCGTGGCGCGGCAAGGGCCTCTACGTGAAGTTTCAGCAGGCCGGCGAATACTTCGTGGTGTCTTTCAAGGAGTTGTGACATGACATCGAAATGGAACGGCAAGAAGTGCCCACTGTGCTTCGAGGGAACACTGCGCGACGGCACGCGCAAGCAGCAGCTTGAGTATCGTGGGCACGTCTATGAATACACAGCAAAGGGCGCCTTCTGCAACCATTGCAGCGATGGATTTCCGGAGCATGACGCGCGGGAAGAGGTCGCATGGACGGCATTCCGTGACCGTGTGGACGCCGAGGAAGTAGCCGAGTTGGCGCGTATCCGCAAGAAGCTGGGCCTGACCCAGCAGGAAGCGGCTCGATTGGCCGGAGGGGGCAAGAATGCCTTTTCCCGGTACGAGCGGGGGCAGGCCAAACCAGTCGCGGCCGTCACCAATTTGTTCCGCTTGCTGGACCGACACCCTGATCTACTACGGGAGTTGAAGGCCGGGTGAAGATGGTCCGCTGCCGCCGTGCCACCAGCGCCGACTCTCGGGCGGGCGGTTTTCCGGCGAGATTGAAATCCTCCCGATTGAGGCCGATGATGGCCCCTGTCAAGAGGAAGACAAAGTGAAGATCAGTTTTTTCGGAGCAGCGGGCGAGGTCACCGGCTCATGCACGCTGATCGAATCGGGAGGGCTGCGCTTCCTGGTCGATTGCGGCATGTTCCAGGGCGGGCGCGAGGCGCGGACCAAGAACCTGAATGCCCTGAAGTTCGGCTTCGACGTCCGCTCCATCGATTTCGTACTGCTGACGCACGCCCACATCGACCACTCGGGCCTGCTGCCGCTGCTGTCGGTTCTCGGCTATCGCGGGCCTGTGTACGCCACGCCGGCGACCATCGACCTGCTGCATGTGCTGCTGCGCGACAGCGCGCACATCCAGGAGAAGGAATCGGAGTGGCTGCTGCGCCATCAGCGACGGCGTGGCGGCAGCGGCAGACCGGCCATGCAGCCGCCGCTGTACACGGTGGCCCAGGCGGAGGCGTCGCTCAAGCTGCTCCATCCCGCGCCCTATCGGGAGTTGATTCACCCGGCTGAAACCGTAGCGGTCAGCTTCCATGACGCCGGCCACATCCTCGGTTCCGCTTGGCTGGAGGTGACGGTCACCGGCGAGGGCAGGCCGCGCCGGATGGTCTTTTCCGGCGACCTCGGCATGTGCGACCGGCCGGTACTCAATGATCCGGAACCAGTGGTGCCCGAAGCCGATGTGCTATTCATCGAATCGACCTACGGCGACCGCCTGCACCGCCCCTTTGCCGAAACCGAGGACGAAATCGTCGCCGCCTTCGAGCGCGTGCGCCACACCCACGGCAACCTGATCATGCCCGCCTTCGCCGTCGGCCGCGCCCAGGAAATTATCTACATCCTGGCCGATCTGGTGCGCAGCCAGCGCCTGGCGCCACTCAAGATCTTCGTCGATTCGCCGATGGCCACCGCCGCCACGCACATCACGTGGGAGCATCCCGACCTGATCGACAGCCACACCCGCGAGCTGATCGCATGGATGAAGCAGCATCCGACAAAAATGAAAGTGGAATTCGTCGCCGATGTCGAGGCCTCGCGTGCGCTGAACGAAGTTCGCAGCGGCGCGGTGATCATCTCGGCCAGCGGCATGTGCGACGCCGGCCGCATCAAGTACCACCTGCGCGAGAACCTGCCGCGCAGCGAATGCAGCATCCTCATCACCGGCTTCCAGGCGACGGGCACGCTGGGCCGCCGGCTGGTCGACGGCGCGCGCCTGGTCAATATCTTCGGCCAGCCGGTGCCGGTCCGGGCCGCGATCCATACCGTGGGCGGCCTCTCGGCGCATGCCGATCAAGCCGGCCTGCTAGCCTGGCTGCGCGGCTTCCACACGCCGCCGCAGCATGCCTACGTCGTACATGGCGAGGCTGCAGCCTCGGCCGCGTTTGCCCAGGCGATCCATGATCAGTTGGGCTGGCCCATGCCGCACCTGCCGTTTATGGGCGAGAGGATCGACCTATAGCCGCGTAGCTGGATCGCGGTTCGAGCTAACCGCCAAACTGGCCTGGTGGTATGATGCTTTAACGTTACGACGTTCTGGAGATGACCATGACCACCCAAGCCATCCGTTCCACGCTGTACCTCGAACCCGGCCTGCACCAGGCGCTGCGCCTCAAGGCGGCGACCGCGCATCGCTCGATGTCCGAGATCGTCAATGACGCCGTCCGGGCGTCGTTGCGGGAAGACGAGGAAGACCTGGCCGCGTTTTCCCGCCGGTCAAAAGAAAAGACCATGAGTTACGAACAGTTCCTGGCCAAGCTGAAAGCCGATGGCTCG
>JAPLQZ010000180.1 GCA_026399415.1 Rhodocyclales bacterium | reverse complement strand
GCTCCAGGTCATCGACGATCCGGAGCGGGTGGTGGCGGCGATCTTCGATCACTACGAAACGCGTGGCTTCGGCCCGCTGCCGGAAGAACACGAATTGCTGCTTAACCTTTGATAAACTGGCAGGAATTCTCTAAGGACAACATCCCATGCGCCGCCTGATACTTGTTCTGCTTTCCGCCGTGGCACTGAACGTCGCCGCGCAAACCCCGATGCCGAAGCTGGAACCCATCCCCGAGCCGCCGCCGGCGCCGGCCGGCGCCTTGAACGATGCGCTGGGGCCGCAAGTCACCATCACCAAACGCGGCGAAGACAAGGTCGAGGAATTCCGCATGAGCGGCAAGCTCTACATGCTCAAGGTGACGCCGCCGCACGGCGTGTCCTACTACCTGATCGACAACCAGGGCGACGGCAAATGGAGTCGTCAGGATTCGCGCGATTCCGGGCTGCGCGTGCCGATGTGGGTCTTGGGAACGTTCTGAAGCCGACGCTCGATGTTGCCCGTTACGGGCAGATATTCACCCCGCCGGGAATTGTCGATCGGATGCTGGCGCTGTCACGCAACATCGGCGGCAATCAGGGCCGGGTGCTCGATCCGGCCTGCGGCGACGGCGCGTTTTCGTCGCGTCTGCCCGGCTGCGTGGCGATCGAAATCGACGCCGCCCATTGCCCTGAAGGCGCGCTCAATATCGACTTTTTCGTTTATCCGGAACGCGAGCAGTTTGCCACCGTCATCGGCAATCCGCCCTATGTAAAAGCCCGCGACATTCCACCGCAAACCGCGGTGCATCTGGGCTCCAGCCTGCTCGACGGCCACGCCAACCTCTACCTGCATTTCATCGAGAAGTGCGTGCGCCATCTCGCCCCCGGCGGCGAACTGATCCTCATCACGCCGCGCGACTTTCTCAAGGCCACCGGCGCAGGGCGGCTGAATACCTGGCTGTTCGACCAGGGCACCATCACCGATTTCGAGGATCTCGGCGATGCCAAAATTTTTGCCGGCGCCGCGCCCAACTGCGCCATCTGGCGTTTCGAAAAAGGCAATGCCAGTCACCGCCTGCATGACGGACGGCGCATGGCGCTGTCCGGCGGGCAATTGATGTTCACCCGCGGCATCTACAGCCTGCCGCTGGCCAGTGTGTTCGCCGTCAAGGTCGGCGCCGTCTCCGGCGCGGATGAAATTTTCAGGAACCAGGAATTCGCCAACACGGAATTCGTCTGGTCAAAAACGGCGCAGACCGGCGCCACGAAACGCATGGTCTACCTCGACCGCGAGGGACCCCTGCCGTATCTCGAACAGTTCAAGGAGCGTCTCCTGGCGCGCCGCGTCACCCGCTTCGACGAATCCAACTGGTGGAAATGGGGCCGTCGCCACCATGTCTCGGACGAGCCGCGCATCTACGTCAACGGCCGCACGCGCAATCCGGCGCCCTTCTTTCTCCATCGCTGCAACAACTACGACGGCGCAGTGCTGGCGCTGTTCCCCTACCGCACGAAACTCAAGCCTGCCGATCTCAAGCGCCTGACCGCCATGCTCAACGACGTGGACTGGAGCGAACTGGGTTTCGTCTGCGACGGCCGCTTTCTTTTCTCGCAGCGCAGCCTCGAGCAAGCCCTGCTGCCCGAGGCGTTTGCCGAATTCGCGGTCAAGGGTCTGGTGTAAGCGCAATCAGCTCCGCCATCGGAGGTTCTTCAGTCAAATGGACATCAACCCGCAACAAATTCCCCGCATCGACTACCCCGCGCCCGATCCGGAAAAGCCCTACGTTTATCCGGGCACGCAGATTTTGATCAATCACTTCCAGATCAGAAGCATGGACGTACTGCAGCGGGTGGTCGATACGGTGGCAGGACTCCGCGGCGAACAGTTGAAGACCGATCCGGTTCCGGGCGAATACGACCTCAAGCACCTTTGCGCGGTCCACCGCGCGCTGTTTCAGGACATTTTCGCGTGGGCCGGACAGGTACGCACGGTGGACATCGAGAAACAGCGGCAGGACTTCGTCCTGTCGGCGGATATTCCAGGCAGGTTTCAGTTCATGCACGAAGAACTGAAAGCCGAGAATTTTCTGCGCGGACTTGATCCGGAAGAATTTGCCGGACGCCTCGCCCATTATTGGTACAGCATCTACTCCGTGCATGCTTTCCGCGACGGCAACAGCAGGGCCATGCGGTACTTCTTCGATGGGCTGGCTGCTGCTGCCGGCTACAAGCTGGATTTTGCCGCGATCGACAGGACCGCGTTGCTGGAGGCCTGCCGACACCGATTTTTCAGGAATGACAACGGCCCGTTGCGCGACCACTTGCGGCAGATCATCTCCTCCTGCTGATCGGGGCTGCTACACTTTGCGATTGACATCATTTTCTGAATCTTATTCCCCGACCCATGGTTCCTCACCTCACCACCGCGCTGACCGGGCCACTGCTTGAACTCGAGCGGCGCATCCTCGACCACGACACCGCGGTCGAGCGCTGGCTGCGCACGCAGTGGCTGGAGCACACGCCGCCCTTTTACAGCTCGGTCGATTTGCGCAACGCCGGCTTCAAGCTGGCGCCGGTCGACACCAACCTGTTTCCCGGCGGCTTCAACAACCTGAATCCGGCCTTCCTGCCGCTGTGCGTGCAGGCGGCGATGTCGGCGATCGAGAAGATCTGCCCCGAGGCACGCAACCTTCTGCTGGTGCCGGAGAATCACACGCGCAACCAGTTCTACCTGATGAACGTGGCGCGGCTGGCCTCAATCCTGCATCACACCGGCCTCAACGTGCGCATCGGCAGCCTGCTGCCGGAGATTACGGCGCCCACCACGCTCGACCTGCCCGACGGCCAGAAGCTTACGCTGGAGCCGCTGAAACGCATCGGCGCCGAAGGCCGCCGCCTCGGGCTGGATGGTTTCGATCCCTGCGCCGTGCTACTCAACAACGATCTTTCGGGCGGCGTGCCGGAACTGCTGCAGAACATCAACGAGCAGTTCCTGCTGCCGCCGCTGTGGGCCGGCTGGCATGTGCGCCGCAAGTCGGTGCATTTTGCCGCCTATCAGGAGGTGGCCATCAGCTTTGCGGCGGAGATCGGTATCGACCCCTGGCTGATCAATCCCGAGTTCGAGGTCTGCGGCAAGGTCAACTTTCACGAGCGTTCCGGCGAGGAATGCCTCGCTGCCAACATCGATACGCTGCTCTACCGCATGCGCGCCAAGTACAAGGAATACGGCATCGAGTCGGAGCCCTTCGTCATCGTCAAGGCCGACGCCGGCACCTATGGCATGGGCATCATGACGGTGAAGGACGCCAGCGAAGTCAGGGGGCTCAACCGCAAGCAGCGCAACAAGATGGCGGTGATCAAGGAGGGCATGCCGGTCACCGAGGTCATCATCCAGGAAGGCGTGCCGACCTTCGAGCGGGTCGATGAAGGCACTGCCGAGCCGGTGGTGTACATGATCGACCGCTACGTGGTCGGCGGCTTCTACCGCGTCAATACCGGGCGCGCCATCAACGAGAACCTCAACGCACCCGGCATGACCTTCAAGCCGCTGGCCTTCGACACCGCCTGCACCCTGCCCAATGCCGAACTGGACCCGGATGCGCCGCCCAACCGCTTCTATGCCTATGGCGTGATCGCGCGGCTGGCGATGCTGGCCGCTTCGCTCGAGCTAGAGCGCGGCGCACCGCAGGAGTAAGCCATGAAGTTGGCTTTCATCCTTGATCCGCTGCAAAGCCTCAAGGCCTACAAGGATTCGAG
>JAPLQZ010000083.1 GCA_026399415.1 Rhodocyclales bacterium | reverse complement strand
TGTGCATGACAGGGAATCGTCGGCCGACTCCTTCCTGGCGGTAATCTTTCCCCACCACCAGATGAAGATCCTCGACTACAACCGGGTGGTCGAGGACCTAAACGGCCTTCAGCGGTGGGAACTGGTGGAACGCCTGGCAAAGGCTTTCACGGTCGAGGACAGTCCTGAACGCGTGCATCCGTCACGCCCCGGCGAGTTCGGCATGTATATGGCCGACCGCTGGCGCAAGCTCACCATCAGGCCGGAACTGATCCCGGCCGACCCGGTGGCGAGCCTCGACGTGTCGCTGCTTTCGGATCACCTGCTGAGTCCGCTGCTGGGCATCGCGGACCTGCGGCGCGACAAGCGCATCGATTTTGTCGGTGGCATTCGCGGTCTGGCCGAACTCGAAAAGCGCGTCGACTCGGGCGAGATGGCCGTTGCCTTTGCACTGCATCCGACGCGCATGGATCAACTCATGGCCGTGGCTGACAGCAACCACGTCATGCCGCCGAAATCGACCTGGTTCGAGCCCAAACTGGCTGACGGCCTCGTCTCCCACGTCCTCGACTAGCGCAGCACAGGAGCCGCCCTCAGGCTCCTGAATCGATCCGGCAGCAGTTCCTGCCGGCTTCCTTGGCCCGATAGAGGGCCCGATCGCTGCGCTTGAGCAAGTCTTCGCCGGTCTCGTCCGCCATCCATTCCGCGAGGCCCGCGCTGACGGTGACGGTTTCCGGAATTTGCGGCAGTCGCATGGCGGCAACATCGACGCACATTCTCTCCGCGACCTGCAGGGCATCTTCGATACCGGTTTCCGGTAACAGAACTACAAATTCCTCACCGCCGAAACGCCCCAGCAGATCGTATTCGCGCAGACCGGCTTTCAGACTTTCCGCAACGCCGACAAGCACCGTATCGCCGGCAGCGTGTCCATACACGTCATTGATGCGCTTGAAGTGGTCCAGGTCGAAGAAAATGGCGCTGAGAGGTCGTTGATAGCGCTGTGCCCGCATCGTTTCCTCGGCCAGACGCCTTGTCAGCAGGCGACGGTTGCCGATTCCCGTCAGCGGGTCGGTCAGCATCAACTGCTCAAGCTGTGCCGTCCGGCGCGCGACCTCCTGTTCCAGTTCCTGGTTGGTGCGACTGAGCAGGGCTTGCGCCTCCTTCAGCGTCGAAATATCGGTGGCAGAGGCAGTCAGCCCCCGGAAGGCATTGCTGGCGTCGATGCGCGGCAGAATTTTTTCGAGGAACCAGTGGTAATGCCCATCGTATCGGCGCAGGCGATACTCGATTTCGCCAGCCTGTGGCATTGCCAGCATTTTGCCGATCATGGCCAGATAGGCCGGTCGATCCTCGGGATGCATGCATTCGATCCAAGCCGCATCTCCTATCGATTCGGCATCGATGCCGACGAAATCCGTCAAGCTGCGGTTGAAAAAGCCACGGACGCCCTTCGCATCGGCGACCCAGATCAGAACCGGTGTCTGGTCAGTGATGAGCCGAAAGCGACGCTCGGTCTCGGTCAGCGCGCCGAGCAACATCCGCACCACCGGAGAAGCCTCGACCAGGGAGCTTCCTGTATCCACCGCCTGACCACCCGCTACCAGCGTCCGGACAAACTTCTTGTCGGAGCCGAGGATGTGGGAAATGAGCCAGGTGGTCAGGAACTCCAGCACCTGTTCTGCCGCGTCGGTCTGAAGCAGGTCCGGATGCTGCATGATCGACCGGGCCTTGTCGACGAAGCCCCGGTGTGCTTTCCGGTGCTGCTCCTTCTCCGCCTCGGGCAGCGGGCAGGTGGCCATCAGTTTCTCTTCGTCGCTGAAATGCTCCGCGGCGTAGTCCATCAGTTGCCCGAACAGCGACCGCACGTCCGGCAATTTGCCGCCCTCGGTGATGGCAGCAGCGAGCGCGTTGATCAACTCCACCAGACGGCGATGCTGGCTGTCGATCGACGGGATGCCTACTTCAAAGTTTTTGTTCCAGAAGAAAAAGTCCATGATCCACCGCGGCCAGCTTTGTCCGAAACGCAAATCTTCAATTCACCCATGGGCAGTTCAATGGCACCACCCGCAGTACCCGGTCGCGCAAGCTCGGCCAGGAGTCCCAGGAGTCGCCGCAAAACAAAGGGCAACCTCTCGGTTGCCCTTGTCATTTGCCGACCAGCCGATATTACTTTTTCTTGGCAGCGGGCTTCTTTGCAGCGGGCTTCTTCGCGGCAGCCGGTTTCTTGGCAGCCGGCTTCTTGCCGGCAACTGCCGCCTTCAGGCCAGCGCCAGCAGAAAACTTCGGTACCGACTTGGCGGCAATTTTCAGAACAGCACCCGTCTTCGGGTTCTTGCCGGTGCGTGCGGCGCGCATAACGGATTTGAAGGTGCCAAACCCAATCAGAGCAACCGGATTGCCCTTGGAAATTACGGAAGTGATAACTTCGGTCAGTGCATCGATGGCCTTGTTGACCGCCGCCTTGGAAAGCTCGGCACGCTCGGCCACTGCTTCAATCAGTTCGCTTTTGTTCATCGAATTCCCCTTCGGTTTAGAAAAACGCATTGTTCCACTAAATCCGCTGTAGTTGCAAGCCCTGCGAGCGAATCTTGTTGCAAAAATTTTGGCACTGTCGCGCGTCGGTGTCAGCGGAGCTTCGGGCAATCGAGGACGGACAGGTTCACAATCCCTTCACCGCATACACCGCCGGCAGGTTGCGCCACGCACCCTTGACATCCATGCCGAAGCCAAAAACGTAGCGATTTGGCAGGCGTACGCCGACAAAATCGGCGGCAATCGGCTTGCTGCGGCCGATGTTCTTGTCGGCGAAAACGGCGCTCAGCACCTGGCTGGCGCCTTGTGCCAGAAGGCGTTTGGCGATCTCGGCAAGGGTCACGCCTTCATCGAGAATGTCGTCCACCACTAGGACCACGCGCCCCTCGACGGCAGAGCGCGGCTCGACGATCCACGCCAGTTGCCCGCCACTGGTGACATCGCCGTAGCGCGAGACATGCAGGTAGTCGAAATCCAGTGGGAAGATCAACTGCGGCAGGAGCTGGCCGGTAAACACCACCGCGCCGCCCATCACCGCCAGCACCAGCGGGTTGGCATCGGCCAGGCGTGCGGTGATTTCGGCCGCAACGCGCCGTACCGCCAGCGCCGACTCTTCGGCCGAGCACAGCAGGTCGGCCTCCGCGAGGATATTCTTCGCTTCCTGCGGGCTCATTTTATATCCCCGGCAGAGTGCCGGAGATGGTATCCATCGGACATCCGCTTCAGCACGGCGGCAAAGTCCTTGCCCACTTCGGGGTGACGCAGCCCGAAAGCCACCGTCGCTTCCAGGTAACCCAGCTTGGAACCGCAGTCGTAGCGCGTGCCCTGATAGCGGTAGGCCAACACCTGCTCTTCGGCCAGCAGCGCGGCAATGCCGTCGGTCAGCTGGATCTCGCCGCCAGTGCCCTTGCCGATGCGCGCCAGGTGATGAAAGATGCGCGGCGTCAGCACGTAGCGACCGACCACGGCCAGCGTCGATGGCGCCTCGTCGGGCTGGGGCTTCTCGACAATGCGCAGGATCTGTTCGATCGCCTCGGTCATCGGCTTGGTGTCGACGATGCCGTAGCTTCGAGTATCTTTGCGCGGCACCTCCTGCACCCCGATCACCGAACTGCTGTAATGGTCATGGACGTCCACCATCTGCTTCATGACCGGCGGCTCGCCATCCAGCAGGTCGTCGGCCAGCAACACGGCGAAGGGTTCATCACCCACCGCCGGATAGGCGCAGAGCACCGCATGGCCCAGGCCGAGGGCCTCCGGCTGGCGGATGTAGATGCAGTTGATGTTCTTCGGGATCATGTTGCGCACGAACTCCAGCAGCTCGGTCTTGCCGCGATATTCGAGTTCGCTCTCCAGTTCATAGGCCTTGTCGAAATGATCCTCGATGGCCCGCTTGGAACGCCCGGTGACGAAGATCATGTCGGTGATGCCGGCCGCCACCGCCTCCTCCACCGCGTACTGGATCAGCGGCTTGTCCACGATCGGCATCATTTCCTTCGGGCTGGCCTTGGTCGCCGGCAGGAAGCGGGTGCCGAGTCCGGCAACGGGAAATACGGCTTTGGTGACTTTCTTAGCTACGGCCGCTTCGCTTAACGCCGATGATTCCGGCGTTAGCCTTCTCTGAAACTTCGTTTTCATTTCTTGTTCCTTGGTTTGGAATCGATATTGGCGGTAAAGCCGATACCTCGGCGAGCGGGAGTCGCGGGTGCCATCAACTGCCGAATGGCGTCGATCAATCCGGCGATTGCCTGATCGTGACTCGATAGCTTGCGCTCCATTTGATCGAGCTTGGCGGCAATATCCTTATGGGCGGAAAGCATCTCGCGGATTTGCACGAAAGCACGTACCACCAGCAGGCTGACTTCGACGGCGCGGGACGACTTGAGCACGTTGCCCAGCATCAGGGCACCGTGTTCGGTAAAAGCGTAGGGCAACGAACGTGAATACTTGAGCTGACCGAGGTGGTCGCAAATTGCGACCACCTCGGTTTTTTCTTCAGCATTCAGCTGAAACATGAAGTCCTCAGGAAAGCGCTCAATATTGCGCTTTACCTGCTCATTCAGTCTTTTGGTCGTAACGCCGTAAAGTTCCGCGAGATCCGCATCCAGCATCACCCGCTGTCCGCGCAATTGCAGAATTCGATTTATCACCGCTTGCGGAACAAGGACGCTCATAACGAAATCAACTCTCTGAATTGCGTTTCATCCAGAATGCTAACGCCCAATTGCTGAGCCTTGTCCAGCTTGGAGCCGGCTTCGGCGCCGGCCACCACGTAATCGGTATTCTTCGACACCGAGCCGGCCACCTTGCCGCCCAGCGCCTCGATCATGTCCTTGGCCTCATCGCGCGACAGCGTCCGCAGCGCGCCGGTGAGGACGAAGGTCTTGCCCGCGATCGGCGAGTTCGCCACAGCCGATGGCGCACCCTCGGGCCAGCTTACTCCGGCGGCGCGCAGTTGCTCGATGACCTCGATGTTGTGCGGTTCGGCGAAAAAGCGCGCGATCGAAGCCGCCACAATGGGGCCGATGTCCGGCACCTGCTGCAACCGATCACTGTCTGCGTTCATTACGGCGTCCAGATTGCCAAAGTGACGCGCCAGCTCTTTCGCCGTCGCCTCGCCGACATTGCGAATCCCGAGCGCGAATATGAAACGCGCCAGGGTCGTCGTCTTGCTTAGTTCGATCGCAGCGAGAATATTCGCCGCGGATTTCTCGGCCATGCGCTCCAGATTGACCATGGCCAGCAAGCCAAGCTTGTAGAGATCGGCCGGCGTCTTGACAATGGCATTGTCCACCAGTTGTTCTACCAGCTTGTCACCCAGGCCCTCGACGTCCATCGCGCGCCGGCTGGCGAAATGCAGCAGGGCCTGCTTGCGTTGCGCCGGACAAAAAAGTCCGCCAGTGCAGCGGGCGATCGCCTCGTCCTCGGGCCTTTCCACCGCCGAACCGCAAACCGGACAGATTTTCGGCAACTCAAAAACCGGATGCAGCGGCTCGCCACCCGACGAGTCCTTTGTCGGCCGCCGTTCCATGACCACCGACACCACCTCGGGAATCACGTCGCCGGCGCGGCGCACGATCACCGTATCGCCGATGCGAACGTCCTTGCGCCGTGCCTCGGCCTCGTTGTGCAGCGTGGCATTGGTCACCGTCACGCCGCCGACGAAAACCGGTGCCAACCTCGCCACAGGCGTTATGGCTCCGGTGCGGCCGACCTGCACCTCGATCGCTTCCACCGTA
>JAPLQZ010000021.1 GCA_026399415.1 Rhodocyclales bacterium | reverse complement strand
TATGTGGCGTCAGGACATTCGGGCATCCCTGGCGCATGCGCGCATGCTGGCGCGCCAAGGGATCATCGCCGTGACCGACCTGACTGCCATCGAGCAGGGCATGGCGACGATCACTGGCGAGATCGAAGCCGGCAGTTTCAGGTGGAATCTCGATGACGAAGACGTGCATCTCAATATCGAGAAGCGTCTCACCGCCCTGGTCGGCGATGCCGGCAAGCGACTGCACACCGGACGCTCGCGCAACGATCAGGTGGCCACCGACATCCGGCTCTGGCTGCGCGACGCCATCGACGACATCGACAGCCTGCTGCGCGGTTTCCAGAACGCGCTGCTCGATGCGGCTGAATCACACATCGACACACCCATGCCCGGCTTCACGCATTTGCAGGTAGCGCAGCCGGTGACTTTCGGTCACCACCTGCTGGCCTATTTCGAGATGCTGCGCCGCGACCGCGAGCGCTTCGCCGACTGTCGCCGCCGCGTCAATCGGCTGCCGCTGGGTGCGGCGGCGCTGGCCGGAACCACGTTCCCGATCGACCGCGAAGCCGTAGCCCGCGAACTCGGATTTGAGTCCGTCTGCGAGAACTCGCTGGACGCCGTTTCGGACCGCGACTTCGCCATCGAGTTCTGTGCCGCGGCATCACTGGCTGACGCTGATGAAGGGCCAGCCGCTGGCGTACAACAAGGACAACCAGGAAGACAAGGAACCCTTGTTCGATACCGCGGACACGCTGACCGATACGCTGCGCATCTTTGCCGACCTGGTGCCGGGGATTCGCGTCATACCGGAAGCCATGGCCGCTGCGTTGCGCCAGGGCTACGCCACCGCGACAGACCTCGCCGACTATCTGGTCAAGAAGGGGCTGCCCTTCCGCGATGCGCATGAGGCGGTTGCCCGCGCCGTGCGCGCCTGCGAGGTGCGCGGCTGCGACCTGGCAGATCTTACGCTCGAAGAATTGCGCGCGTTCTCGCCACTGGTGGGCGACGACGTGTTTGCCGTGCTGACCGTAGCCGGTTCGCTCACCGCCCGCGACCACCTCGGCGGTACGGCGCCAGCGCAGGTGCGCGCCGCCATAGCGCGTTCGCGGGCGCGGCTCTGACCACTGATTGATGACATTTCCCGAGCGCATCGGCAAGTACGAGATTCGCGGCAAGCTCGGTGAAGGCGCCACCTCGATCGTCTACCTCGGCTTCGACCCCTTTGCCGAACGCGAAGTAGCGGTCAAGGCCATCTTTCCCGAGGCGTTGCGCGACAAGGAGCGTGGCCGACTCTACCGCAATCTGCTGATGACCGAAGCGTCGCTGGCCGGAAAGCTCATGCACCCGCACATCGTGCAGATTTTCGATGCCGTGGTGGCCGAGGAGCAAAGCTATATTGTCATGGAATACGTTCGGGGCGGCACGCTGGAACCCTTCTGCACCCCGAGCACTCTGCTGCCCGTTGACCGTCTGGTGGAGATGGTCTTCAAGTGCACCCGCGCGCTTGATTACGCCTTTCGCGCCGGCATCACCCATCGCGACATCAAGCCGGCGAACATCCTGCTGGTGAATGCGGGCGACAGCGCCGAACGAGCCAGCGGCGACATCAAGATATCCGATTTTGGCGCGGCGCTGTTGAGCGGGGGAGAGCAATCCCGAACGCAGGTTTCCGGCGTCGGCTCACCGGCCTACATGTCACCGCAGCAGGTGCGCGACATGACGCTCAATCACCAGACCGACATCTACTCTCTGGGCGTGGTGATGTACCAGTTGCTCACCGGACGACTGCCGTTCCAGTCGACCTCCAACTACGGCATGATCTATCAGATCTGCAATGCCGATCCGCCACCACCGTCAACGTTCCGTGCCGACATGCCGGTCGGTCTCGATGCCGTGGTCGCCCGCGCCATGCAAAAAGAGGTCGAGGCACGTTACCAGACGTGGGGGGAGTTTTCCCACGATCTGGCCCAATCCTTCCTCAACAAGCAGTTGTCGGCGCAGCGCCAGGCCTTTCCCGACAGCGAGAAGTTCGAAGCTCTGCGGGCGCTGAGCTTCTTCAACGAGTTTTCCGATGTCATGCTATGGGAAGTGGTGCGCTTCTCGCGCTGGGACGAAGTGGCCGCCGCCACGGCGATCATGAGGGATGGCGAGCGCGGCGATTTCTTTGCTTTCCTGCTTGACGGCGAATTGATGGTGTCGAAGACCGGCCATTCTCTGGGCACTCTGGCGGCAGGCGAGTGCTTTGGCGAAATGGCCATCATCCGCCGCGGCGAACACACCCGCGGCGCCGACGTCGTGGCGCAGACCGCTACCCGCGTTGTAACCATTTCGGCGCAGGCGCTGCAACATGCCTCGGAGGCATGCCGGATGCACTTCTATCGGGGCTTTCTTGACGTCATCGCCGGTCGCCTGGCCGATTCCAATACCCGCCTGGCGGCGCTGTGACAAGCGAGTTCGGCGCCGACGCCGGTGCTGGGTTGGACGCCATTGTGACGGCGATTGCCGAACTGACGGGAACCCCGTTCAACGCGTGTTCGGCGAAGTCTGTCAGCGGCGGCTCGATTCACCGCGCCTGGCACATTGCTGACGGCCGCCGCCACTATTTCGTCAAGACCAATGAAGTTGCTTCCGCCCCCATGTTTGCCGCCGAAGCACAGGGGCTGCAAGTGCTGTCCGCCGCCGGCGTAGTGCGAACGCCGACTGTCATCACCCAGGGCCAAACGTCAAGCGAGTCGTTTCTGGTCCTCGAATATCTCGATCTGGCGGGACTGGATCGGACGAGCGGCGCCCGACTCGGTGCGGCGCTGGCACAACTGCACCGCGTGACCGGGGACTCCTTCGGCTGGACCGCGGACAACTTCATCGGCTCGACGCCGCAGCACAATGCCCCCATCCGAGCTGGCCGCACTTCTTCGGCGAACGCCGGCTGCGACCGCAGCTTGAACTCGCGCTGCAAAATGGCATGGACAAGACATTGGCGGCGAAGGGCCGCGCGGTCATCGAGCGCATCGGCGGCCTGTTCATCGACTACCAGCCCGTGGCGAGTCTTCTTCACGGCGATCTGTGGTCGGGCAACGCCGCGCAAAGCGGCAATGGCGAGGCGGTAATCTTCGATCCGGCCTGCTACTACGGCGACCGCGAAACCGACATCGCCATGGCGGAACTGTTCGGCGGTTTTCCCACCAGCTTCCATGCTGCCTATCGCACGGCGTGGCCGCTCGACTCAGGCTACGAAACGAGGAAGCCGCTCTATAACCTGTACCACATCCTCAACCACTTCAACCTGTTCGGCAGCGCCTACCTGGGTCAGGCGCAACGCATGATCGAACGTTTGCTGGCAGAGCTGAAACGGTGATTCAGTGGGCGTTGACGATCGGTTCCAATTGCTTCTGCAACTCCCCCGACTGATACATCTCGGTCATGATGTCGCTGCCGCCGACGAACTCACCACTGATATACAGCTGCGGCACGGTCGGCCAGTTGGCATAGTCCTTGACGCCCTGACGCACGTCGGGATCCGCCAGCACATCGACAGTCACCAGATTCTTGACGCCGCAGGCCTGCAGAATCTGGATCGCCCGCGCTGAAAAACCGCACTGCGGCGCCTGCTGCGTCCCCTTCATGTAAAGCACGACCGGGCTGCCGGTAACCGTATCGTGAATTTTCTGTTTGATGTCCATGGCATGTTCCAGTAATAGTTGAGTAAATAAGTCGGGATATTTTAGCGGCGTTGGGCCCTTGCGGTCAAGCGCCATGCTTTGCAATGCGGATCAGGCGAAACCAGCCGGAGGCCATTGCCGCTTCGTTGGTCGTCACGCTAATGCCGCCCACGGTTTCCAGCAGGTCTTCGAAAACCACATCGAGGCGCGTCGCGACATGGCGCGTCAGCGGATTGAGCAGACGCTTCCAGCCGGCTTCGCCGCGCCGCAGAAACTTGTCGAACACCAGCAAAGCCCCGCCCGGCTTCACTACGCGCACTGCCTCTGCCAGGCAAAGAGTCGGCGCTGGCACCACGGCGAGAATCAGGTGCAGCACTGCCGCATCGAAGCTCGCGTCATGAAAAGGCAGGCGCTGGACATCGCCGCGCAAGGCTGCGAAGTGCAAGCCGGCGGCGCGCGGGCGGGCGCGCATGAGCATCGCGGCAGTCAGATCGAGCCCGACATATCGATGCTGCGGCGGCAGATGGGGCAGATCCAGCCCGGTCCCCACCCCGAGCAGCAGCACATCGCGCGGCGAACCTTCCGCCAGCGCCGACAGACTGCGTTTGCGCGCACCGCGCGTGGCGGCCGTCAGAAACGCATCGTAGAACGGCGCAACCAGCGTGTAGCTGTGCTTGAGGCTCAATGCAGCACACGCGGCATGGACAGCACGAATTCGGTAATCGGCGCCGCGAACTGCACGCCGTCCTCGGCGGTCATCTGGTAAGTGCCCTTCATCGTGCCCACGGGCGTGGCAAGCTGACAGCCGCTGGTGTATTCAAAGCTCTCCCCGGGAGCCAGCAAAGGCTGGTGGCCGACAACTCCCAGGCCTCGCACTTCCTGCTCATGGCCTTCGGCGTCGGTGATGATCCAGTGCCGTGAAATCAGCTGTGCAGGAACGCTGCCGGTGTTGCTGATGGTAACGGTGTAGGCGAAGACGTGACGATTGATCGCCGGATCGGACTGCTCCGCAACATAGTGGGTCGCCACGGCAACCGCTATTTCGTATTTCTTTGACTCGGCCATGGGCCGGCATTCAACACCAATTTGCACCGCGGAGCAAGACACAGCTTGATGGGGAGCCTCTTAATGATCATTCTGTTAAGCCAAAGTCGTAATGTCCCCTTTGACCAAAGTAGAAATGTCCCCTTTTGGATTTCGAGGGGAGCAAGGCGGTGGAGGGAGACTTGACGATGAGCAGGAAAGAGCGGGATCGGCTGAAGGTAGTTGAAGCCGTTC
>JAPLQZ010000093.1 GCA_026399415.1 Rhodocyclales bacterium | reverse complement strand
GTCGCCAAACAGCAGCGTCAGCGTGAGTTTGCCGTCGTCGAAATGCAGTCGGTGAAAACCTGGCGTCAGCGGCGGCCACTGCCTCAGCAGTTGGCCGGCGAGGGCTGCCAGTTCGGGATAGGGGGCCAGCAAACAAGCCAGATCATCGCGGCGGAAGGGATGTTTGTCAACCGAGATAAAGTGCAGCCGGCCGCTCGCCTTCGACTCGCGCCACTCCTGCCAGGTGGCGAGAAAATTCAGGCCGAGGCCGAATCCGGTTTCGCCGATGACGAAAGTGCCAACGTCCTGCCAGCGTGACGGCAGGTCATTGCTCGCAAGGAACACATGGCGGGCCTGAGCAAGGCCGCCGTCAGCCGTGTGATAGACGTCGTCGTAGGTTCTTGAGAACGGCGTGCCGTCGCCGGCTTCCGCGCGTTCAGCGGGAACCAGCGGAGATGACGTCACCCCGGCATTACTCCGGGCGCATCTGCGGGAACAGGATCACGTCGCGGATCGACGCCGAGTTGGTCAGCAGCATGACCAGGCGGTCGATGCCGATGCCGCAGCCACCGGTCGGCGGCAGGCCGTATTCCAGGGCGCGAATGTACGCGGCGTCGTAGTACATGGCTTCCTCGTCGCCCGCTTCCTTGGCTTTGGCTTGCTGGAGAAAACGTGCCGCCTGATCCTCTGGATCATTGAGCTCGGAAAAACCGTTGGCTATCTCGCGGCCGACGATGAACAGTTCGAAGCGCTCGGTGATGTCCGGGTTGCTGTCGCTGCTGCGTGCCAGCGGCGAGACCTCGGCCGGGTAGTCGATGATGTAGGTCGGATCCCACAACTCGGCCTCGGTGGTTTCTTCGAACAGCGCCAGTTGCAGGCTGCCCAGTCCGGCGCGTGCCATGTGCGGCGCCTTCATGTCGACCCTGAGGTCCTTGAGCTTTTGCCGCAGCCAGTCGACATCGTTGAGTTGTTCGAACGTGTATCCGGGGTGGTAGTGATGAATGGCGCCGACGATGGTCAGCCGGGCGAAGGGCTTGGACAGATCCAGTGCCCGTCCCTGATACTCGAAGACCTCCGTGCCCAGCGCCTCGCGGGCCGAATGGCGCAGCAGGCCTTCGGTAAAGTCCATCAGCCGCTGGTAATCGGTGTAGGCCTCGTAGAACTCCATCATGGTGAATTCGGGATTGTGGCGCGGGCTGAGTCCTTCGTTGCGGAAGTTGCGGTTGACCTCGAAAACCTTCTCGAAGCCGCCGACCACCAGGCGCTTCAGATACAGCTCCGGCGCGATGCGCAGGAACAGTTCCATGTCCAGCGCGTTGTGGTGGGTGGTAAAGGGCTTGGCGGTAGCGCCCCCGGGAATGGGGTGCATCATCGGCGTTTCGACTTCGAGGAAGCCGTGATGCATCATGTAATTGCGGATCGACTGGATCATCCGGCTGCGGGCGACGAAAGTGAAGCGCGTCTGTTCGTTGGTGATCAGGTCCAGTTCGCGGCTGCGGTACTTCTGCTCGACGTCGGTGAGCCCGTGGAACTTTTCGGGCAGCGGCCGCAATGATTTGGTGAGCAGTCGGATGACGCTGCAGTGCACGGTCAGCTCGCCGGTCTTGGTCTTGAACAGCGTGCCTTCGCAGCCGACGATGTCGCCCAGGTCCCAGCCCTTGAACTGCTTGTGCACGTCTTCGCCGGAGACGTCGTTGCTGACGAATATCTGGATCCGGCCGGAAACGTCCTGAATGCTGGCAAAGCTGGCCTTGCCCATGACGCGCTTCAACATGATGCGGCCGGCGACCTTGACCTCGATCGGCGCCGCTTCGAGTTCCTCGCGCGTTTTGGCGCTGTAGAGTTCGTCGAGCTTGCCTGCTAGGTTCTCGCGCGAGAAATCGTTGGGGAAGGCTTTGCCGGTGGCGCGCCACTGGGCAAGCTTTTCGCGGCGCTCGGCAATCAGGCGGTTTTCGTCGACGGGTTGCTGTGGCTGGTCGCTCATGATGATGGTCCGATGGCGTAAATAATGGATGGGATGCGGGATTAGACGCCTTGCTTCAGGCTGGCTTCGATGAACTGGTCGAGGTCGCCGTCGAGTACCTTCTGCGTGGCGGAGATTTCGACATTGGTGCGCAAATCCTTGATACGGGAGTTGTCCAGCACGTAGCTGCGAATCTGGTGGCCCCAGCCGACATCAGTTTTGCCGGCTTCGAGCTTGTCGGCCTCGGCCTGCCGTTTGCGCAATTCCAGTTCATAGAGGCGCGACTTCAGCATCGCCATGGCTTCGGCGCGGTTGCGGTGCTGCGAGCGGTCGCTCTGGCACTGCACCACGATGCCGGTGGGGATGTGGGTGATGCGGATCGCCGAGTCGGTCTTGTTGATGTGCTGGCCGCCGGCACCCGAGGCGCGGAAAGTATCGGTGCGCAAATCGGCAGGGTTGATCTCGACCTCGATCGAATCGTCGATTTCGGGATACACGTAAAGGCTGGCAAAGCTGGTGTGGCGCCCGCCCGAGGAATCGAAGGGCGACTTTCTTACCAGCCGGTGCACGCCGGTTTCGGTGCGCAGGAAGCCGTAGGCGTAGTCGCCCTCGACCTTGATCGAGGCGCTGCGAATGCCGGCCGTGTCGCCGTCGGTCTGTTCCAGCAGTTCGGTCTTGAAACCCTTGCGTTCGCAGTACTTCAGGTACTGGCGCAGCAGCATCGAGGCCCAGTCGCAGGCTTCCGTGCCACCGGCGCCGGCCTGGATGTCGATGAAGCAATTGTTGGGGTCGGCGGGGTTGTTGAACATGCGGCGGAACTCGAGGTCGGCGACCAGGCTTTCGGCTCCGGCGAGATCGCTTTCGACGGCCGTCAGGGTGTCCTCGTCATCCTCGTCCCTGGCCAGTTCGAACAGATCGCGCGCGTCGGCCAGTCGCGAACTTACGCCAGAGAGCGTACCGACCACGGCCTCCAGCGCCTTCTTCTCGCGCCCCAGAGCCTGGGCGCGCTCGGCGTCATCCCAGAGTTTCGGGTCTTCGAGAATCTGATTCAGCTCGGAGAGTTTTTCAGCTTTCCCGTCGTAGTCAAAGATACCTCCGCAGCTGCTCGCCACGACCGGTAAGGTCGGCGATATGGTTGGCAACGGCGTTGATGCGTTCGGCTTCCATGACTGTTCCTGCGTGGGACGAAAGCCGATAATTATACGCGCTGCACGCTCCGGCTTCAGCGCCAGCCGGTACCTGCAATCTCGCTGCAGACTCGATGTGATAGCCTGACGCTTTCAATTCAAAGGCCAGTGCGATGTCCGAGATGATGTTCTACGAGCGGGTTGTGGCTCTCAACGACCAGACTCATGCCGGCCTGAAAGTGCGTCCCGCGACGAGTTTCGCCTATGCGGCGAAAACCAACTCGGTACCGCTCCTGGCCAGCGAGTTTTTCGAAGCGGCGCGCGAATATCCGATTGTTTTCGCTCGCGGCGACACGGGCCCCGTGCCGGCAGTCCTGCTCGGCCTGCGTGAGAGTGAAAATCTTTACGTAGATAACGCGGGCAAATGGGATGCCCGCTATGTCCCGGCTTTTGTCCGACGTTACCCATTCGTGCCAGGCAAGGGTGCGCAGGGTGAATTGCTGGTGTGCATCGACGAGGCGTCGCAGTGCTTTGATACCGAACAGGGCGAGGCTTTGTTTGCGAATGGCAAGCCCAGCGCGCAACTGGCGCATGCGATGAAGTTTCTGACAGAATTCCATCAGGCGGCGGCTTCGACCGAACTGCTGGGGCGTCGCGTGCAGGAGTTGGGCCTGTTGCGGCAGGCGGATTCGTTGGCGCAACTGAATGACGGCAGCCAGTTTCGCCTCAACGGTTTGAACGTTGTAGACGAGGCCAAGTTGCGCGATCTGGGTCGTGACACGGTCCAGGAACTGTTTGCCAACGGTACCCTGGCTGTGATCTACGCCCACCTGATGTCGCTGGGGAACCTGGGAGCGCTGGTGGATCGCCTGAGTCGCAGAGGCGTGAGCAACACCGGCGGCAAGGCTTCCGGCAAGCCTTGATCCGGCGCTCATTGGCCGCCCACGCGCGCCCAGGCACGCCGATTCGCCCATCTGGCGCGGAGCTTCAACCGGGCGGGAAATTTCCGCTATCATTGGAATTTCCCGCAGCAGCATTTCCATGGCCAAATACGTTTTCGTTACGGGCGGTGTCGTGTCCAGTCTGGGCAAGGGGATTGCCGCAGCCAGCCTGGGGGCGATCCTCGAATCGCGCGGCATCAAGGTTACCCACCTCAAGCTCGACCCTTATATCAACGTTGACCCCGGCACCATGTCGCCGTTTCAGCATGGCGAGGTGTTCGTCACCGAGGATGGCGCCGAGACCGATCTCGATCTAGGCCACTACGAGCGCTTCACCAGCGCCAAGATGGGCAAGCGCAACAACTTCACCACCGGCCAGATCTACGAGTCGGTGATCAAGAAGGAGCGGCGCGGCGAGTATCTGGGCAAGACCGTCCAGGTGATTCCGCACATCACGGACGAGATCAAGATTTTCATCAAGCGCGGCGCCGAAGGCGCGGATGTGGCGATCATCGAGGTGGGCGGTACCGTGGGCGATATCGAGTCGCTGCCGTTTCTCGAAGCCATCCGCCAGATGGGCATCCTCGAAGGCCGCAACAATGCCTGTTACATCCATCTGACGCTGGTGCCATGGATCCCCACTGCTGGGGAACTCAAGACCAAGCCGACCCAGCATTCGGTCAAGGAACTGCGCGAGATCGGCATTCAGCCCGACATTCTCCTCTGCCGCGCCGACCGGGAGATTCCGCTCGACGAAAGGCGCAAGATCGCCTTGTTCACTAACGTCCAGATCGAGGCGGTGATCTCGGCGCTCGATGCCGACAGCATCTACAAGATTCCGGCCATGCTGCATGACCAGATGCTGGACGAGATCGTTTGCCACAAGCTGGGCATCCTGGCCCATGCCGCCGATCTGTCGGTATGGAAGAAGCTGGTGGATGCGCTGGAGCATCCGCAGCACGAGGTCGACATCGCGTTTGTCGGCAAATACGTCGACCTCACCGAATCCTACAAATCCCTCACCGAGTCGCTGGTGCATGCCGGAATCCACTGTCGCAGCAAGGTGAATATTCACTACATCGATTCCGAAGACATTGAAAAGAATGGTCCCGGTGCACTGACGACGATGGATGCGATCCTGGTTCCCGGTGGCTTCGGCCGGCGCGGCACCGAGGGCAAGATTGCCGCGATTCGCTACGCGCGTGAGAACAAGGTGCCGTATCTCGGCATCTGTCTTGGCATGCAGCTCGCCGTCATCGAGTACGCCCGCGACGTGACCGGTCTGGCCGGCGCGCACAGCACCGAGTTCGACGCCGAAACACCGCATCCCGTGATTGCGCTGATTACCGAATGGCTGGATCGCGAAGGCAAAATCGAGACGCGCGATGCGAATTCCGATCTGGGCGGCACCATGCGTCTGGGCGGTCAGAAATGCCGGCTGGCTGATGACTCGCTGGTGCGCAAGGTATATGGCAGCGAGGTGATCACCGAGCGCCATCGCCACCGCTACGAGGTCAATAATGCCTATCTGCCGCGGCTTGAGCAGGCCGGATTGCGTGTCTCCGGCACCTCTGCCGAAGGCAAGGTGCTGTGCGAAATGGTTGAACTGGCGGCGAGCGAGCATCCGTGGTTCGTCGGCTGCCAGTTCCACCCGGAATTCACCTCGAATCCGCGCAACGGCCACCCATTGTTCAACGCCTATGTCAAAGCGGCGTTGGAGAACCGGAAGTTGCGGCAATGAAGCTGTGTGGGTTCGATGTCGGGCTCGATCAACCGCTGTTTCTGATCGCCGGCCCCTGTGTCATCGAATCGCGCGACATGGCTTTCGATACTGCGGGAAAGCTGCAGGAGATCTGCCGCAAGCTGGGTTTGAACTTCATCTACAAGTCGTCCTACGACAAGGCCAATCGCAGTTCCGGCAAGTCGTTTCGCGGCCTTGGCATGGAGCAGGGTCTGGATATCCTCGCCGAGGTGAAAAAGCGGTTCGGAATCCCGGTACTGACCGATGTCCATGCCGAACATGAAATCGCTGCCGTGGCATCCGTGGTCGATGTACTGCAAACCCCGGCATTTCTTTGTCGCCAGACCGACTTCATCCAGGCCTGCGCCGCATCGGGCAAGCCGGTGAATATCAAGAAGGGCCAGTTCATGGCGCCTGGCGACATGAAGCAGGTGGTGCTGAAGGCGAAAGAAGCCAACGGCGGTGCCGACAGCATCATGGTCTGCGAGCGTGGCGCCTCATTCGGCTACAACAACCTGGTGTCCGACATGCGCAGTCTGGCGATCATGCGCGAAACGGGCTGCCCGGTAGTGTTCGATGCCACGCATTCGGTGCAACTGCCGGGCGGGCAGGGCGACCGTAGCGGCGGTCAGCGCGAATTCGTGCCGGTGCTGGCGCGGGCGGCGGTAGCCGTAGGTGTCTCCGGCTTGTTCATGGAAACTCATCCCGATCCGGCAAAGGCCATGTCGGATGGTCCCAACGCATGGCCGCTGCAGATGATGAGCGCCCTGTTGGAACAACTGATGGAACTTGATGCGCTGGTCAAGCGCGAGGGAATGGTGCAATGACAAAGCCTGCCTATCTGGTGGTGGATGCGCGCTCCAGCGATCCGGAGCGCATGGTGGAATATCGCCGCCTGGCGCAAGCCGCTGTCGAGAAGTTCGGTGGCCGCTATCTGGTGCGGGGCGCGGCGTACACTACCCTCGAAGGTAGCTGGCAGCCCGAGCGCCTGGTTGTTCTTGAGTTTCCGAGCATGGAAATCGCCAGGATCTTTTACGACTCACCTGAATATGGTGAAGCGCGCAGCGCGCGCCAGGGCGTGTCGGATTTCGACCTGCTGCTGGTGGAAGGTTACTGAATCAACTGACAAGGAAACAGCCATGAGTGCAATCGTTGATGTCGTCGCCCGCGAGATTCTCGACTCGCGCGGCAATCCCACCGTCGAAGCCGATGTTCTGCTCGAATCCGGCGTCATGGGCCGCGCCGCGGTGCCTTCCGGCGCTTCCACCGGATCGCGCGAAGCCATCGAACTGCGCGACGGTGATTCCGCCCGCTATCTGGGCAAGGGCGTGGTACGGGCCGTGGAGAACGTCAATACCGAGATTTCAGAAGCCATCATCGGGCTCGATGGCGAAGAGCAGGCCTTCATCGACATGGCCCTGATCGATCTGGACGGCACCGAGAACAAGTCGCGCCTCGGCGCCAACGCCATCCTCGCGGTGTCGATGGCGGTGGCCAAGGCCGCCGCCGAAGAGGCCGGCCTGCCGCTGTACCGCTATTTCGGCGGCTCGGGCCCGATGTCGATGCCGGTGCCGATGATGAACGTCATCAACGGCGGCGCCCATGCCAACAACAATCTCGACATTCAGGAATTCATGATCCTGCCAGTGGGCGCTGGCAGCTTCCGCGAGGCTCTGCGCTGTGGCGCGGAAGTTTTTCATCACCTCAAGAAGCTGGTCGACAAGAAGGGCTACCCGACCACGGTCGGCGATGAAGGCGGCTTTGCGCCGAACGTTTCCGGCAATGACGAGGCCATCGAGTTGATCCTCAAGGCGATCGACTCCGCCGGTTATATACCTGGCCAGGACGTCATGCTGGGGCTGGACTGCGCCGCTTCCGAGTTCTATCGCGATGGCCGCTACGTGCTGGCTTCGGAGAAACTGGAGTTGACGTCGGAAGCTTTTACCGACTATCTGGCGACGCTGGCGGATCGCTACCCGATCATCAGCATTGAGGACGGCATGGCCGAGGGCGACTGGCCGGGTTGGAAGCTGCTGACGGATCGGCTGGGCAAGCGGGTGCAGATCGTCGGCGACGATATTTTCGTCACCAATCCCAAGATTCTCAAGCAGGGCATTCAGCAGGGCATTGCCAATTCGATCCTGGTCAAGATCAACCAGATCGGCACCCTGACCGAGACCTTCGCCGCGGTTGAAATGGCCAAGCGCGCGGGCTATACAGCCGTGATCTCGCATCGTTCCGGCGAAACCGAGGATTCGACCATTGCCGACATTGCGGTCGGTTTGAACGCGATGCAGATCAAGACCGGGTCGCTCTCGCGCTCGGATCGCATCGCCAAGTACAACCAGTTGCTGCGCATCGAGGAAGATCTCGGCGATACCGTGACCTATCCGGGTCTGGACGCTTTCTACAACATCAGGAAGTAGGCTGTTCCGCGCACCCTGCAATGAATTGGCCGACGCTGGTGCTGGTCGTCCTCATTGCCCTGCTGCAGTATCCGTTGTGGTTGGGCAAGGGCGGCTGGCTCCATGTCTGGGATTACGACCGCCAGTTGCAGGCGCAGCGCGAGGTCAATCAGAAACTGGAGCAGCGCAATGCCGCGCTGGATGCTGAAGTGCGCGACCTCAAATCGGGTTACGAGGCCATCGAAGAGCGCGCCCGCTATGAACTGGGCATGATCAAGGAGGGCGAGATTTTCGTCCAGGTGCCGCAGAAGACTCCGCTTGCGCCGTTAGCGCAACAACCCGCTGCGCCGCGCTGAATCAGTCTTCCGGCTTCAGTTCCGATCGGTAGCGCAGGGCATTCGCCACGTAGCCCTGCGCAGCGCCACGCAGACGCGCGACTTCCTCGTCGGTCAATTGGCGCACGACCTTGCCCGGCGAACCCATCACCAGCGAACGCTCGGGGATCACCTTGCCTTCCGGGATCAGCGAGTTGGCGCCGATGATGCAATGGCGGCCGATGACTGCATTGTTGAGGATCACCGTCTTGATGCCGATCAGCGACTCATCGCCGATGGTGCAGCCGTGCAGCATCACCAGATGGCCGACGGTGACATGGGCGCCGACGGTGAGCGGCACGCCTGCATCCACGTGCAGCACCGAGCCGTCCTGAATGTTGCTGTTGGCGCCGATGGTGATCGTGTCGTTGTCGCCGCGCAGCACGGCATTCCACCAGATGCTGGCATTGTCGCCGAGCCGCACATCGCCGATCACGGTTGCATTCGGCGCGATCCAGACATCGCGCCCGAGGCTGGGCTTTCTGTCGGCAAGGCTGTAGATGGCCATGAAAACTCCTGCTTGTGGTGAGCTCTGCTGCGGGTTTTAGTGTTCCCGTTTCTTCCACACCGGCTTTGCGCCATCAGGCTTCTTCCGGTCCGGCTTTTTGGCGTCGCGGGCGGGCGGTGCGCGGCGCGGCGGGCGGGTGTCGACAAACTCGCCGGGCTCCATGACGCGCGCCTTGAGCGCGAACTGGCGCACCCGGATGCGGCGCAGCACGTCCATCAGGTCTGCCGGCAGATCGGCCGGCAGTTCCACCGAACTGTAATCGTCGAATAAATTGATCTGGCCGATGTTCTTGCCTTCAATGCCGCATTCGTTGGCGATGGCGCCGACAATTTCCTTGGGCAGCACGCCCTGATTGCGGCCTATCTCGATGCGATAGCGTTGCAGCGCGCCAGCGGCGAAGCTGCGGGGCTTGGCCGGCGTGCCGTCGCGGCTTTCCTTCGCAGGCCGCTCGCGGCGCGGTTCGGCAGTCGGGTAGCTTTCGGCCGGCTTGGCGCCGGCCTTGGCGGGTTTGCGCTCGGTGTCACGGGTGAAAGTCGGTGCTGGCGAGACGGCGACGGCGTCGCGTGGCGCGTGATCGTTCGCACCCGGCATTTGCAACGGACGCTCGCGCGTTGCCAGCCAGGCCAGCGCGGCGGCGATTTCGCGCGCGGCGATGTCCTGCTCGCCTTCCATGCGGCGCACCACGTCGAAGAAGAAGTCCAGCTTCTCGGTCTTGATGATGTCGACGACCTGCTGGGTGAACTGCGCGACACGGCGATTGGCCACTTCGCCCGGCGTCGGCATGGTCAGCGCGGTGATCTTTTGCCGCGTGGCGCGCTCGATGGCCTTCAGCATGTGCATTTCGCGCGGCGCGAGGAACAGTATGGCGCGGCCGGTGCGTCCGGCGCGGCCGGTGCGGCCGATGCGATGCACGTAGGCTTCGGTGTCGTAGGGCACGTCGTAGTTGATGACGTGGCTTACCCGAGCCACGTCTAGCCCGCGTGCAGCGACGTCGGTGGCGACGACTATGTCGATGGTGCCCGCTTTCAGGCGCTCGATGACCTGTTCGCGCAGGCCCTGCGTCAGGTCGCCGTTGAGTGCCGCGACGGAATAACCGCGTGCCTCGAGCTTGTCGGCGAGTTCGACGGTGGCTGTCTTGGTCCGCACGAAAATCAGGGCGGCGTCGAAGTCATCCTCGACTTCCAGGATGCGCGTCAGCGCTTCCAGTTTCTGTCCGCTGTGCGTCTGGCAGTAGGACTGGCTGGTGGCGACCACGGTAGACGTGGCGGAACGAATCTTTATTTCCTGCGGTTCACGCAGATGCTGGTGCGCCACGCGCCGGATCGCATCCGGCATGGTGGCGGAGAACAGCGCCGTCTGGCGCGTTGCCGGGGTGTGTTCGAGGATCCATTTGACGTCGTCGATGAAGCCCATGCGCAACATCTCATCGGCTTCGTCCAGCACCAGCATCGAGAGGTTGTTCAGCACCAGGCTCTTGCGCTCCAGGTGGTCCATGACGCGGCCAGGCGTGCCGACGATGACGTGAGTCCCGCGCGACAGCGCGCGCAACTGCACCACCATGCTCTGCCCGCCGTAGATCGGCAGCACATGAAAGCCGGGCATGTGATGGGCGTATTTTTGCAGCGCCTCGGCGACCTGGATCGCCAGTTCGCGCGTCGGCGTCAGGATCAGCGCCTGCGGCACGGCGCGCTTGAGGTCAATCTTCTGCAGCAACGGCAGGGCGAAGGCGGCGGTCTTGCCGGTGCCGGTCTGGGCTTCGCCGAGCAGGTCGTGGCCGGCCAGCAGCACCGGAATGCAGGCGGCCTGGATCGGCGAGGGGGTTTCGTAGCCGACGTCGGCAAGCGCTTTGAGCAATGGCTGGGCAAGCCCGAGGGTGTCGAACCCGGCGGCAATAATGTCTGGGGAGGTGGTCATGGCGTGCCTGCGGTGGGCAGGGAATTTCGAGGAAAAGGCGGGCCCGGGGTGCTGGATGGGGCCGGAGAACCGCGCATTATGCCAGAGTCCGGGCAAAATAGCCCGTAAATATCGATACTTAGACGCGCAGCAGGGCGATTTTCAGCGGTGGCTGGCCGTCGGAACTCGGGAAGTCGGCTTCCGGCATGATCCATTCCATTTCGCGAATCGGCCGGCCGGCCTTGGCCGCACTGCGCTGCAACTGATCGAGCCAGACGTCGCGCTGCACATCGGCGACGTTGTTGGTGCAGATCAGCGTCCCGCCTTGACTGACGCACAACAGGGCCGGCTTGAATACGGATGCATAGTCATTCACCAGATCGACCACGCCGAAGGAACTCTTGGCGTAGCGCGGCGGATCGAGAAACACCAGGTCGAAGGTTTGCGCCTCCAGTTTCGGAAAGGGCGGCATGCGCTTGCCGCGCACACGCTCGGGCTGGCCAATGCTGGAGTACTGGCGCATGGCGGCGAAAGCGTCGCTCTTGACGAAGCGCGGGCGCACCGGCAGATCGTTGAGGCGCACGTTCTCCTTGCCAACCATGATGCTGGAGTCGGCAAAATCGACATTGACGACGAAGCGTGCGCCTGCCTTGGCGGCGGCAATGCCGACGCCGCCGGTATAGGCAAACAGATTGAGCAGCGATTTGCCCGGTGCCTCCTGCATGACCCGCCGCCGCGCCGCGCGCAGGTCGAGGAACAGCCACGGGTCCTGCCCGGCGTGGCGCCCCTGGATGCGGTAGGTGACGCCCATTTCATGCGCCTCGCGTGTCGCCATCGCGGCGGCGAGCTGATCGGCCGGCAGCGGATTGCCGATGCGCGAATTGGCGTGGCTGCGATCGTTGTAGACCAGCGTCATTCCTGGCAAGCTGGCGGCGTAAAAGGCCTCCAGCACAGTCAGCGTTTCTGTCGTCAGCGGGCTGTGAAAACACTGCACCAGCAGCAGATCGCCATAGCGGTCGATGGTCAGGCCCGGATGGCCCTCGACGCTGCCGTGGAACAAGCGGTAGGCATCGGTCTGCTCGGTGTGCAGGCGCGGCAGGAGTTCGGCGCGCGCATCGAGTGCGGCGGCAAGCAGGGGCAGGAGGGTATCGGACATGGCGGCTTCTCGGTAAAGACAGTGCGATTGCCACGCGGGCAAGCACGAAAAGGGCGCCATCTTACGCGCATGCGTGCTTTCCGTCGCCGTATCGTCAGCGCCGACTCTTGTATCCGATCGTAAATCGCATGTACATCCGATCAATCAGCGACAGGCTGTCGGCCATTCACTTCGGGCCGGTGCAACCACATTTCTGTCGCCTTCCATCGAGCGCTCGCTATTGACGAATTCGCAAGAACTCGCGCACACTCAAATTTCTTCTACTGCCCTGACTCATCCAATGAACCCCGCTCCTGCCGCTCCCGGCGACGAATCTGTCGTCTCGCCTTATGGCACCGGATGGACGAGATGGATCAGGCCCATAGGCCTCTCGCTCCTTCTGATTTTCCTCGACGCACTGGGCGTCTACGCTTTTCTGATCGGCGCTTTTCTGATCCTGGTCTATTTGCCGAGAAGCCTTCTGGCCAGGAAATATGCGGCCTGCCGAAAGGAGCGGTTGATCCGGTTTGCAATCTACCTGGCAGCCGTTGGTGTGGTCTTGGGCCTGATTCCAATCAATAAGCAAATCGCCGAAGAACGCGCAGAGCGAATCATCGCGGCGGTTGAAAGCTACAAGGCCGCCAACGGCAAGTATCCCGATCGTCTCGATCAACTCGCACCGCAATTCATCGCAGAGATACCTGCCAAAGCCAGGGTCTCTTTCGGGGACATCGGCTTTCGCTATATTGCGGGAGAGAGTCATACGCTCATGTACGTAGCCATGCCACCGTTCGGCAGGAGAACTTACAACTTCGAGACAAAGTCATGGGGATTCATGGATTGATCGCGTCACTTCCCCCAGCGCTTGCTACACATTCGCAAAGCGATCACCGTCCAGGCGTCAAGCCTGTTTCACGAAGGCCTCGAACTCGTTCAGCGGCAGCGGATGGCTGAACAGATACCCCTGATAGACATGGCAGCCCTGGCGCTCAAGGAAATCCCGCTGCGCTTCGGTTTCCACTCCCTCGGCGATGACCGTCAGGCCCATGCTCTCGGCGAGGGAGACCACCATCTTCGCGATGGCGGCATCGTTGGGGTCGGTGAGGATGTCTCTGACGAAACTCTGGTCGATTTTCAGTTGATCCAGAGGCAGCCGTTTCAGGTAGGAAAGCGACGAATAGCCCGTGCCGAAGTCATCCAGCGAGAAACTCACTCCCTTGGCTTTCAGCACGGTCATTTTGGCGATGATATCCTCGATATCATGCACCAGCAGGCTCTCGGTCAGTTCCAGCTTGAGTAGTTGCGGGTTGGCTCCTGTCTGGTCGAGTATCTCCAGCACCTGATTGACAAAATCGCGGTGGTGAAACTGACGGGCGCTGACATTTACCGCGATGCTCAAATGCGCCATCTCCGACCGGGCAGCCCAGGTCGCGAGTTGCACACAGGCGGTTTTCAGCACCCACTGGCCCAACTTCAGAATCAGGCCCGTATCCTCGGTCAGGGTGATGAACTCGAGGGGAGACACCAGGCCGCGTGAGGGATGTTCCCAGCGCAGCAGCACTTCGACGCCGGTAATGCGGCCCTCGCCGGCCACCTGAGCCTGGTAGTGAAGAATGAACTGACCTTTCAGAACCCCCTCGCGCAAGTCCGACTCGAGTGCAACACGGGTCATGATCACCGCCTGCATCTCCGGGTCGAAGAATCGCAGGTTGTTGCGACCTGCGGCTTTGGCCTGATACATGGCCAGATCGGCCCGTTTCATCAATTCATCAATGGTTTCCTGATGATTCGTGAACAAGGCGATACCGATGCTGGGGGTGCTGTGATGGACGTAGGCGGCGAGTTGGTAGGGCTGGTTGAGCGTAGCGAGGATTTTTTCGCCCACGGTTTCGGCCTGGGTCGCGGCTTCCAGTGCGTTTGTGCTCAGGTCTTCCAGCATCAGCACGAATTCATCGCCACCCAACCGGGCCACGGTGTCTCCCTCGCGCACGCAGGTGGATAGTCGCTCGGCAACTTGCTGTAGCAGCAGGTCGCCGATGTCGTGGCCGAGGGTGTCATTGAGGGTCTTGAAATTGTCCAGGTCGATGAACAACAGCGCGCCATGATTTTTGCTTCTGGCGCTCGATGCCATCGCCTGCTTGAGTCGGTTGAGCAGCAGCCGGCGGTTCGGCAGGTCGGTCAGCGGGTCATAAAAGGCCAAGCTGTTGATCTCGTCTTCCGCCTTCTTGCGCGAGGTGATATCCGCCGCGATGGCGATGTGGCGGAGTACCTTGCCGGCTTCGTCGTAAAGCACCGAAATGGTAATCCGTTCGGGATATATCTCGCCATTCTTGCGACGATTCCAGATTTCTCCCTGCCATTGGCCGGCGTTCTGCAGCGACGACCACATCTCCTTGTAAAAGGCCAGGCCGTGCCGGCCCGACTGCAGCAGCCTTGGATTTTGTCCGACGAGTTCGTTTTCGGCATAGCCGGTCATTTTGCAAAAAGCGCGATTGACACTAACGATCACGTTGTCCGCAGAGGAAATGAGAATCGCCTCGCTGGTTCCTTCGAACACCGACGCCGCAACTTGTATCTGCTCCTCTCGAGCCTGCAGCGATTTCTGTTGTTGCTTGATGTGTTCCTGCAGTTTGTTGAAGCTGTCGATCAACAGCCGGATCTCCTTGCCTCCCTCGCGGGGCAGGGGACGCAGCGGTTCCCGCCCGGCGGTCATCGCATCGATGGTCTGTGCCGAACGGCCGAGCGGGCTGATCTGGCTGTGAAGGAACAACCAAAGCAGCAGGGCGATGATCACCGAAGCCAGACCGGCATCCTTGTAAATTTCCCTTTGCAACGATTCAAGCGGTTTGAAGGCAAGTGCTGTCGGCAGCGTGGCGACGACCAGCCAGCCGGTGCTCGCAACGCGTTTCGCCGAAATGAGGCTCTCGACGCCCTGCGAGTCAACTGCGATCCCGGAGCCTTCGTAACCTTGCCTGTAGCGGTCGTACATCGTGTTGATGCCTGCCGGCGGAGCAGGCTGCATGATTCTGCTCGGATCGGTAGACGAAACGTATATGCCATTCTTTTCGGAGATTATGTGAAGGTCGCCGTCCATCTGCAGTTTGGAAGGCAGAACTTCGCTGAGAAAATTGCTGCCGGTAATTTGATTCCCGCCCACCAGGACGCCGACGACTTCGTTCTTGCCATTCTTGATGGGTACGGCGATATTGATGACGGGCTTTTTCGTGAATTGACTCATGACCGGTTTGCCCACCACCGGTTTTCCCGATGCCATGACCTCGCTGAAGTAATCCATTTCAGCATGGCCGGCGCCTTCGCGTCCTTCCAGGTTCGGCAGGTCCGCCAATCCAATACCCTCGCGGGAGACCACGAACAGACCCGTGTTGAAGAAGCGCTCCAGTGGCATGCGCTCTGCCAGGAAGCCATGCAAACGATCCGGACGGGTCATCAAATCCGGACTGACCAGGGAAGCGGTATCGGCAAGGGCGCTGACGCGCAACCTTACTGCTTCATCGAGACTCCTGGCGACGTGCTCGACGGTCTGGAACTGCTGGGAGGCGAGGACTTCCTTGAAGTTGACGCGAACCCGCTTGTCCAGATTGTGAGCCAGCGCCCATATGGTGCTGACAAAAAGCGCCACGGTGAAAATGGCAATCGTGGCCTTGAGGTCGAGGAAGCGTCGAACGGAAGAGGTTTTCATCGGGACTGATTATCTCTGAAAATATTCCGATGGACTGAGCGTATTCAAAAAATGCTTTCGTTGTTGGACTTGGCCCGGAACAGCTTACTCCGGGGAACTATGGGTGTCACGTCAGTGGATATTCCGTTAGTGCCGGCTCTTGTGCCCGGTCAGATTTGATCGCAAGCGTGACTCCAGCCCAGGACGCTGACCAGGCCTGCAAAGTTGTCGCAGAGCGGGGCGGCAATTGAGAGCTCGCCGCCGTCCCGCGGATGCTGCAGTTCGATCCCGGTACACGCCAGCAGCAACCTCCCGCAGCCGAAGCGCTGCTGGAAGAAGCGGTTGTGGATTCCCTTGCCCCAGTTGGCGTCGCCGATGATGGGGTGGGTGATGTGTTTCAAGTGACGGCGCAACTGGTGTTGGCGGCCGGATTGCGGCGTCAGCCTCACCAGCGCATAGCGCGAGGTCGGGTATTCGACGCAGGCCAGGCGGCGGTATTCGGTCACCGCCGGTAGTGCCGGCGGCGGCTTATCCGCCGGGAACTTGCGGCCATAGTCGTCGAACTGGCGCGACAGCGGATGGTCGATCACGCCCGCTTCGGCGGGCCAGCCGCGCACCACGGCGAGATAGCGCTTATGTACTTCGTTGCGCTCGAACTGGCCGCCGACCTCGCGCGCACTGTCGGCATCGAGGGCGAACAACAGCACGCCCGAGGTCGCCTTGTCGAGCCGGTGCAGCGGATGCACCCGTTGTCCGATCTGGTCGCGCAGCAGTTGCAGCGCGAACCGCGTTTCGTGGCGGTCGATGTTGCTGCGATGAACCAGCAGGCCGGACGGCTTGTTGATGGCGACGAGGCAGTCGTCGCGATAGAGGATGTCGAGCATGGCGGCGGTGCCGCCAGCGTCAATACTGCACGCCCTGCGCTTCGCAGAGAAACTTCATCAGGGGCGCCGCCGTGGCGAAGCGGGTGCCGGCCAGCTTGACCAGTCCGGGTGCCGTGACCTCGGCGAAGGACAGCGACGCCAGGCCGATGAAGTCCTTGCGCTTGAGGTCTTCGATGGCCGGATGATCGGCCGCGTAGCCGCGCGGCGGCCGCGTCAGGCTGTCGCCGGCCAGCGCCCAGTGCGCGGCAAATTTTTTGTCGTCACGCACGGCGAACCAGCGTTTCGGATTGGCCGCGATCAGGTCGCGCATGCGGCCCAGCGCGTCGGCCTCGGGATGCCAGCAGCCGGCGCCGAAGAAGCATTCGTCGCTCGCGATGTGCATGTAAAAGCCCGGCGCATGGACGTCCTTGCCCAGTTCGTGGCGGAACTGGATGCCGATGTTGGTCTTGTAGGGGCTCTTGTCGCGGGCGAAGCGCGTGTCGCGGAACACGCGCATCAGCGAGCCGCCCATCTTGCGCGGCTCGGCGCGAAAGTGCGGTGCAATCTTCGCCAGGACCGGCGCCATCGCCGCGATGAATTCCAGCGCCGGTTCTCGCACCAGCGCTTCGTAACGCGGTTTGTTGGCCTCGAACCACACCCTGTCGTTGCTGGCGGCGAGTTCGCCGAGGAAGTTAAAGGTGGCTTTGCTGAACATGGCGGCCCTTCCTTGTTTCTTGTTTCGCGATCAGTTCACGTCGCTGCTGAATGGCTGAGCCCGAGCCGGCGGCTCAGCCAGTTGTCGATCTTGGTGGCAGCAGAGGCCCACTGCGGCTCCATCATGATCATGTGCCCGGCGCCCGGTATCACGCAGGTGTCGGCGTTCCAGCCGGTGGCGGTGAAGTGGAGCAGGTTGGACGGGAACAACGCGTCGAGTTCGCCGCCCATGACCAGCGCGGGAATCTTCGGTCGTCGTATCAGCGGCCGCCACGCCAGCGCCATCATTTCGGTCACCACGGTCATGGATTCCGGTTGTACCAGCGGTTTGAAGGATTCAAACTGCTCATGCGTCACGTCCGGTGAAAAATACACTTCGCGCATGACCCGGACGGTTTTCTCGGTGTACCTGCCGCGCACGGCGCGCGCTGCCTCGGCGAGGTAATCCGGTTGCCGTTGGGTCAGCTGGATGGTGCAGGCCGCGAGCCCGGTGGTCGGTACCGGCGCCATCATGATCACCGCCGCCGCCGTGCCCTTTTCCATGTAGCGCTGCACCACCGCAGCGCCCATCGAATGCCCGATCAGCACCGGTGGGGCGGGTAGTTCGGCCACCACCTGCGCCACGTCGGCAGCGTAGTGGTCAAGGTCGTAGCTGTCGAGATTCTCGCGCCCTTCGCTGCCGCCGTGGCCCGACAGATTGATGGCGTGGCAGTTGTAACCGAGCTTGCTGAAGTAGGGCAGGAAGTTAACGTCCCAGCAACCGGCATGGATATAACCGCCATGGACGAACACCAGTGGCGGATGCCCGTTCTGTTTCTTTGCCGGGCGATGCAGGGTATGCAGCTTGCGGTGTTTCAAGGAAGGCTTTCTGATGTGGAAAATCGGTAGTCAGAACAGTATCACGCCACGCGCATTTCGTCCCTCGGCGAGATCGACGGAGGCCTGGGGTGTCGGCTCATTTCATATTTTGCGCGAACGGCCGCTCCAGTAGGCATCGCGGATCTTGCGCTTGACCACCTTGCCGTTGTCATCACGCGGTAAAGCTTCCACGATGTCGATGCGCCGCGGCACCTTGTAGCCGGCGATGCGCTCGCTCAAGCCGAAACGGATCGTTTCGGCGTCGAGCGTTGCGCCCGCTTCGGCGACCACCTGGGCCGCCAGCGACTCGCCGTATTCGTCGTCGGGAATGCCGATCACGGCGCAGTCGGCGACGCCGGGCAGGGTAATCAGCACATGCTCGATCTCGGCCGGATAGATGTTCACGCCGCCCGAGATCACCATATCCGAGGCACGGTCGCAGACGAACAGAAAACCCTCGTCATCGAGGTAGCCCATGTCGCCGACGCTGATGAGTCCATCACGCTCGACGGCGCGACGGGCGGCCTCGTTGCGGTGATAACTGAAGTCGGAGTAGGCCGGCTGGTGCGCGTAGATGGTGCCGATTTCGCCGACGGGCAATGCGCGTCCCGCATCGTCAAGAATGCTTATTTGTGCCGCCCCGACCGGGCGACCGGCGCTGCCGGGCTTGCGCGCAGCCTCCTGTGGCGGCATCACGGTGATATACCCGGTTTCGCTCGAGGCATAGGACTCGAAAATCACCGGTCCCAGCCAGTCGATCATGGCCTTCTTCACCTCCGGCGCACAGGGCGACCCGGTCGAGGCGACGAAGCTGAGCGAGGACAGGTCGTAGCGCGTGCGCACCTCCGCCGGGAGCCGCAGCAGGCGCACATACATCACCGGCACCAGATACGCGGTCTCGATGCGGTGGCGTTCGATCAGGGCCAGCGTGGTCTCGGCGTCGAACTTCTCCTCCAGTACGAACAGGGAGCCCTGCAGCAGCGACTGCTGGGCAAAGGAGCTGGGGGCGCTGTGATACAGCGGCGCCGAAAGCAGGCTGCGGACGCCGGGATAAATGCCCAGCGCATCCTTCGCCACTTGGGCGGCCAGCACCTGCTGCTCCGGCGTCGGCGGCAGGCGCCGCACGCCCTTGGGCCGGCCGGTGGTGCCCGAGGTGTAGGCCATGTGGCCGCGCGGCGTGCGCGACGGGCCGGCGTAGGGTTGCTGCGCCGCCAGCCAGGTTTCGAAGTCGGAGGGGTCGGCTTGCGCTTGATGCACGACGATCACCCGCAACTGCGGCGGGATCGCACCGGAAATTGCCGCCAGCAGGTCCGGCTGAATGAACAGCACCCTGGCGCCGCAGTCGGTGAGGATGAAGCCGGCCTCGTCGCTTTTGAAGTGCCAGTTGATCTGGCAGTAGTACGCGCCAGCAACGCGGCATCCTTGAATGATGTCGACATAGGCCGGATCGTTCCTCAGCATCACCGCCACCACGTCGCCGTCATTGACGCCGAGGCCGACCAGTCCGCCGGCCAGTCGCGCGGCGCGTTCGTCGATCTCGGCGCCGGAACGCTCAAGCGAGCCGAAGATCAGTTTTGCGGTCACCGTGGTCGATTCAAAAAAATCTGCATAGCGGAACAGGATTCTGTAATAACTGGCAGAATGTGGATTCTTCACGGGCTCACGGCAAAAGTCAATGATCCGCGCCCGTCGGGTTTTTTCCGTTCGATTCAAGGCCTCGCGCCGAGATTGGCACGGCTTGACGCTGCTTTCCGTGCCGTGCCACTATCCGGAACACAATACTGAATATCGGTCCATTTTCTTTCCCGTCCTGCTCGGTATAGGAGTATCCATGCCCCTGCCCAAAATACTGCAAGACAATCTCGCGCTGCCGGTGATCGGCGCGCCGATGTTCATCGTCTCCCAGCCGCAGCTCGTCCTGGCGCAATGCATGGCCGGCATCGTCGGTTCCTTCCCGGCGCTCAATGCGCGGCCGAAGGAACTGCTTGACGAATGGCTTGCCACGATGACGACTGAAATCGACGCCGCGCGCCGCGCCGATCCGGGCCGGAAGATCGGACCCTATGCGGTGAACCAGATCGTGCATCACTCCAACGACCGGCTCGATCACGACATCGCTCTGTGCGTCAAGCACCAGGCGCCGATGATCATCACCAGCCTGCGTGCTCCGGGCGACGTGGTCAAGGAAGTGCACGCTTACGGCGGCATCGTGTTCCACGACGTGATCAACGTGCGTCATGCGCAAAAGGCGCTGGAGGCGGGCGTCGACGGCTTGATTCTGGTCGCTGCGGGCGCCGGTGGTCACGCCGGCATGCTCAGCCCCTTCGCGCTGGTGTCCGAGGTGCGGCGTTTCTGGGACGGCCCGCTTGCGCTGTCCGGCGCGATCACGCGCGGCGGGCAGATACTTGCGGCGCAGGCCATGGGCGCCGATCTGGCCTACATGGGGACGCGCTTCATCCCGACCCCGGAAGCCAACGCGGTGGATGGCTACAAGCAGATGATCCTCGACAGCAGTGCGGCGGACGTGGTCTACACACCCTATTTCACCGGCGTGCATGGCAACTATCTGCGGCCGAGCATCGCGGCGCAGGGGCTGGACCCCGACAACCTGCCCCTGCGCGACAAGAGCGCCATGAGCTTCGGCTCCGACAGGACCAAGGCCTGGCGCGACATCTGGGGCGTCGGCCAGGGCATCGGCTCGATCGATGAAATTCTTTCCGTAAGTGAAGTGGTGGAACGGCTCGGACGAGAATACCGGGACGCCCGTGAAGCGCTGTGCGCGATGAAGGATTGACATGAAAAAACAAAACAAGGTTGTCGCTGTTCCCGCGGCCATCGAAGCCAAGGCCGCCGGCAAGGAAGATCGCCATTTCGTCACCGCCCTGGCGCGCGGGCTTTCGGTGCTTTCCTGCTTCAGTTCCGGCGAGAAGATGCTTGGCAATCTCGATATCGCCAAGCGCTGCAAATTGCCCAAATCCACTGTTTCGCGCCTGACCTACACGCTGACCAAGCTCGGTTACCTGGTCTTCGTCGAGGAGAACGGAAAATACCGTCTGGGTACGTCGACGCTGGCACTGGGCAGCGCAATGCTGGCACGCCTCGATGTGCGCGATCTGTCGCGGCCGCTGATGCAGGAACTCGCCGACTTTTCCAAAGCCATGGTATCGCTGGGCAGCCGCGACCGCCTGTCGATGATCTATGTCGGCAACGCCCGCAGTTCGGCGGCGCTGACACTTTCGCTGGATGTCGGTTCGCGCATTCCGATCGTCACCACGGCGATGGGCCGCGCCTATCTGGCGCTGATCCCCGAGCGCGAACGGGAGGACATCATGGAGCGGGTGCGCGAACTTGACGAAGTGGCCTGGCCGGCAATCCGCAAGGGCGTGGAGCGGGGACTGAAGGAATACCGCGAAACCGGCTGCGTCAGTTCCTTCGGCGAATGGCAGGCCGATGTCAATGCCATCGCCGTGCCGCTGCGTCCGGGCGGCGGCCTGCCGCCGATGGCGATCAACTGCGGCGGCCCGGCGTTTACGCTGTCGAAGGAATTTCTGCTGGGCGAGGTGAGGCCGAAACTGATCGAGCTGGTCAGGCAACTGGAGGCTTCGTTGGGGATGCGGAGCTAGATTCGGCAGGCCGTTTGCCGGAACTCGCTCCGGCGGGCCGCACCATCCGCCCAATCGCCGTCCCGCCAGCGCCGACTCTTGCTGTCTGATTCCGCAACCTCAACAAGCAACGCGGGCCGCAAGACGACCACAAACGGGCGCTTTAGAGCTGCCGGGTCTGCCAGTCCGGTCTATGTGACGGCGTTCCCGGACCGCTCCTTCATGCACTGGTTCAACCGTCATTAGCCGTTTTGTTTCCAGTATCCGATGATCAAATGTCCGACCGTTTTTTTTCACGGACAATGAAATGGTCATCGGTGGCGTGAGGTCCCATCGTTACCGACTTGCCTAATAGGGACCACTCAAGGGAAGGGGGAATTCGCGATGGGAATGCTGGACTGGTTTAAAAATATCCTGCGTGGGGACGACAAGCCGGCAGCGCAGGCGGCAGGGGCAGCGGTCGACGCGGAAGCGGAACTGGCCGGTTTGAACTTCAAGACGGCGGTCGACGCCCACATGAAATGGAAAGTCCGGCTGGAAAGCTACATCGGCGGCACCAGCACCGAGCAACTTAAAGTCGAAGTGGTTTGCCGGGACGATCAATGTCCTCTGGGCAAATGGATTTACGACAAGGGTGGCGAAAAGTTCGGCTTTTCCGAGACCTTTTTCGACATGAAGGCCCATCATGCCCTTTTCCATCGCTCAGCCGGAAACGTGCTGTCGGCGGCACAGTCGGGCGATACGGCCGGCGCCCTGAAGCTGCTGCACAGCGGCGATTACGTAAAGGCATCGGAGCGGGTCAAGATGCTCCTGGCGCGGATGTTCGTCATGGCCAAGGAGGGGACGGAGGCCATCGATTCCCACATCCGGTGGAAGGCCCGGCTTCAGGCCTACATCAAGGGCGAGAGCAAGGACGATCTCAAGGTTGACATCGTGTCGCGCGACGATCAATGCACCCTCGGCCAATGGCTCAATGGCATCGGCGGCGAGCGCTTCGGCCAGATGCCGGCTTTCGCGGTGGTCAGATCGCGCCACGCCCAGTTCCATCGCTGCGCCGGAGAAGTGCTGACCATCGCCCAGCAGGGGGAGAAGGAAAGAGCCCTGCACATGCTGGAGGAAGGGGCTTATCCGGATGCCTCGGAACAGGTGGCGGAGGCCATTGTTTACCTCTTCGGGAAGCAGAAGGCCGCAAGCTGAGGCAGGAAGCCGGACGGGCCGGCATTGGGATATTCTCCGGTTTCCGACCCGAAGCGAGCCCGCCCATGCCCCACGACAAACGGCATACCTACGCCACCCGCACCGAATGGACCGGGAATCTGGGCGAGGGCACGACCGGCTACCGCGCCTATGCCCGCGACCATGTGATTTCGGTGGTGGGCCGGCCGGACCTGCTCGGCTCGTCCGATCCGGCGTTTCGCGGCGATGCGTCGCGCTGGAATCCGGAGGACTTGCTGGTCGCTTCGCTGTCGTCCTGCCACATGCTGTGGTATCTGCACCTGTGTGCGCAGGCAAAAATTTCGGTACTGGCCTATCACGACGATGCGGTGGCGACGATGGTGGAGGACGCCGATGGTGGCGGACGCTTTACGCAGGCGGTGCTGCGGCCGGTGGCGACGCTGGCGGCGGGCGCCGACGCGGCACTGGCGACGGCCCTGCATGAAGAGGCTCACCGCCTGTGCTTCATCGCCAACTCGGTCAACTTTCCGGTGTCGATCGAGCCGAACGTGATCGTCGCCGGTTGACCCGGTTTTCCCCCCGCACCCTTCCCGGTCAGCGAGCCGACTTGCGGCGACGTGCCTGGCTTCCGGGAAGTCCTGCCGATCAGGAATTCGTGTCATCATATGGCTGGGTTCGGCAAGATCGTGCAGCACCTGAAAGAACCCAAACAAAGGTGCGCGCCAGTTCGAGGAGACGAAAATTGCACATCATTGAGTGGACGAAGGAGTTCGCGGTCGGCATCGATGAGATCGACGAGCAGCATCGCACCCTGATCGGCATGATCAACGGGCTCGATTCCAGCACTCACGGCGATTACCGGCCGGAAATAACGCGCAGGCTGCTGGGGCAACTTAACGACTACGTGCGCGATCATTTTGGCCTTGAGGAACGCCTGATGGCCGGCGGCGGTTGCTCGCCCGAACTGGTTACCCGGCACTGCGGCGAACACGCCTATTTTCGCAGCGTACTCAGGGATATAACGAATGATTTCGAGAACGGGCGGCGCAACGTCTCCGTTGCCCTGATCGAATATCTGGTGCATTGGTTCCTGCACCACATTGTCGTCGTCGACCGGGCGATGGCTCATCAGCTCAATGCCGCCGAGCCCGAGTTGGCCGCACGTGTCGCTGCGGCGCTGATGCAGCACGTTACCGAAGAACTGACCGATTCGGAGCGTCACCTGCTTGCCGAACTGCGCCGCGTCAACGAAGAACTCGAGCGGAAGATCGATGAGCGCACGCAGGTCTTGACCGCGAAAAACAGCAAGCTGGAAGCCGAGTTGCGCGAGGTGACGGCGCTGGTAGAACGGATGTCCAGGGAGCAGGCGTCGCCGCGAGCGGCACCATAGCCACCGCGAGGAGGGTTGTCAGTTTCAGCCCTCCGCCAGAAACTCCCGGATTGCCGCGCTGACTTGCTGCGGCTGCTCGTGGATGACCCAGTGGCTGCCCTCGGGGATGCGCTTGATGCGCAGGTCGGGCACGACTCCTTGCAGACCGTCGAGCAGAGTGACGCCCAGCGCGGTGTCCGCTTCGCCCCAGATCACCAGCGTCGGCACGCGCACCGTGAGCGCTGCCGGATCGAGCTTGAGCGATCCGGCGCCGGGGTCGTCCGCAGTCGGCGGATACAGCGGCGAGGCGCGATAGAGGTTGAGCGCGCTGCTCAGCGCGCCGGGTTGCGACCAGGCGTCGCGATAGAGCGGGATTTCCTCGTCGGTCAGGGCGCAACGGCCGTCTGCGGTGCGGCTGAACATCTTCAGCAGGCGTTCGTAATTGTTGGCTTCCAGCACCCGCTCGGCCTTGGCGTGGCGCAGCAGCAGCATGTAGTGGCTGGCTTCCTGCTGCACCGGATCGCTGGCCAGGGCGCGGGCGAAGGGCACGGTATGCGGCGCGTTGATAATGACCAGTTTTTTCACATACTGCGGATAGGCGGCGGCGAAGGTCCAGGCGATGGCGCCGCCCCAGTCGTGGGCGACCAGGATGCAGGACTTGTGGTCACGGCCGGCCTGCAGGTGTTCGATCAGTTGCCGCAGGTCTTCCAGCAGCGGCTTGACGTGGTAGGCCTCGACGCCATCGGGCTTGTCAGAAAGATTGTGGCCGCGCAGGTCGAAGGCCACGGCGCGATGGTCCTTGCCGAATTCCTCGAGCTGGCCGTGCCAGCAGTACCAGAACTCGGGAAAGCCATGGATGAAGACCATCAGTGGGGCATCGGCGCGTCCCTCGGCAACACAGTGAAGGCGGATGCCGTTGACGGAGGCGAAGAAGTGTTCCACGCAATCAGTCCTTGAACACGGGATCGCGCTTCTGCATGCTGGCGGCGCCGGCTTCGAACAAGTCTTTCGACAGCAGCATCGCGGCGTTCCATGTGGCGATGTAGTTGAGGCCGTCGGCCACCGAATGGTCGCGACCGTAGGTGATCATTTCCTTGCAGCCGCGGATCGACAAGGGCGACTTGGCGGCGATGGTCCGGGCTATTTCCATGACGCCTGAGTGAAGCGCCTCGGGCGATTCGAAGCAGCGATTGACCAGGTGCATCTGCTGCGCCTCCGTTCCGTCGACCTTGCGGCCGGTATAGGCCAGTTCGCGCGCCATGCCTTCGCCGATCAGGCGCGGCAGGCGCTGCAGGGTGCCAACGTCGGCGGTCATGCCGACATCGATTTCCTTCACCGTGAAGTACGCATTGGCCGAGCAGTAGCGCATGTCGCAGGCGGTGACCAGGTCGATGCCGCCGCCGATGCAGGCGCCATGCACGGCCGCCAGCACCGGCTTGCGGCAGCGCTCGATGGAGGTCAGGGTGTCCTGCAGCTTGAGGATCAGGCGGCGCAGGTTTTCGCGGCGGCGACCGTCGCAGTCATCCTCGATCCTGGCGCCGAGGCCCATCAGCAGCGTGAGGTCGATGCCTGCGGTGAAGAACTTGCCGCGGCCGGTGATGATGCCGACACGGGCTTCGGGCGTGGTGTCGAGCCATTCCATGGCCTGTTCGATTTCGTACCACATCGGCTCGCTCATGGCGTTGGCCTTGTCCGGCCGATTGAGGGCGATGGTGGCGACGCCGGCATCGAGCGTTACGTCGAGGGTGGTGAATTCCATGGTCTGTCCTTTCGGGGTGGTTCAGATGGGTGTGGCAGGATGGAAATTGTCGCGCAGTTCGCGCTTGAGTATCTTGCCAATGGCGCTGCGCGGTAGTGCTTCCACTATCTCCACGGCGGCAAGGCGCTGGGTCTTGCCCAACTGTTGGTTGGCCCAGGCTTGAATCCCGGTCGCCGCGCATTTCACCGTATCGCCAGCGCCGACTCTTAGGGTCACGAAAGCCACCGGCGTTTCGCCCCAGCGCTCCGAGGCGACGCCGACCACGGCAGCTTCGGCGACGGCCGGGTGCCGGATCAACACGGCCTCCAGATCGCTGGGATAGACGTTGAAGCCGCCGGAGATGACCATGTCCTTCTTGCGGTCCAACAGCTTCAGGAAGCCGTCGGCGTCGAAGCGGCCGACATCGCCGGTGCGGATGAAGCGCTTGCCGTCCGGCGCGTACCACTCGGCCTCGCGGGTCTTGTCGGGCTGGCGGTGGTAGCCGCTCATCATGGCCGGCGAATGGCCCACCGCTTCACCGATTTCGCCGCGCGGCACTTCGCGGCCGGCCTCGTCGATCAGGCGCATGTCATGGCCTTCGGCCGGCGTGCCGACGGTGGCCAGCTTGTCCGGGCGCTCGTGCGCGGCGAGGATGCATGTGCCGCCGCCTTCGGTCATGCCGTAGTACTCGACCAGGCCGCCGGGCCAGCGCTTGAGGATGTCGGCCTTCAGGTCGGCGGCGAAGGGCGCGCTGGTGCACAGCTTCATGCGGAAGCTGGAAAGATCGTAGCAGTCGAAATCGGGATGGGCCATCAGGCGCTGGTATTGCACCGGCACCAGCATGGTATGGGTGGCGCGGTGCTTTTCGGCCAGCGCGAGATATTTCGCTGCATCGAACTTCGCCATCAGCACGACGGTGCCGCCCAGCGTGACGGTGGGAAAGACGCTTACCAGCGTGGTGTTGGAGTAGAGCGGGGTGGCGATCAGCGTCACCGCATCGGGTCCGTAGCCCTGCGGCCGCGCGCGCTGGACGTGCGCCCAGCGCATGCCGTGGGGCTGCACGATGCCCTTGGGCGTGCCGGTGGTGCCGGAGGAATAGATGATGTTGAAGGGCCATTCCGGCTGGATGTCGACTGCCGCCGGCGCAGAGCCTGCGGGTGCCAGCCAGCGGCGGAAGGCTTCCTCGCCGGTGGCATCGTCGAGGGCGATGAAGCGCGCGGCGATGTCGGCACGCACTGCCGCGAGCTGCTGCGCCGTAATGGCATCGACGAACAGCAGCCGGGCTTCGGCATTGGCCGCCATGTCGACCAGGCTCTGCGCGGTCGACGAGGGCGCCAGCGGCGCCACAGCCACTCCGGCGCGCAAGGCGCCGAGAAATACGGCCGCATATTCGAGCGAGGTGCCGGCACAGATCGCCACGGCCTCGGTGGGCCGAATGCCGTCGCGCTGCAGCGTCGCGGCGACGCGATCCATCATTGCATCGAGGGTGGCGAAAGAGACGGTGCGCCGGTCCTGAATCAGCGCGGGATGGTCGGGGCGGTTACGGGCGTGCCCGCGAATCAGTTCGGCATAGGTGCCGAAGGGCTGCTCGATCAGTTGGCTCGGATGCATGCTCAGACGTCTTGGGCCTTCGTCACGTCGCGCCGGCGGAACATGCCGTAGCCTTCCATCTGCATGACTTCCTCGTTGTTCTGGTTCAGCATCTCCCAGCGCGTGCGCACCAGTCCGACGTGGGGCTTGCTGTCGAGCGGGCGTGCTTCGAGCACCACCGTGCGTACGTGCAGCGTGTCACCGGGGCGCACCGGTTTGAGCCAACGGATGTTCTCCAGTCCCGGCGAGCCGAGGCTGGCGGTTTCCAGCAGGTAGGCGTCGCACATCATGCGCATGGCCAGCGCGCAGGTGTGCCAGCCGCTGGCGCAAAGGCCGCCGAACAGGCTATTCCGGCCGCCTTCCTCGGACAGGTGAAAAGGCTGCGGGTCGAACTTGCGGGCGAAGTCGATGATCTCCTCGGCGCTCAGGGTGACGCCGCCGAATTCGCGGACTTTGCCGACGGGGAAATCTTCCCAGTAGTATTTATAGGTTTTCTCGGGGATGCTCATGGGGTGATCTTTTTCCTCGTGGGAGTCAAACGGGGCGCAGCGCGCCGTCCTGCAGCAGCGGCACCACGTCGTAACAGCTTTCCTGCGCGGCGAAGGCCACCTCGGCGTCGAGCCGGCGTGCCAGCATCATGCGACCGACGCGGGCGCGGCGCAGCGCATCGAGGCCATCGCAGTGATCGTGCAGCAACTCGGCGGCGAGTGCCGCGTCGGAAAATTCAGCGTCGGTTGCGTCGGCCAGCAATCGGTGACGGAACAGCGACACGAGATAGCCGGCGCCGTAGAAGTCTTCGAGGTTGAAGTTGTCGGCCGAGCCGGAGCAGACGATCAGGATGGTGCTCTCCGCATGCGCGACCACGATGCGGTCGACCACGGCGCGGCCGTTGAGCAGGGCCGCGGCATAGACCTGGGCGGCGCCCTTGGACTTGGCCAGTGCCACGGTGCCGTTGGTGGTGCAGTAGATCAGGCGGCGGCCGGCGATGCCTTCCGCCAGCAGCGCCTTGGGCGTTGGGTGCACGAAGCCGGGCAGGGTGTCGGCGTTGAGTTCGCCCGAGAGGACGAAGGATCCGGCCGGGTATTGTCGGGACGCCTCCTGTGCCGCGCGGCCATCCAGCGTCGGGATGACTTCAGTGGCGCCATGGGCCAGTGCGGTGACGATGGACGAGGTGGCGAACAGGATGTCGAGCACCACCACCACCTTGCCTTCGAGGCGCTGGGCGTCGAGTTCTTCCTTCTTCAGCAGGACGTGGATCTTCTGCATGCGCGGCATCCCGCTCAGCCGTCAGGCTGTTCGCGCGGCGTTATCGGCTTCATCAGCGCAAAGACGCCGGTGCCGGTCATGATGCAGCGCTCGCCGACCCGCAGTGTGCACCTGGCGTAGGCCAGGCGGCCGCCCATGCGGTCGATGTCGACATGGGCCTCGACCCAGTCGCCGGGTTCGGCGCTGGAAACGAAGTTGGTGGTGAGGCTCACCGTGACGATGGGCTGCGCCGGCTCGCGCGAACTGGAGACGACGATGCCCAGCGCCGTGTCGACGATGGTGACGAGGAAGCCGCCGTGGGCGATGTGGCGAATGTTGGTGTGGCGGTCCTCGATGCGGATGGCGAGCACCAGTTGGCCTTTTTCGCCCTTGGTTTCGTCGCTGCGGTAGTACCAGGGGCCGAGGCTGGTCAGGTAGCCGCCGCCGCGCTTGAGCAGTTTGAAGCCTTCTGGAATATCGCTGCTCATGGCTTGTGTCCGTGAATCTTGTTCGCATTGGGGGCGCGCTTTTCGAGGAAGGCGCTAAAGATTTCCTTGGCTGCCGGAGCAGCCACCAGGTCGGCGAAGTAGATCGCTTCCTCGTCCATGGCTTCGATGGCGCTGCGCTCGGGCGGACGCTTCATCAGCGCCTTGGTGACGGCCAGCGATTGCGCCGGCAAGGCAGCGAGCTTTGCCGCTGCGGCCGTCGCCGTAACCATCAACTGGTCGGCGGCAACGACGCGATTGACGAAGCCTGCCTCGCGTGCGGCGACGGCGTCGAAAGGTTCGCCGAGCAGCAGCAGTTCGGCAGCGCGCTGATGGCCCGCGACGCGTGGCAGCATGAGGCTGGAGCCGGCCTCGGGACACAGCGCAAGCTTGACGAAGGGCAGTTGGAATAGCGCATTGTCGGCGGCATAAACAAGGTCGCAGTGCAGCAGCATCGTCGTGCCGATGCCGACCGCGTTGCCGGCGACGGCGGCGACCAGCGGCTTTTCAAACGCGGACAGCAGGTGCAGGAAGGGTATCGCTGCGCTGGGGTCATTGGCCTTGCGGTGCAGGAAGTCACCGAGATCGTTGCCGGCGGTGAACAGGTCGCTCTGGCCGCGAATCAGCACTACCCTGACGTGGTGCTGCTCGCGCGCATGGCACAGCGCTGCGCTCATGGCGCGATACATGTCGCCGGTGATGGCGTTCTTCTTGTCGCGGCGGCTGATCTCGATGGTGACGATGCCGTCGCTGTCGGTGACGAGGATGTTGGGGTGACTCATGTTCTTAGAAGCATTCGTGGGGCATGGTCAGCGTGTCACTGAAGCGGCCGAGGTGGTAATCCGCGTCGCCGAAAGTCAAGCCGATCATGGTCAGGCGCTTGAAGTAATGGCTGACGTTGAGTTCGTCGACGACGCCCATGCCGCCGTGAAGCTGCACCGCCTGCTGGCCGACCAGTCGCGCCGACTGCGTGACGTAGGCCTTCGCGGCGGCGACCGAACGGCTGCGTTCGGCGGCATCGGCCGAGTCGGCACGCACAGCGGCCAGCGTGGCCATGGAGCGGGCCTGCTCGGTGGCGATCACCATGTCGGCCATGCGGTGCTGCAGCGCCTGGAACTTGCCGATAGGCTGTCCGAACTGCTTGCGCGTCTTGAGGTATTCAAGGGTGACTTCATTCAGTGCCGACATGATGCCAACGGCTTCGGCGCACAGCGCGGCATTGGCGTAGTCGAGCGCGCGCTCGATGGCCGGCAGCGCGTTGCCGGCGGTGCCGATCAAGGCGTCGGCGCCGACTTGGACGCCCGCCAGTTTGACGTCGGCGGCGCGCGCGCCATCCTGTGTCGGATAGGCGCGCAGCGTGACGCCAGGGATCTTGGCGTCGACCAGGAACAGGGAAATGCCTTTGCCGTCCTTGGCCGAAACGAGCAGTTTGTCGGCGGACGGCGCACCCAATACCACGGCCTTGGCGCCATCGATCTTCCAGCCGTGGCCATTGGCGGTGGCGGTCGTCGCGACATGATCGACTGCGTAGCGCGAACCGGATTCGAAGTGGGCGAAGGCCAGCATCAGTTCGCCGCCGGCGACAGCGGGCAGCAAAGTTTCCTTCTGCTCAGTGCTGCCGGCATCGCGGATCAGGCCGCCGCAGAGCACGACGGTCGAGACGTAGGGTTCCAGCGCCAGCCCGCGGCCGAGCATTTCCATGACCAGCATGGTGTCGACCGCATTGCCATTCAGGCCGCCGAAACCCTCAGGGAAGGGCAGGGCGAGGATGCCGAAATCGGCAAAGGTCTTCCACGCCGAGCGATCGAAGCCATCGGTGGATTTCGCCGACTCCCGGCGGTGTTCGAAGCCGTAATCCCTGGCGATGAAACGGCGCAGGGTGTCCTGCAGTGCGAGTTGTTCTTCGGTGTAGTTGAAGTCCATGGTTACAGTCCCAATATCATCTGCGAGATGATGTTTCTCTGGATTTCGTTGGAACCACCGTAGATCGACGTCTTGCGGTAGTTGAAGTAATGGCCGGAGAGCGGCGCGGCGTAGTCCGCGTAGTCCGGCATCCATGGATCGCCCGGCCAGTCGGCCTCCAGCGCCTCCTCAGTGTACGGCAGGGCGTAGTGTCCCAGCGCCTGCATCTGCAATTCGCTCAGCATCTGCTGGATTTCAGAGCCCTTGATCTTGAGGATCGAGGCCTCCGGTCCCGGCGCGCGTTTCTTCTCACCTTCGGCGGAAATTACGCGCAGGTTGGTGATCTCCAGTGCCATCAGTTCGAGTTCGACCTGGGCGATGCGGTCGCGGAAGCGCTGGTCCTCGATCAGCGGCCGGCCGTTGGTAGTTTCCGTGGCGGCGATTTCCTTCAGTTTCTTCAGTTCGCGCTTGGAACGGCCGACGCCGGCAATGCCGGTGCGTTCATGGCCGAGCAGGAACTTGGCATAGGTCCAGCCCTTGTTCTCCTCGCCGATCAGGTTTTCCAGCGGAACCCTGACGTCCTCGAACCAGACCTCGTTGATCTCGTGTTCGCCGTCGAGCATGATGATCGGGCGCACGGTGATGCCCGGCGTTTTCATGTCGATCAGCAGAAAGGAAATCCCTTTCTGCCGGCGGCCTTCGGTGCTGGTGCGGACCAGGCAGAAAATCCAGTCGGCGTATTGTCCGAGCGTGTTCCAGGTCTTCTGTCCATTGACTGTGTAGTGGTCGCCTTCGCGGACGGCACGGGTCGTCAGCGAGGCCAGGTCGGAGCCCGAACCAGGCTCGGAATAGCCCTGGCACCACCAGTCGCTGCCGTCCACGATGTGCGGCAGAAAGCGTTGCTGCTGCGCCGGATTGCCAAATTCCATGATCACCGGTGCCACCATCTTGAGGCCGAAGGGCAATTGCATCGGCGCTCCCGCGTCAGCGCATTCCTCGTCGAATATATGCTGCTGTACGGCGTTCCAGCCGGTGCCGCCGAAGGCTTCGGGCCAGGCGATGGCACCCCATCCCTGCTCGTTCAGCAGTTGTTGCCAGCGGACGAAATCGCTCTTCTCGATACGCTTGCCGCCGAGCACCTTGTGACTGATTTCGGCGGGCAGTTTGGCGCGCAGAAAGCCGCGTACTTCTTCTCTGAATAGCTGTTCCTCGGTGGTGAAATTGAGGTCCATGGATGTCGGGTCCTTTGGTGAGTGCGGTATCCCAGCGTGGGGAAATTAGAAGAACTGCATAGCAGAACAATGTTCTGCAAAGATATTACGCGAGTTCATGTTGGGTGACAAGATCGGGATTGTTGATTGCTTGATTCTTTTGCGGCCATCTCCCATAATTCGCACCCTGTCCGACCGGAATTTCTTTCCGGACGGCGAGCAGTTTCGGTGGTGGCCGTAGCTCAGTTGGTAGAGTCCTGGATTGTGATTCCAGTTGTCGTGGGTTCGAGCCCCATCGGTCACCCCACCCGAATTCAAGAAGAAGTTTCAGTGAAGGCTGCGGCGCACATTGACGCGGCGCCGTCAGCACGCCGGGATGACGTCGGAAAGTTGGCGCCACCTATTGGCGTCTTGTAGCCTGCCTGCTCCGTTCGACCTCAGCGTTCGTTGAATCCGAACCGCTCGACGAACTCCTTGGGGTCGAGCGCAGGACCCTTGTAATCGGCCTGCATATAGTCGCAACCGAGTTCCTTGAGGCGGACCGCCGCCGCATCGTCAGCGACGCCGACGGCCACTACTTCCAGCCTCAGATGGTGGGCGAGTTCGATAATCGACTGGAGGATGCGTTCGGACTTAGGCACACCGGCCAGGTCGTGCGCCGCCGAAACGTCGATCTTGATTTCCTGAAACGGCATGGGTGCGAGCCAGAACAGCGATGAAAGCGCCATGCCCGGGTCGTCGATCGACAGCTTCACGCCCAGCTCTTTCAGCCGGCCGAGCGTCTCTCTCGCCGTCGCCTCCGCACCCAGCACCGACGTTTCTCCAATTTCCAGAATCAGTGTCCCCGGCCGCCGGCTCCAGGTGCCCAGCGCACGCTGCACGACGTCGACAAGCTCCGCGTTCAGCAGTGCGCGCGCTGGAAGCTTGACGGCGATGCGCAAGTCCAGCCCGGCGCTGTAGCGGAATTCCGAGACGTTGCGCAACGCACGATTGAGTATTGAAGACACCAGATCGGTAACCCTGTCCGCCGCTTCTGCCGCGGCGAATGCATCGACCGCGGGAATCACGCCGAGTGCGGGGTCGCGCCAGCACAGCAGGCTTTCGGCGCCCATGACCTGGCCGAGGCGCAGGTTGTACTGCGGCTGAAACGTCAGTTCGAGCGCATCCTCGGCAACAGCGATACGCAGCCGGTTTTCATAGAGAAGTTGCGATGCCGCCGAATTGTCCCGGTCTTCTGCGTAGTCGGCGATGCGGCCGGTGAGGTCGCGGGCGATGGTGCAGGCACTGGTGGCTCGCTGCAGCAGAACCTCTGCCTGGTCCGCGTGCGCCGGGTACATGGCGATGCCGATCGCGGGACTGGCAAAGATTTCGTCTTCGCCGATCCAGAACGGTGCATTCAGCGCGCGCAGCGATTTCTTCGCCGCCAGCAGCGCCACGGCAGGGCCCTCGACGGGCGAAAGAACGCAGGCAAAACCGTCGCGGCTCATCTCACCGACCAGATCACCCGGGCGCAGCACATCGGTGCGCAGCAACTCTGTCACGCGGCTACGCACCGCATCGCCGACGTGGTAGCCCCACGCGGCGTCGATGCGGCTGATCAGGCCGCATTCGATCAGCAGCACGGCCAGATTGCCGCCGTCAGTCCTTCTTTCCTCAACTTTACCGCGCAGCGCATCCAGAAAAGGGATTGCTTCAGCAGCGGAGCCATGCGCCGTCGTCGCAGGCTCGGCGGAGGCTGCCCCGCTCACAGGAACATCTCGCGCGGATCGATCTTGACCGAGCCGTACTCCAGGGAACGCTGGATCCGGTAAGGCTCGTCCCCCCTGAACCTGGGTTCCTTCATCAGGTCAAGCATTTTGTAGGATGACAGCGGGTTGCCACTGGCGTCCTTGACCACCATGATGCGCGGTTGCATGCGACGCACCATGTTCTGCGCGATCACGATCGCCACCTCGCCGCTGTTCAATTCGACCACGCTACCGACGGGGTAAACGCCGATGCACTGAATGAACTGTTCGACCAGTGCAGGATGAAACTCCGTCCCGCGCCCCTTGTACATGATGCTGAGCGCGTTGGCCGGGGACAGGTATTGTCCATATGGCTTCGGCGCCGTAAGTGTGTCGAATGCATCGACGATCCCCGCGATCAAGCCGGGGAAGGCAATGGCATCGCCTCGCAGTCCGCGCGGATAGCCGCTGCCGTCGAAACGCTCGTGGTGCAGGGAGGCGAGCCCGGGAAGCTCCGGCGGTAGGCCGGGCGTGCTGCCGAGAATTCGCACCGAGTGGTTCACGTGCGTCTTGTAGAGCTCGATTTCCGCGGGGTTCATGGGGCCGCGCGCGGCAAGCGCTGCGGGCAGTTGCAGCCGGCCGACGTCCTGCAGCAGCCCAAGCATGCCGAGCAGTTTCAGGCGCTCCGGCGGCAATTGGAGGAAACGCCCGAAGATGGTCATCAGGACGGAAATTTCCGCGGCCCGGCTGAGGGTTGCACCGCTCTTTTCCTGGAGCTTGATCAGAAGAGCCATCGCGTCCGGATTGCGCACGACGCTCTCGGTAATCTGCGCGGCTGCTTCATGGGACCGCGAGCTGTCGACCGAGTTTCCGACCTCCGCCGCTCGCGAAAGCTCCTTTACCACCATCGTCGTCGTCGCAAAGGCATTCTGCGCTTTGGGCAATTCGACTTCGACGCTTGCAGTCTCTTTGTAGACTGTCGTGCCGCGGACTTTTGCCAAATCCTCCGCGGTCACCTTGCCAATTTCCTTCCGTTCCTCTTTTTCCGGGTCGATGAAGACGTGTTTGCAGTATTTTTTTAGAACGTCGAGCTGCTTGTCGCTCTTCAGGACAAAGCCCTGAAATACGAATGGCGTTTCCGTCCACGGCCTGTCGAGCCTGGAGATGTACGCCCCAAAGGCCAGTTTTTCGACAGGAGTTTCCACGAGCTTCATACGGATGAGTTTATTCTGACGGACCGGGCGAATTTTCGCGTCTACGCGATAAAACAGCAAGCAAGGCATGGCACGGGCGGTCGACTTCCTGCTTCCTTGGCCCCGAAGTTTGAAGCTTACTCCCAAATGCAGGGGCGCTCGGCAGTGAAGCAGACCCTACTGATCAAATGTCGGACCTGCCGGATGCTGCCGGTAGAACAGTTCGAATTGCTCGTAGACACCCGCGTACTCGCCTTTGAGCATCAGAGGTGCTTCGAAAAAGGCTTCGCTGGCGACAGCGAAGAACTCGCTGGGCAGTTCCGCGCCATAGGGATCGAGCGGGGTTTCTTCGCCGCGATCGACACGCTGCCGGAAATCGTCGAAAGCCTTGCTCATGACGTCGATCCAGCGCTGTCTCGACATCCCTTCATGCATCGGCGGCAGCCCATCGGCAGCGCCGCTCTTCATGTCCAGCTTGTGGGCGAACTCGTGGATCACCACGTTGATGCCGCCGGCGTCTTCCGGGTTCTCGAACCACGAGATCAGCACCGGGCCGCCGGACCAGGCCTCACCCATCACCTCGTCGTCGAACTCATGCACCACGCCGTCTTCGTCGACCATGTGACGCGGAATGAGAAAGTCTCCCGGATAGACCACGATGCCGACCCAACCGGAATACCAGTCGAGTCCCAGGTGCAGGACGGGCAGACAGGCCTGAAGGGCGATGGTCAACTGGATGCGGGGCGTCAGTTGCATCCCCTGCGCGCCGCTCCATTGCTTTTCGGCGATGAGTTCGCGGGCAAGCTGGCGCAGGTGCGCGCGCTCGGCGGGCGTGAGGTGGTTGAGAAAGGGCAGGCCGGCTTCGACTTCATCCCACATTGCAGCAGGAATTTCGAGACGACCGGCCTGCCGCTGCCGCCACCATTCAGCCAGCTTGCGGATCATGTGCATGCCAGCGTCAGCGGCAGATAAGGGGAGACGTGCAGTGGCTTTTTCATTGACCGGGAATTATGCGCTGCATGGGATAATTCGCCATGGTCTCCGTAGTGCATTCCCTGCAGCAGTCAAATGGCGAAGCCGACGCGCTTTCCCGCCTTTGCGTGGGTCTTTCCGCGCCAGCCGCGGCACGCGTCGCCGATGCGCTGGCTCTGGCGCATGAAGCCTATGGGGAGAAATCGCTCGGTACCGGGGAACCCATCCTGCAACACGCCCTGGGCATGACCTTGATCGTCGCTTCGCTCGATCTTGATGTCGATGCTCGCGTCGCCGCCTTGCTGTTTGCCGCCAGCGATCACGTGGAGGATTGCGGCGAGCGCCTGAAAGTCGGCTTTGGCGATACCGTGGCCGGACTGGTGGCGGGCCTGCGCCGGCTGGGCAGCTTGCGGCCGCTGACGCGCGCCGCGGCTGGCGGCGCTGTCGGGGTTGGCGAAGGCGTGGCCGACGTGAAGGCCCAGGCCGAGATCTTGCGCAAGATGCTGCTGGCAATGGTCGATGACATTCGTGTGGTGTTGCTGCGGCTGGCCAGCCGTGTGCAGACCTTGCGCTTCCTCAACGACCGGCCGGGCGCCGTGCGCGAGGAAATGGCCAGGGAAAGCCAGCTGATCTACGCACCGCTGGCCAACCGCCTGGGTATCTGGCATGTGAAATGGGAGCTCGAAGACCTTTCCTTTCGCTATCTGGAGCCGGAAACCTACAAGCGCATTGCCGCCATGCTCGACGAAAAACGCCTGGAGCGCGAGGGCTTCATCGTCGCCGCGGTAACTCGCCTGCAGGCGGAGATGGCCGCCGTCGGCGTGCGCGCCGAGGTCCATGGCCGGCCGAAACACATCTTCAGCATCTGGAGCAAGATGCGCGGCAAGGACATCGACTTCGCCAAAGTGCATGACGTCCGCGCGGTGCGCATCATCGTTGATGAAATCAAGGATTGCTACACGGCACTGGGCATTGTTCATCATCTGTGGCAGCCGATCCATGGCGAGTTCGACGACTACATTTCGCATCCCAAGGGAAATTTCTATCGGTCGCTGCACACCGCCGTGGAAGTAGAGGACGGCCGTTCGCTGGAGGTGCAGATTCGCACTCGCGAAATGCATGAGCATGCCGAACTCGGCGTTGCCGCCCACTGGCGCTACAAGGAATCCGGCAGCTCGGTGAAAGCCGGCGGTGCTTATGAAGACAAGATTTCCTGGCTGCGCCAGTTGCTGTCGTGGCGCGACGAAATCGCGGATTCCGCCGAGTGGGTGCAACAGTTCAAGCGCGCCGCGCTGGATGACACGATTTATGTACTGACGCCGCAGGACAAGGTGATCGACCTGCCGCGGGGCGCCACGCCGCTGGATTTCGCCTATCGGCTGCACACCGATCTCGGCCATCGCTGTCGCGGTGCGAAGATCGATGGACACATGGCATCGCTCAACACGCCCCTGCAAAACGGTCAGCGCGTGGAAATTGTAAGTATCAAAAGCGGCGGTCCGTCGCGTGACTGGCTGAATCCGGCACAGGGCTATCTCGTCACGCCGCGCGCGCGGTCGAAGGTCAAGCAATGGTTTGCGGCGCAGGATGAAGCCGAAATGCTGGCACAGGGGCGCGCTCTGGTCACGCGCGAGTTGCAGCGCCAGGGACAGAGCCAGGCCAATCTCGACGAACTGGCGGTCAAGCTCGGGTTGAAAGGCGCCGAGGCATTGTTCCTCGCCGCGGCGCGCGGCGAGGTCGGCATGCGAGCCATCGATGTCGCCTTGCGCGGTGGCGCGGAAGCGTTGCCGCCCGAACCGGAGATTCAGACGAAGAAGAGCCGGGCCAGCGACAGCCGGATTCTGGTGCTCGGCGTGGACAAGTTGCTGACGCAGGTCGGGCTGTGCTGCAAGCCGATGCCGCCGGACGCCATCATCGGCTTCGTCACGCGCGGCAAGGGAATCTCGATCCATCGGGTCGAGTGCGTTAACTTCCGCAACATGGCGGCGCGCAATCCCGAGCGGGTGATCAGCACCGAATGGGGCGAAGGATGGAGCGATCAGGCCGGCGCCAGGTCAGGTGCCGTCTATCCGGTTGACCTGATGGTCGACGCGGGGGATCGGCAAGGGTTGCTGCGCGACATATCAGACGTTCTGTCGCGCGAAAAAATCAACGTCACCGCGGTAAAGACGCAGTCGCGGGCGGGCATCGCCCACATGGGTTTTACCGTCGAACTATCTGGTACTCTGGTGTTGCAGAAGGTGTTGTCCCTGTTGAGTGAAGTGCCGGGCGTGATTCGTGCCGAGCGGCGCTGAGAAATACGTGTCCGTGTCGTGCGGACATGGCGCCCACGACTTGCATGACAGCCTGAGACTGAACTCATGATCGAGCTTCCGAGAACGCATCACTGGGTAGTGGCCAACGGTTACCGCGTACGGGTAGCCGCTTTCGCCCTCGCCTGCCTGCCGATCGGCTTGCATATATTGCCTAGGGGCTATGGCCCGGGCATCTGGGCCCTGTTGGTCCTGCAGTTTCTGATATATCCGCATTTGATGTACTGGGGCGCGCGAAAATCCGGGCATCCGGAGCGGGTCGAACTCAACAGCATGTTCGTTGATGCCTTGATGTGCGGCGCATGGGCGGCAGGCCTCGGGTTCCCTTTGTGGATCAGCACTGCCATGTTTCTCGCCAACTTGTTGAACCATACGATAGCTCGCGGAGCATCGGGCGTCCTGTTCTGCATCGCGGCATTTGCCGCCGGCGCCCTGGCGTCCACCACGGTGATCGCGTTTCATGTTTCCACCGATACCAATGGATTGGTGACCCTGTCTTCGATGATCGCTCTTGCCGTCTACCTGTCGTTGATAGGCATTGAGTTCTTCGCCTACATCAGGCAACTGCATCGCGTGCAGGATTCCCTGGATCAGCAGCGAACGACGCTGGAAGGGGCCAATGCGATTCTGCACGACCAGATCGAAAAAATTCATGACTTGCAGGAGAAACTACGCGAGCAGGCCAACCGCGATTCTCTTACCGGCCTTTTCAATCGCCGCTACCTCGAGGGTACGCTTGAGCGCGAACTGGCTCGCTGCAGGCGCGAAGGAGCGCCGTTAAGCATGGTGCTGCTCGATGTCGATCACTTCAAACTGGTGAACGATACCTATGGACATCAGGCGGGAGATGAAGTCCTGCGGGTTTTCGGCCAGTTGCTGCTGGAACATGCGCGTGCCGAGGATATTGTGTGTCGCTACGGTGGCGAGGAGTTCTTGCTCGTATTGCCAAAAATGCCTCTTGATATCGCCATGGAACGCGCCGCGCAGTTGCTGAAGATTTTTCAGGAAACAACGGTGTTGTATGGGGATCTGCGAATCCGCATCACGACGTCGATCGGCATCGCAACAACCCCCGGGCATTCCAACACGGCGGATGGCTTGATTCGATGCGCGGATCAGGCGCTCTATCAGGCGAAGCGCAGAGGCCGGAACCTAGTGATGACTTATGGCGATGGTGCGCCGCGCGACGGAGTCGTTTGACCCGGCGAGGCGCTGAACAGGACTGATTCCAGCTCGCGGGTACTTCGTCGGTCGATACTGGTGGTGCGCGTCAGACAACCCGCGCGGCGACCCGGTCGAGGTGCAGGAGAGGCAGGGCGGCGCGCAGACGATCCGGATGCGCCGAGGAGTGCAACTGCACGCGTCCGGAACCGTGGGTGAGACGTCCGGCCAGGCGTTGTGTCTGGCGGGCGACCGCAGCGGCGACATCGACCAGTTGCGCGCGTGCGCCGACGACTTCGCTCAGCAGCGGCGCCAGAAAACTGTAATGCGTGCAGCCCAGCACGATACGGTCGACGCCTCTTGCCAGCAGCGGTTCGACGCGGGCGCGGACGTCGGCCGCGAGTGCCGGATCGTCCAGTTGCAGCTTTTCGACATGGGTGGCCCAGCCGGGACACGGCTCGACGAAAACTTCGACATGGCTGGCGTGTTCTAGGATCAGTTGCCTCAGGCGCGGGCTTCGGGCCGTGGCTTCCGTGGCCAGTACCGCGATGCGGCCGCTCTTCGTCTCCTGCGCCGCCGGCTTGATGCCGGGTTCGATGCCCACCACCGGGATGTGCGGATGCGCGGCGCGCAGTGCCTGCACCGCGGTGGTGGTGGCGGTATTGCAGGCCACCACCAGCAGGTCGCAACCGTGGCTGGCCAGATGTTCGCCAATGGCCAGCACGCGGCACTGAATCTGTTCTTCGCTCTTGTTGCCGTAAGGCACATGGGCGGTGTCGGCGAAATAGATGAAGTCGGCCTGCGGTAGCGCATCGACCAGCGCGGCCAGTACCGAAAGCCCGCCGAGGCCGGAATCGAAAACGCCAATCATGGCGCAGGAGTCGGCGCTGGTGATACGGCGATGGAGGCGCGGTGGAGCATCAATTCTGTGGCGAGTGAAGCATTCATGGTCAGCAGTTTAGCCTGTGGCGGGCTGCTTGATGCCGGCATTGCCAACGCCCAGCCGGATTACAATTACGCCATGGAAAAGGTCGTGGCTCGCCATCCGCTTTATCAACAACCGCGCGACACGGAATACTCGCTGTCGCGTTCTCCCTCGCATCGGCCTCTCCAAAAGCGGGATATTGAGACAGAACCACATTGGAATGGGTAAGCAAATGAACAAGGAAAAAGCCAAAAAGCTGCCGGTGGGCATCACCGAAGTCGTCCTGCGTGACGCGCACCAGTCCCTGCTGGCGACGCGCATGCGCATCGATGACATGCTGCCCATCGCCGCCAAGCTCGACCAGGTCGGATTCTGGTCGCTCGAGTCGTGGGGCGGCGCCACCTTCGATACCTGCATCCGCTATCTGGGCGAAGATCCGTGGGAACGCCTGCGCACGCTGAAGCAGGCCATGCCCAGGACGCCGCAGCAAATGCTGTTCCGCGGCCAGAACATCCTCGGCTACCGCCACTACGCCGACGATGTCGTCGAGAAATTCGTCGAACGGGCGGCCGTCAACGGCATCGACGTGTTCCGCGTCTTTGACGCCATGAACGACCCGCGCAACCTGGAGACGGCGATCCGCGCCGTCATCAAGCAGGGCAAGCATGCCCAGGGAACGCTTTCCTACACGGTCAGTCCGGTCGATACCATCGACAAATGGGTAGCCCTGGGCAAACGCATCGAGGACATGGGCTCCCATTCCATTTGCATCAAGGACATGGCCGGCCTGCTGACGCCCTACGTGGCCTACGAACTGGTGGGCAAGCTCAAGCAGGCGCTCGCCATCCCCATACACATGCAATGCCACGCGACGACCGGGATGTCCACCGCCGCCTACCTCAAGGCCATCGAGGCCGGCGTCGACAACGTCGACACGGCGATCTCGTCGATGAGCATGACCTATGGCCACTCGCCCACCGAGAGCCTGGTGGCCATCCTGGAGGGGACCGATCGGGCCACCGGGCTGAACATGGTATTGCTGGCGGAGATCGCCGATTATTTCCGCGAAGTCCGCAAGAAGTATGCGAAGTTCGAGGGCTCGCTGAAAGGCATCGATGCCCGCATCATCATCGCGCAGGTTCCTGGCGGCATGCTCACCAACATGGAGAGCCAACTCAAGGAGCAGGGCGCAAGCGACAGGATGGCCGAAGTGCTGGCCGAGATTCCCCGAGTACGGGAGGACCTGGGCTTCATTCCCCTCGTCACGCCGACTTCGCAGATCGTCGGCAGCCAGGCCGTCATGAATGTCCTCAGCGGCGAGCGCTACAAGTCGATGACCAAGGAAACTGCGGCCGTGCTCAAGGGCGAGTACGGCGCGACCTCGGCGCCCGTCAACAAGGCCTTGCAGAAGAAAGTCCTGGCCGGCGCCAAGCCCATCACCTGCCGTCCGGCTGACCTGATCGCGCCGGAGATGGACAAGCTTGGTGCCGAACTCGGCGGCATCGTCGCGGCAAAGGGAATACGCTGGGGCAAAGACAAGGTCGATGATGTGCTGACCTACGCGCTGTTTCCGCAGGTCGGCCTCAAGTTCCTCGAGAACCGCGACAATCCGGCGGCGTTCGAGCCTGTTCCCACGGTCGAGGCAGTTATACCGAGAGGCGACGCACCGCCGATCGCCGTCGGGGAAGTGTTCACTGTGACAGGCAGGGGCCAGACCTTCCAGGTTCAGGTCTCCGCGCTCGGCGGTTCAGTCGCCGCCGGCGCAACTGCGTCGGCGGCCATGGTCGGAGCTGCGCCCGGCCCGGTGGCGAAGGCGACCATGGGCTCGCCCATGGCCGGAAACATCTGGAAGGTTGAAGTCGAGTCAGGCCAGTCCGTGGAAGAGGGCGACCTCCTGTTTATCCTCGAGGCGATGAAGATGGAATGCGAAGTCCTGGCGGAGCGGTCAGGCGTCATCGCCGATATCCTGGTGGCGAAGGGCGACAAGGTTGTCGTCGGCCATGCCCTGCTGTATTTCCATGATGAAACGGCACGCGGCGCGGATATTTCCGCTCAGTCCGTCGCGAACGGATTGGCCGGCAAGCTTGAAAACGGAATCGCCGCGCCACTGGCCGGCAACGTCTGGAAGATCGAGGTGACGCAAGGGCAGCGCGTTGAGGAAGGAGACCTTCTGCTGATCCTCGAAGCCATGAAAATGGAGAACGAGATCGTTGCCGACAGGGACGGGATCATTGAGCAAATTCTCGTCCAGCAAGGCAACAAGGTCGCGCTTGGGCAGCTGTTGCTGACTTTGATCTGACCGGTGACTACAGGCGGCCGCGACAGCGGATCAGATGATCAGGCTACCCTGACCGGAATCCTGCCGATCTTCGCCTTCCATTCGGCCGGGCCCGTGATGTGCACCGAAGTGCCAAGCGAATCGACGGCGACGGTGACGGGCATGTCCTTCACCTCGAACTCGTAGATGGCTTCCATGCCGAGATCGGCAAACCCGACCACTTTGGCCGACTGGATCGCCTTGGCCACGAGGTAGGCGGCGCCGCCTACGGCCATCAGGTAGGCCGACTTGTTGTCCTTGATCGCTTCGATGGCGACCGGGCCGCGTTCGGCCTTGCCGACCATGGAAATCAGGCCAGTCTGCTCCAGCATCATGCGGGTGAACTTGTCCATCCGCGTGGCGGTGGTGGGGCCGGCGGGGCCCATCACTTCGTCCCTTACCGGATCGACCGGGCCGACGTAGTAGATCACCCGGTTGGTGAAATCCACCGGCAGTTTCTCGCCCTTGCCCAGCATGTCGGCGATGCGCTTGTGGGCGGCGTCGCGGCCGGTGAGCATTTTGCCGTTCAGGAGCAGCTTCTGACCCGGTGTCCACGCGGCGACCTGGGACTTGGTGAGGCTGTTCAGATCGACGCGGGTGGCGGTGGCGGCATCGGCCTGCCAGGTCACCTTGGGCCAGTCTTCGAGGCTGGGTGGTTGCAATTTGGCTGGGCCGGAGCCGTCGAGTTCGAAATGGATATGGCGCGTCGCGGCGCAGTTGGGAATCAGCGCCACCGGCAGGTTGGCGGCGTGGGTCGGGTAGTCGAGCACCTTGACGTCGAGCACCGTGGTCAGGCCGCCCAGACCTTGCGCGCCGATGCCAAGTGCATTGACCTTTTCGTAGAGTTCGAGTCGCAGTTCCTCGGCACGGTTTTTTGCTCCACGCGCTTTCAGGTCCTGGATGTCCACCGGCGCCATGATGGCCTCCTTGGCCAGCAGCATGGCCTTCTCCGGCGTGCCGCCGATGCCGACGCCGAGAATGCCGGGCGGGCACCAGCCGGCGCCCATGGTCGGCACCGTCTTGAGTATCCACTCGACCAGGTCGTCGGAGGGATTGAGCATGGCGAACTTGGCTTTTGCCTCCGAGCCGCCGCCCTTGGCGGCGCAGATGACTTCGACATGATGGCCGGAGACGATTTCGTAATGCACGACGGCCGGGGTGTTGTCCTTGGTGTTGCGGCGGGCGCCGGCGGGATCGGCCAGCACCGAGGCGCGCAGCGGATTGTCGGCGTTGCCGTAGGCGCGGCGGACGCCTTCATTGACCATTTCCTGCACCGAGAGCGTGGCATCCCACTGCACCTGCATGCCGACCTTGAGAAACACCACCGCGATGCCGGTGTCCTGACAGATCGGGCGGTGGCCTTCGGCCGACATGCGGCTGTTGGTCAGTATCTGGGCAATGGCGTCCTTCGCCGCGGGCGACTCTTCGCGCTCATAGGCGGTGCCGAGGGCCGTGATGTAGTCGAGCGGATGGTAGTAGCTGATGAACTGGAAGGCGTCGGCGATGGACTGGATGAAATCGTCCTGGCGGATGGTGGTCATGGCGGCTCCGTTG
>JAPLQZ010000286.1 GCA_026399415.1 Rhodocyclales bacterium | reverse complement strand
GTCTGCGGCATGGAAACCCACGTCTGCGTGCTGCAGACCGTGATCGAGCTGCTGGCAGCCGGCAAGCAGGTATTCGTCGTCGAGGAGGCCGTCGGTTCGCGCCGCGATGCCGACAAGGCGCTGGCGCTGGCGCGCATGCGCGATGCCGGCGCGAGCATCGTCAGCCGCGAAATGGTCGCCTTCGAATGGCTGCGTCGAGCCGATTCGGAAGTGTTCCGCGAAGTCAGCAAGACCTTCTTGCGCTGAAGGCCGCGCCAATTCCCCGAGATTCAGGAATTAGAGTCGCGCAACTACACGCGGGCAAAAACTGCGCTATCATTCGAACGGTTGTTTGAAACGACCGTTCGTTTCAGCGCGGTCGACGCTAGCCAATAAGACAAAGGAGGACACCATGGGCCAATACATTGCCCCGCTGCGCGACATGCAGTTTGTGCTGCACGAGTTGCTCGATGTGACGGCGGAGCTCAAGGCTTTGCCCGCGCATGCCGAGCTGGATGCCGACACCATCAATCAATTGCTGGAAGAAGGTGGCAAGTTCGCCTCGAAGGTTCTGTTCCCGCTCAATCACGTCGGCGATCGCGAGGGCTGCCAACTTGATCCGGCCACCCACGAGGTAAAGACGCCGACCGGCTTCAAGGAGGCCTACCGCCAGTTCGTCGACGCCGGCTGGCCGGCGCTGACCTGCGATCCGGATTTCGGCGGGCAGGGCTTGCCTATCATCGTGTACAACTCGCTGTCCGAGATGTTGAACTCCGCCAACCAGGCCTGGTACATGTATCCCGGCCTGTCGCACGGCGCTTACGAATGCCTGCACGAGCATGGCACGCCGGAACTGAAGGCGTTGTATCTGCCCAAACTGATCTCGGGTCAATGGACCGGGACCATGTGCCTCACAGAATCTCACTGCGGCACCGACCTCGGGCTGCTGCGCTCCAAGGCAGTGCCTCAGGCGGACGGTTCCTGCAAGATCACCGGCGGCAAGATATTCATCTCCGCCGGCGAGCACGACATGGCAGAGAACATCGTGCATCTGGTGCTGGCCCGCCTGCCCGATGCGCCTCCCGGCACCAAGGGGATTTCGCTGTTCATCGTGCCGAAGTTCATTCCCAATGCCGACGGTACGCTGGGCGCGCGCAACACCATCACCTGCGGCGCCCTTGAGGAAAAGATGGGCATTCACGGCAATTCGACCTGCCAGATGAATCTGGACGACGCCAGCGGCTGGCTGATCGGTCAACCGCACAAGGGCCTGAACGCCATGTTCATCATGATGAATGCGGCGCGTCTCGGTGTCGGCATGCAGGGGCTGGGACTGACCGAGGTGGCCTACCAGAATGCGCTGGTCTACGCCAAAGAGAGGCTGCAGATGCGCAGCCTGTCGGGCGTCAAGGCGCCGGACAAAGCCGCCGATCCGATCATCGTGCACCCCGATGTGCGGCGCATGCTGCTCACCGCAAAGGCCTACGCGGAAGGCGGCCGCGCTTTTTCGTCCTTCGTCGCGCTGCAGATCGATCGCGAGTTGAATCATCCGGATGAAGCCATGCGCAAGGACGCCGCCGATCTGGTGACGCTGCTGACGCCGATCATCAAGGCCTTCATGACCGACAACGGCTGGATCGCCACCTCCGAAGCGATGCAGGTCTACGGCGGCCATGGCTATATCGCCGAGTGGGGCATGGAGCAGTACGTGCGCGACGCCCGCATCAACATGATTTACGAAGGCACCAACACCATCCAGTCGCTCGACCTGCTGGGGCGCAAGATCTTGATGGACAATGGCGCAAAGCTGAAGAAGTTCGGCGCGCTGGTGCAGGCATTCGTCGAAGAAAACGGCACCGATGACGCGATGAGCGAATTCATCACGCCGCTGGCCGATCTCGGCGACAAGGTGACCAAGCTGACTACGGAAATCGGCATGAAAGCCTTCCAGAACCCGGATGAGGTGGGTGCCGCCGCCGTTCCCTACCTGCGCGTGGTCGGCCATCTGGTGTACAGTTATTTCTTCGCCCGGATGGCGAAGATCGCGCTGGCCAAGCTGGATTCCGGCGACAACTTTTACAAAGCCAAGCTCGCCACCACGCGCTTCTACTTTGCCCGTCTGCAACCCGAGACGGCGATGCTGATACGCCAGGCGCGTGCCGGTGCCAAGTCGCTGCTCGATCTCGAAGCCGAACTGTTCTAACAAGGGAAAATCATGAGCAATTTCATCGTCAGGAAAGTCGCCGTTCTCGGCGCCGGCGTGATGGGCGCGCAGATTGCGGCCCACTGCGTCAACGCCAAAGTCCCGGTAGTGCTGTTCGATCTGCCGGCCAGGGAAGGTCCGAAGAACGGCATCGTGCTGCGCGCCATCGAAGGCCTCAAGAAACTCAGCCCGGCGCCGCTGGGCAACAAGGATGATGCATCCTGCATCGAAGTCGCCAACTACGACGATCACCTGGAACTGCTGAAAGGCTGCGACCTGATCATCGAAGCGATCGCCGAACGCATGGACTGGAAGCACGACCTGTACAAGAAGGTCGCCCCCTTCATTGCGCCGAATGCGATCTTTGCCTCCAACACTTCCGGTCTGTCGATCACGTCGCTGTCCGACGGCTTCGATGCAGACCTCAAGGCACGCTTCTGCGGCGTGCATTTTTTCAATCCGCCGCGCTACATGCATCTGGTGGAACTGATCCCGACTGCTGCGACGCGGCCGGAAATCCTCGACCAGCTCGAAGGCTTCCTCGTCACCACACTGGGCAAGGGCGTGGTGCGGGCCAAGGACACGCCCAACTTCATCGCCAATCGCGTCGGCGTCTTCAGCATGATGGCGACGATCCACGAGGCGGAGAGGTTCGGCCTGTCGTGCGACGTGGTGGACGACCTGACCGGCGCCAAGCTGGGCCGCGCCAAGTCCGGCACTTTCCGCACCGCGGACGTGGTCGGCCTCGACACCATGGGCCACGTGGTCAAGACCATGCAGGACACGCTGCCCGACGATCCCTTCGCCGCCGTGTACAAGACGCCGGAAGTGCTGACCAAACTGGTGGCGGCTGGCGCCCTCGGCCAGAAGACGGGCGCCGGTTTCTACAAGAAAGTCGGCCGCGAGGTGCAGCGCCTCGATTTTGCCAGCGGCCAGTATGTGGTCGGCGGTGGCAAGGCCGACGACCTGGTGGCGCGCATCCTCAAGGAAAAGGATCCGGCCAAGCGCATGAAAGCGCTGCGCGAATCGACCCACCCTCAGGCGCAATTCCTCTGGGCGATCTTCCGCGACGCCTTCCATTACATCGCCGTGCATCTTGAGGCGATTGCCGACAATGCGCGCGATGTCGATTTCGCCATGCGCTGGGGCTTCGGCCAGAAACTTGGCCCCTTCGAGACCTGGCAGGCCGCCGGCTGGCAGCAGATCGCCGGTTGGGTCAAGGAAGACATCGATGCCGGCAAGGCGCTGTGTTCCGCACCGTTGCCGGCCTGGGTGTTCGACGGACGCACGGGGGTCCATGCAGCGGACGGCTCCTGGACGCCGGCACGCAAGGCCAATGTGGCGCGTGCCGATCTGCCGGTGTATCGCCGCCAGGTCTTCCGCGCCCAGGTTCTGGGCGAGGGCGCGGCCGACGGCAGCAAGGCCGGGACCACGGTATTCGAAGACGAGTCGGTACGCATATGGCATCAGGGCGACGAGGTGCTGATCCTGTCGCTCAAGACCAAGATGCATGTCATCGGCGCCGGTGTCATCGCCGGACTGTCCAAGGCCATCGCCGAGGCCGAAGCCAACTACAAGGGGCTGGTAATCTGGGGTGCGGATGCGGCCGAAGGCGGCGCTTTCTCCGCCGGCGCGGATCTGCAATCGATGCTGCCGCTGTTCATGTCGGGCGGCGTCAAGGCCATCGAACCGGAAGTCGACAAGCTGCAACAGGCTTTGCAGGCCATGAAGTACGCCAACGTGCCGGTGGTGGCGGCCGTGGCCGGCCTTGCCCTCGGCGGCGGCTGCGAACTGGCGCTGCATGCGGCGAAGCGCGTGGCCTCGATCGAGTCCTACATCGGCCTGGTCGAAGTCGGTGTCGGCCTGATCCCGTCCGGCGGCGGTCTGAAGGAAGCGGCGCTGCGCGCGGCCGCGGACGCCAAGGGCAACGACCTGCTGCAATTCCTCAAGAACTATTTCATGAATGCCGCCACTGCCGCCGTTTCAAAGTCGGCGCTGGAGGCACGGCAAATGGGCTATCTGAAACCCGACGACGTGATAGTCTTCAACGCCTACGAGCTGCTCCATGTGGCCAAGGTGGAAGCGCGCGCGATGTTCGATGCCGGTTACCGCCCGCCGCTGCAAAAGCTGGTGCCGGTCGCCGGGCGCTATGCCATCGCGACGATCATGGCGCAACTGGTGAATATGCGCGACGGCGGTTTCATTTCGGCGCACGATTTCAAGCTGGGGCAGATGATCGCCACGGTGGTGGCCGGCGGCGATGTCGATCAGGGTAGCCTGGTCAGCGAGCAGTGGCTGCTCGATCTGGAGCGCAAGGCCTTCATGGAACTGCTGAACCATCCCAAGACCCAGGAACGCATCATGGGCATGATGCAGACCGGCAAGCCGGTTCGCAACTGAGGAGATATGAAATGAGCAAACAACTGCAAGACGCCTATATCGTTGCCGCCACCCGCACGCCGATCGGCAAGGCGCCGCGCGGCATGTTCCGCACGGTTCGTCCCGACGACCTGCTGGTGCGCGTGATCCAGTCCGCTCTGGGCCAGGTGCCCGGCCTCGATCCGAAGCTGATCGAAGACGCCATCGTTGGCTGTTCCTTCCCCGAAGCCGAAGCCGGCCTCAACATGGCGCGCAATGCCGTGTTGCTGGCCGGCCTGCCGAACACCGTGGGCGGCGTCACCGTCAATCGCTTCTGCGCCTCGGGCATCACCGCCGTGGCGATGGCCGCCGACCGGATTCGCGTCGGCCAGGCCGATGTCATGATCGCCGGCGGCGCCGAGTCGATGTCCATGGTGCCGATGATGGGCCATCACCCGTCGATCAACATCCGGGCGTTTGCCGACGAAAACGTCGGCATGGCCTATGGCATGGGCCTC
>JAPLQZ010000124.1 GCA_026399415.1 Rhodocyclales bacterium | reverse complement strand
GGCGCTGGGGCTGACGCGGGTCCAGCTGTTCCGCCTGGTGCTGCTGCCGCAAGCCCTGCGCGGCATCATCCCGCCGCTGACCAACCAGCATCTGAGCCTGACCAAGAATGCCTCGCTGGCGGTCGCCATCGGCTATCCCGATCTCGTGTCGGTAGCCAACACCACGCTGAACCAGACCGGCCGCGCTGCCGAATGCATCGCCCTGATCATGGCCGTGTATCTGATCATTTCGCTGCTGACGGCCTGGCTCAGTGCATGGCTGGAGCGCCGCAGCGGGCGCTGGGTAGAGCGCTAATGAATCAAGTCACCGCCACTCACTACTGGCTGCGACGGAACCTGTTTTCCGATGTCTTCAGCGGCGTGACGACGCTCTTGCTGTTGGCGGGCGCGCTCTGGTGGCGCGCTCTGGTGGCTGCCCGGACTGATCGACTGGATGCTGCTGCAGGCCGTGTTGAAGCCCGATGCCGGCGCCTGCCAGGCCGTCAATCATGCCGGTGCGTGCTGGGGCGTGGTGGCCGAGAAATACCGCGTCATCCTGTTTGGCCGCTATCCCCATGCCGAACAGTGGCGGCCGCTGCTGGCGACCACGCTGCTGCTACTGGCGATCGTCACCGGCGGTATGCGCCTCCTGAGCCGCGGGCCCCTGCTGGCGGCCTGGGCACTGGCCCTGCCGATCTTCTTCCTGCTCATGGGCGGCGGATATTTCGGCCTCACACCGGTAGGCAGCGACCAGTGGGGCGGTTTTCCGCTGACCCTGCTGTTGGCCGTCATGGGCATGCTGCTGGCGTTGCCGCTGGCGATCCTGGTGGCCCTCGGCCGCCAATCCGGCCTGCCACTGCTGCGCGGCCTGTGCCTGCTCTACGTCGAGCTGGTGCGCGGCGTGCCGCTGATTTCGGTGCTGTTCCTCGCCTCCTTCCTCTTTCCCATCATCCTGCCGCCGGGCTTCTCGGTCGACGTGCTGCTGCGGGTGCAGGCCAGCATCGTGCTGTTCGCCGCGGCCTACCTGTCGGAAACCATCCGTGGCGGCCTGCAGGCCGTGCCCGCCGGCCAGCACGACGCGGCGGCGGCACTCGGGCTCGGCCGCTGGCAGGCCATGCGCTGGATCATCCTGCCGCAAGCGCTGCGCGCCGTGATCCCGTCGATGATGAACAGCGCCGTCAGCGTCTTCAAGGACACCTCGCTAGTGACCGTGGTCAGCCTCTACGAACTGACCGGCTCGCTCTCGCTGGCACTGGCCGGCGATGCGGAGTGGCGCTCGTACTATCTCGAAGGCTACCTGTTCATCGGCATGATCTACTGGACCGGCTGCTACGCCATGTCGCGCTTCAGCCGGAGCCTGGAAACCGGGAAATAGTCTTGGCTGGCAGTAAAATCAACCGCACCCCGTTCTGCGGAGGGCATGATCATGATCGACGAGCTGAGCCGACTTATGTCGATAAGCGGCTATCTTCCCCACGGTTATTGCATCAGCTGGTCACCGACGCTGCTGGTGACCTACGTCGCCAGCGACATCCTGATATTCATTTCGTATTTTTCCATGCCGGTGGCCATCGGCTATTTCGCACAGCGGCGAAAGGACTTTCCCTATCGCTGGCTGCTGTGGCTGTTTGCCGCTTTCATCATGGCCTGCGGCGCGACCCACCTGATGGGCGCGATCGTGCTGTGGCAGCCCATGTACGGCCTGGATGCCCTGCTCAAGGCAATTACCGCCGTAGTTTCGGTAGTGACCGCGATCGCGCTCTGGCCCCTGATTCCGCATGCCCTGAAACTGCCCAGCCATGATCAGTTGCGGCGCTTGAACGAAGAACTGCAAAACGAGATCGCCGAACGCAAGCGCATCGAGGAAGCCCTGAGATTGGCCAAGGCAGGGACGGAAGACAGCTTGCAGAACGAGCGGATGCTGATGGCCGCGATTGTCGAGTCCTCCGAGGACGCGATCATCGGCAAAACGCTGGACGGCATCGTCACCAGCTGGAACCGGGCCGCGGAACGGATTTTCGGCTACCCGGCGGCGGAGATCATCGGGCGCTCCGCGCTCGTCCTTATTCCTCCCAAGCTCCACGATGAGAAGGAGACGATGCTTGCCACCATCCGGCGCGGCAAATCGATCGAGCACTTCGAGACCGAGCGCGTCCGCAAGGACGGCAGCCGGATAGACGTGGCCTTCACAATATCGCCCATCCGCGACAAGCAAGGCCGGATCGGCGGTACTTCGATAATCGCCCGCGACATCACCGCGCGCAAGCAAACCGAAGCAGCGCTGCGCGACAGCTACGAATTCCTGCGCGACGTTCTGGATACGATGCTCGACGGCTTCTGGCGCATTGGCGACCAAGGCAATCTGGTCGACGTCAATCCAATCTACTGCAAGCAGTCCGGTTACACGCGTGAAGAACTGCTTGGCATGCGAATCACCGATCTGGAAGCGTTGGAAAACCCGGACGAGACCGCGAAGCACATTCAACACATCATCGCCACCGGTAGCGACCAGTTTGAATCCATCCATCGTCGCAAGGATGGATCGATCTGGCACGTTGAGGTAAGTACCGTTTACCGCAATATTGCCGGTGGGCTGTTCTTCTCGTTTTTGCGCGACATCACCGAACGCAAGCAGGCCGAAGCCGAAATCAGAAAGCTCAACGCCGATCTCGAACAGCGGGTCCTCGCGCGTACCGCCGACCTCAATGCAGCCAACCAGGCGCTCACCCGGGCGAAGTTCCAGGC
>JAPLQZ010000220.1 GCA_026399415.1 Rhodocyclales bacterium | reverse complement strand
CATGGCGGCGATCATGAACGGCATGGCGCTGCATGGCGGCGTTCTGCCCTTTGGTGGCACTTTTCTGATGTTCTCGGAATATGCCCGCAATGCATTGCGCATGGCCGCGCTGATGAAGCAGCGCGTGATCTATGTGTTCACCCACGACTCGATCGGCCTCGGCGAGGACGGCCCGACCCACCAGCCGGTGGAACAGACCGCCACGCTGCGCATGATTCCCAACATGGATGTCTGGCGTCCTTGCGACACGGTGGAAACCATGGTGGCCTGGACGGCAGCCGTGGAAAAGCTCACCGGCCCGAGTTCACTGTGCTTGTCGCGCCAGAACCTGCCTTTCGTGCCGCGCGACGCGGCGACCATCGCCAATATCGCCCGTGGCGGCTACATCATTTCCGAGGCGAAGAACGGCAAGCCCAAGGCCATCATCATCGCCACCGGTTCCGAGGTCGAACTCGCCCTCAAGGCGCAGGCGGCGATGGAAGCCGAAATTCCGGTGCGCGTGGTGTCGATGCCCTGCACCAATGCCTTCGACCGGCAGGATGCTGCCTACCGGGAGTCGGTGCTGATCAAGGGCGTGCCCCGGGTCGCCATCGAAGCCGGCGTCACCGACGGCTGGTACAAGTATGTCGGCGCAAAGGATGGCGGCCAGGGCACGGTCATCGGCCTCGACCGCTACGGCGAGTCGGCCCCGGCCGGAGCTTTGTTCAAGGAATTTGGTTTCACGGTGGCAAATGTCGTGAAGACGGTCGAGCAATTCATCTAATCACACCCAGGAGTTTATTAGCATGGCTATCAAGGTTGGCATCAACGGCTTCGGCCGCATCGGCCGCATGGCATTTCGCGCCATCGCCAAGGATTTTCCCGAGATCGAAGTGGTCGGCATCAACGACCTGCTCGAGCCCGACTATCTGGCCTACATGCTGAAGTACGACTCGGTGCATGGCAACTTCAAGGGCAGCATCGCCGTCGACGGCAACACGCTGATCGTCAATGGCAAGAAGATTCGCCTGACGGCCGAGAAGGATCCCGCCAACCTGAAGTGGAACGAAATCGGCGCCGAGATCATCATCGAATCCACCGGCTTCTTCCTGACCAAGGACACCTGCCAGAAGCATCTCGATGCCGGCGCCAAAAAGGTCGTTCAATCCGCTCCGTCGAAGGACGACACGCCGATGTTCGTCTATGGCGTGAACCACGAGAAGTACAAGGGCGAGGCCATCGTTTCCGCCGCATCCTGCACCACCAACTGCCTGGCGCCGGTGGCCAAGGTGCTGCACGACAACTGGGGCATCAAGCGCGGCCTGATGACCACGGTGCATGCCGCCACTGCCACGCAGAAGACCGTCGATGGCCCCTCCAACAAGGACTGGCGCGGCGGCCGCGGCATCCTGGAGAACATCATTCCGTCCTCGACCGGCGCCGCCAAGGCTGTCGGTATAGTGATTCCGGAACTCAACAAGAAGCTGACGGGCATGTCCTTCCGCGTTCCGACCTCCGATGTCTCGGTGGTCGACCTGACGGTTGAACTGATCAAGGAAGCGCCCTACAAGGACATTTGCGCCGCGATGAAGGCTGCCTCCGAAGGTTCGATGAAGGGCGTGCTGGGCTACACCGAAGAGAAGGTGGTCGCCACCGACTTCCGCGGCTGCTCCCTGCCATCGACCTTCGATGCCGAAGCCGGCATCGCGCTGGATACCACCTTCGTCAAGGTCGTCGCCTGGTACGACAACGAGTACGGCTACACCTGCAACATGCTGAACTTCCTCAAGCATGTTGCCAAATGAGCGCCAGGTAAGGAAACCACGATGACGTTCAAGCGTCTTACTGATTTCGACCTGACGGGCAAGCGCGTCTTCATTCGCGCCGACCTCAACGTGCCGGTCAAGGACGGCAAGGTAACGTCGGATGCCCGCATCACTGCATCGATGCCGACCATCGAGCACTGCCTCAAGGCCGGCGCCCGCGTGATGGTGACCTCGCATCTGGGCCGCCCGGAAGAGGGCGTGTTCACGGAAGAAAACTCGCTCAAGCCGGTTGCCGATGTCATGGCAGTCAAGCTTGGCAAGCCGGTGCGGGTGATCCGCGACTGGGTCGATGGCGGCTTCGAGATTGCCGCCGGCGAAGTCGTGCTGCTGGAAAACTGCCGTTTCAACAAGGGCGAGAAGAAGAACGTCGAAGCCACGGCGCGGAAGTACGCGGCTCTGTGCGATCTGTTCGTCATGGACGCTTTCGGTACCGCACACCGTGCCGAGGCGTCGACCTACGGCGTGGCACAGTTCGCACCGGCGGCCTGTGCCGGCCTGCTGGTCGCCGCGGAACTCGAAGCGCTGACCAAGGCGCTGGCGACTCCGGCGCGGCCGATGGTGGCCATCGTCGGCGGCTCCAAGGTGTCGACCAAGCTGACGGTACTCGAAGCGCTGTCTGAAAAAGTCGACCAGATGGTGGTCGGCGGCGGCATCGCCAACACCTTCCTCAAGGCATCCGGCAAGAACGTCGGCAAGTCCTTGTGCGAGGACGACCTGGTGCCCACCGCGCAGGCCCTGATGAAGAAGATGACGGCGCGCGGCGCCACCATCCCGATCGCCGTCGATGTGGTCTGCGGCAAGAAGTTCGACGCGGCTGAACCCGCCGTGCAAAAGGATGCCGGAGCCGTGGCCGATGACGACATGATTTTCGACATCGGCCCGAAGTCGGCGCAGGAGCTGGTCGACATCATCATGAAGGCTGGCACGGTGGTCTGGAACGGCCCGGTCGGCGTCTTCGAGTTCGACCAGTTCGGCGCCGGCACCAAGGCCATCGCCATGGCCATCGCCAACACTAGGGCCTTTACCCTGGCCGGCGGCGGCGACACCATTGCAGCGATCCAGAAGTACGACATCTACGACAAGGTCTCCTACATTTCCACTGCCGGTGGCGCCTTCCTCGAGTTTCTTGAGGGCAAGCGCCTGCCGGCGATCGACATGCTGGAGCAGCGCGCCAGGGGCTGAGTGATTGTGGATAGACTCCCTGCGCGACTGACTACGCCATGACAGACCAGCGCTCGACCAAGATCGTCGCCACCCTCGGGCCGGCTTCCAGTAGTCCGGAACGGCTTGCCGAACTGGTGGCGGCCGGCATCGATGTGGTGCGCCTGAATTTTTCCCACGGCACGGCGGAAGATCACAAGAAGCGCATCGACGTACTGCGCGACGCCGCGCACAAGGCCGGTCGCACGGTGGGCGTGATGGCCGACCTGCAGGGGCCGAAAATCCGCATCGGCAAGTTTGCCGCCGGTCCGGTGGCGATCAAGGCGGGACAAGCCTTTATTCTCGATGCGGCATGCGTGCTGGGTGATGCGGGCCGGGTCGGCCTCGACTATCCCGAACTGATCGAGGATGTCGTTGCCGGCGATGTACTGCTGCTCGACGATGGACGGACGGTATTCGACGTCGAGCGCATCGAAGGCAGCGAAATTCACTGCCGCAACCGGCACGACGGCGAGCTTTCCAACAACAAGGGCATCAACAAGCAGGGTGGCGGGCTTTCGGCGCCGGCGCTGACGCCCAAGGACATGGCGGACATCAAGACGGCGGCCGCGCTCAATGTCGATTACGTTGCCGTCTCCTTCCCCAAATCGGGCGCCGACATGCGTCAGGCGCGCCAGCTGCTGCGCGATGCCGGCTCCGATGCGCTGGTGATCGCCAAGATCGAACGCGTCGAGGCGGTGGAGAATCTTGAAGACATCCTGCATGCCACCGACGGCATCATGGTCGCGCGCGGCGATCTGGCGGTCGAGGTGGGCGACGCGGCGGTGCCGGCGCTGCAAAAGCGCATGATCCGCATGGCCCGCGAATACAACCGCTTTGCCATCACCGCCACGCAGATGATGGAATCGATGATCACCAGCCCGGTGCCGACCCGCGCCGAGGTGTCGGATGTGGCGAATGCCGTGCTCGATGGCACGGACGCGGTGATGCTGTCGGCCGAGACCGCGTCCGGCGCCTATCCGGTGGAGGCGGTGGCGGCCATGGCGCGGGTTTGCGTCGCGGCAGAGAAATCGCAGACCGTTACCCTCGACACGCATTTCCTCGATCAGGTGTTTACCCGCATCGATCAGTCGATCTCGATGGCGGCGATATTCACCGCCTTCCACCTCAAGGTGAAGGCCATCGCCACGCTGACCGAGTCGGGCTCGACCACGCTGTGGATGAGCCGGCTCAATTCCGGCGTGCCCATATACGCCCTGACGCCGCGCATCCGCACCCGCTACCGCGTCAGCATTTACCGCGACGTTTATCCGCTGCTGACCGAATACATCGCCACCGACCGCGATGAACTGCTGTGGCAGGCCGAGGAAATCCTGATTGCCGCCGGCGCTGTTGAAAAAGGCGACCTGATCGTGCTCACCATCGGCGAGCCGATCGGCCAGGCCGGCGGAACCAACACCATGAAACTTGTCAAAGTCGGTGAGCACCGCCGGCCCAAATCTGCGCCCCGATAAACCAAGGAGATTGCCATGCCCCTCGTATCCATGCGACAACTGCTCGACCACGCCGCCGAAAACGGCTACGGCCTGCCGGCCTTCAACGTGAATAATCTGGAACAGATCCAGGCCATCATGGAAGCGGCGGCGGAAACCAACAGCCCGGTCATCATGCAGGGCTCGGCCGGCGCCCGCAAATATGCCGGCGAGCCCTATCTGCGCCATCTGATCGAAGCCGCGATCGAAACCCATCCGGATATCCCGATCGTGATGCACCAGGATCACGGCGCCAGCCCGGCGATCTGCATCCAGTCGATGCGCTCCGGCTTCTCCAGCGTGATGATGGACGGCTCGCTGCAGGAAGATGCCAAGACCCCGGCCAGCTTTGAATACAACGCCCGGGTCAGTCGCCACGTGGTCGACATTGCCCACGCCATCGGCGTTTCCGTCGAGGGCGAACTGGGTTGTCTGGGGTCGCTGGAAACCGGCATGGGCGAGAAGGAAGACGGCCACGGCGCGGAAGGCGCACTGTCCCACGACCAGTTGCTGACCGACCCGAATGAAGCCGCCGAGTTCGTCAAGGCTACCGGCGTGGACGCGCTGGCGATTGCCATCGGCACCTCGCACGGCGCCTACAAATTCACCCGGCCGCCCACGGGCGCAGTGCTGCGCATCGACCGCATCAAGGAAATCCACGCCCGCATTCCGAATACCCATCTGGTGATGCACGGCTCCTCGTCGGTGCCGCAGGACTGGCTCAAGATCATCAACCAGTACGGCGGCACCATGGGCGAAACCTATGGCGTGCCGGTGGCGGAAATCGTCGAGGGCATCAAGCACGGCGTGCGCAAGATCAATATCGACACCGACCTGCGCATGGCCTCGACCGGCGCGATCCGCAAGTACCTGGCGGAGAACACCAAGGACTTCGATCCGCGCAAATATTTTGCCGCGGCCCGCAAGGCCATGAAGGAAATCTGCGTCGCCCGCTATACGGCCTTTGGTTGCGCCGGCCAGGCCGGCAAGATCAAGCCGATATCAATGGAGAAGATGGCGGAGCGCTACAAGAAGGGCGAACTGAACGCGATCGTCAAATGATCGGCTTACCGTAAAATCAACTTCTTTTTCTGTGCCTCGTCATGCTAAATTCCAGCCCTGTGTTGTTCGAATCCAGCATCAAGAGCCTGCCGCTGCTGGGCCGCGGCAAGGTGCGCGACATCTACGCCGTGGGCGAAGACAAGCTGCTGATCGTCACCACCGATCGCCTGTCGGCCTTTGATGTGATCCTGCCTGACCCGATTCCGGGCAAGGGCGCCGTCCTTACAGCCGTGGCTAATTTCTGGTTCGGCAAGCTGGCCCATGTAGTGCCCAATCAGTTGACCGGCATCGATCCCGAGACCGTGGTGACGGGTGCCGAAGAACAAGCCCAGGTGCGCGGCCGCGCACTGGTGGTGAGGCGCCTGAAGCCGTTGCCGATCGAGGCGGTGGCGCGCGGCTACTTGATTGGATCGGGCTGGAAGGACTATCAGGCGACCGGCGCTGTCTGCGGCATTCCGCTGCCGCCCGGTCTGCAAATGGCCCAGCAATTGCCGGCGCCGCTATTTACCCCGGCGACCAAGGCCGAAGCGGGCGACCATGACGAAAACATCGACTACGCCACCGTCGAGAAAATGCTCGGCGCCGATCTGGCGAAGCGGGTCCGGGACACCACCCTGCGCCTGTATCGCGAGGCAGCCACCTATGCCCGCGTGGTGGGCATCATCATCGCCGACACCAAGTTCGAGTTCGGTCAGGATGCGGAAGGCCGGCTGTACCTGATCGACGAAGTGCTGACGCCCGATTCCTCGCGTTTCTGGCCGGCCGACCGGTACAAGGTGGGTATCAGCCCGCCGAGTTTCGACAAGCAGTTCGTCCGCGATTATCTGGAAACGCTGGACTGGAACAAACGGGCGCCGGGACCGAAGCTGCCGCAGGACATCATCGACAAGACCGCCGCCAACTACCGCGAGGCGTTGACCCGCCTCGCTGGCCCGCACGCGATCTGATTTTTCCGGTGCTTTGCGTCCGATGAACGATCCTGTCGCCGTCCCGCCAGCGCCGACTCTTGCGAATCTGCCCAAGGTGCGCCAAGTCGGCTTCGCTGCGCCGTTGCGGTGGCTCGGACTGGGCTGGACAGACCTCCGGCGGCAGCCTGCGGCCAGCCTGTTCTACGGCGTCGCCATCGCTGTGACCGGTGCCGTGATACTGGGTGTGACGGCAAACATGGCCTATCTGTTCGCTGCCGCCGTCACCGGTTTTCTGCTGGTCGCGCCGATGCTCCTGGCCGGGCTCTATGAACTCTCGCGACGCTATCTCGCCAATGAGCCGGCATCGGTCTTCGACTCGATGGCGGCCTGGAAGCGCAACCCTTCCGGTCTGGTGAGTTTCGGACTGCTGTCGATACTGGCGGGCACCGCGTGGCAGGTGATATCCAACGTCATCATCGCGGTGTTCTACAAGGGCAGCCCGCTGGGGCCGCGCGACATGATGATCGAAGTCGTGATCAACCCGCAGCACTACCTGATGTTCTTCATCTACGTCTGCGCCGGCGGTCTGCTGGCAGCCCTGGTGTTCGCCCTCAGCGTGGTGTCGATGCCGATGCTGGTCGACCGTCGCTGCGACCTCCTTTGCGCGCTGGCAACGAGTGCCAACGCCGTTGCCGAGAACCCCCTGCCGCTGGCTTTCTGGGCATTCATCATCATGCTGCTGACCGGCCTCGGTTTCGCCACCGCGCTGGTCGGGTTGGTAGTCGTCATGCCCTGGCTCGGACACGCCAGTTTTCACGCCTACAAAGATCTCGTCGCATAGACGGCGAGGCATTGCAGCCGCCGCCTTCGCCCCCACCTGAGAACCATGAATCCACTACTCGATTTCAGCGGGCTGCCCCGCTTTGACGCCGTTCAGCCCGAACACGTCACTCCCGCCATCCGCCAGTTGCTCGATGAAAACCGTGCCCTGATCGATCGCCTGATCGCGCCGGAAACCGCTGCGACGTGGGAGGCCTTCGTGCAGCCGATGCTCGATGCCGGCGAGCGCTTGTCGCGCGCCTGGGGCATCGTTGGCCACCTGCATTCGGTCAATGACGTGCCGCCCTGGCGCGAAGCCTACAACGCCATGCTGCCGGAGGTTTCCAGCTTTTATGCCGATCTTGGACAAAACCTTGCGCTGTTCGCCAAGTTCAAGGTGCTGGCGGCGGGTACCGAGTTTCCCGGGCTGTCGCCGGCCCGGCGTCGAATCATTGAAAACGATCTGCGCGATTTCCGGCTGTCTGGCGCGGACCTGCCGGATGACCGCAAGCCGCGCTTCAAGGAAATCCAGGAAGAGTTGTCGGCGCTGGGCGCAAAGTTTTCCGAGAACGTGCTGGACGCGACCAATGCCCACGCCGAGTGGATCGAGGACGAAGCCGGGATTGAAGGCCTGCCCGCAGACGCGAAGGCGGCTGCAAGGGCGGCTGCGGAGAAGGACGGCGAGTTTGGCAAACGCGAGGGTTGGAAGTTCACCCTGCACGCACCGTCCTATATTCCCGTGCTGCAGTTCTGCGACAACCGCGATCTGCGCGCGCGCATGTACCGCGCCTACGCCACGCGCGCTTCGGAATTCGGCCCGGAAAGCTGGAACAACGGCCCGCTGATCGACCGCCTGCTCGCCCTGCGCCACGAAGAAGCGCAGATGCTCGGTTACGCCAGCTACGCCGAAGTCTCGCTGGCCACCAAGATGGCCGACACGCCGGCCCAGGTGGCGGCCTTCCAGCGCGACATGGCCGCCAAGGCGCGCCCCTTTGCCGAGCGGGATGTCGCCGAACTGCGCCAGTTCGCCCGCCAGGAACTCGGCATGGAGACGCTGGAAAGCTGGGATCTCGCCTGGGCCTCGGAAAAGCTCAAGCAGCAGCGCTACAGTTTCTCCGACGACGAAGTGAAGCAGTATTTTCCCGAGCCGAAGGTGCTGGCCGGGCTGTTCCGCGTCATCGAAGCCTTGTTTGCGGTCAAGCTCGCGCCCGATACGGCGCCGGCCTGGCATCCCGCGGTGCGCTTCTTCCGCATCGAGCGCGCCGGGAAACTCGTTGGCCAGTTCTACCTCGACCTGTATGCGCGGGAAACCAAGCGTGGCGGCGCATGGATGGACGAAGCGATTACCCGTCGCCGTGTTGCGGGCGGCGTGCAGACGCCGGCGGCCTACCTCAACTGCAACTTTCCGGCGCCCATTGGAGGCAAGCCCGCCACCTTCAGCCACGACGATGTCATCACCCTGTTCCACGAATGCGGCCACGGCCTGCACCATCTGCTGACGCAGGTGGACGAGCTGCCGGTCTCGGGCATCCACGGCGTCGAATGGGATGCCGTGGAACTGCCGAGCCAGTTCATGGAAAACTTCTGCTGGGAATGGGACGTGCTGACGGGCATGACGGCCCATGCCGAAACCGGGGCACCGCTGCCGCGCGCGCTGTACGACAAGATGGTTGCGGCGAAGAACTTCCAGAGCGGCTTGCAGACTTTGCGCCAGGTCGAATTCGGTCTGTTCGACTTGCTGCTGCACAGCGAGTTCGTGCCCGCCTCCGGCAGGAGCTTCATGGAATTACTGGCGGATGTACGTCGGGAAGTGGCGGTGCTGGTGCCGCCCGAATGGAACCGTTTCCCCAACAGCTTCTCGCACATTTTTGGCGGCGGCTATGCGGCCGGCTACTACAGCTACAAGTGGGCCGAGGTGCTTTCCGCCGATGCTTACGAGGCTTTCGAAGAGGCGGCGAAGACCGGCGGCAGCACGCTCGATGCGGCTACCGGCGAGCGCTTCTGGCGCGAGATTCTGTCGGTCGGCGGTTCGCGTCCGGCGCTCGAATCCTTCAAGGCATTTCGCGGCCGCGAGCCGCAACCCGATGCCTTGTTGCGGCATAATGGCATGGCAGTGGCGGCCTGACCCGCTGTTACCTGACCTCTTTCGCGAAGAAGCTACTGCGGATCGGCTATGTGCCTGCTCAAGGGCACGTCATATTGCACAATATGGCACAGCACCTGGTCCTTGATTGCCCGGTGGGCCTCCGCGGCGGTATTGCAAATTCCATTGCGGGCATCGAGTTCAACCTGAGCCAGTTGATCGAGCAGCCTGCCGTGCGCGGCGACGTGCTCTGCCATCTGCTCGGGAGGAAGTCCGATCCTTTGCATGAATATCTCTTCCGTCTCGAAATGCAGGGTCTCCAGTCTTTGTACGGCGGATATCGAGTCGGCAACCGATTTGGAAGTGATCTCGGCAGTGGGTTGGCCGTTGAGTTTTTCGATCCACTTCAACAGCTCGCTATGCTGTTCGTCGATCAATTTGATTCCAATTTGCATCGATTCCTGCCTGGACGGTTTGTGATCGCGCTTCTGTTTCCTGGCGGCAGTTTCCCGTCTGGCCGATGGCGGACGCGCACCAGCGGTGGACGCCAACGCATCAATAGTGGCCAACACGGCATCTGACGCGGCGCGAAACGAATCCAATTGACTTTCGGTGATGCCGGCCTGGCGCGCCTCGAGGACCGCACTGGCAGCGTAATGAAAGCGTATGTGCGCCTCGAGCAGATCGGCATACTCAGCCCGGTGCGCATAGCGTTCGCCCGGACCGAAAATCCATCGGCCGAGATGGCAGACCATATCGTCACAGACCAGCTGCGGATTCAGGTTGGTTTTTTCGATTCCGTCGATGACAAACTCGATGTGAAGGGCAAATATCTTGTGCCATGCCCTGGCAATGTCGAAATCAATCATGGTGCGCTGTCAGCGGGTAGACCATTGCATTATGCGCGAAATACCCATTGAACGAATATGGAAATAAATGAAGTGCCGGGGGCAGCGCCTGCATGACCATGGCTCGCGCCATATCTACGGCGAAGCACGGAATCGCCCATTGCAGCAGCGATTGAAATACTGTGCGCCTGGCGGTACAGCGCTCAGTAGCCCTTTTCGCGCAACTTGTACTTGGGCTGCGTTACGCTGAAATCGATTCCGCTGAAATACTTCTGCAGCGGGCATGGCGTGTCCGGGTGACAACCGTGCTCGCGCGCGCACTCGACCTGGGTCTGGTCCAGCAGCACCATCTGTCCGCAAATCGGGCAGTGGTCAATAGGCGAATCGAACATGACGCACCTCCGCTTTCTTTGCTTGGTTGGCCTTCGTTTTCATTATAGGCGGCGGCCCTGCTCGGGTATCATCGGCGCATGAAGATCGCCACGTGGAACGTGAATTCGCTCAAGGTGCGCCTGCCGCATGTGCTCGACTGGCTGGCGGCGACCCAGGCGGACGTGCTCTGCCTGCAGGAAACCAAGATGGAGGACAAGGTCTTCCCCTACGCCGAACTCGAAGCCGCCGGCTACCACGCGGCGCACAACGGGCAGAAGACCTATAACGGCGTCGCCATCCTGGCGCGCGGCACGCTGGAGGACGTCCGCTGCGACATTCCGGCTTTTGCCGACGAGCAGAAGCGCGTGCTGGCGGCCACGGTGAATGGCGTACGCGTGGTCTGTGCCTACATGCCGAACGGTCAGGCGGTCGGTTCCGACAAGTACGAATACAAGCTGCGCTGGCTGGCGGCGCTGGCGACGATGTTGCGCGACGACCTGCAGCGCTGGCCGCAACTGGCCTTGCTCGGCGACTACAACATCGCGCCGGAAGATCGTGATGTGCATGACCCGGCCGCATGGAAGGACCAGATCCTGTGCAGCGAGCCGGAACGCGCCGCATTCCGGCAGTTTCTCGATCTGGGTCTGGCCGATGCGTTTCGTCTCTTCGAGCAGCCGGCGAAGATCTACTCCTGGTGGGATTACCGGCAAATGGGTTTTCGCCTCAATCGCGGCTTGCGCATCGACCATATCCTGTTGTCAAAGCCGCTGGCTGCCGAATGCCGGGCGTGCGTCATCGACAAGGCGCCGCGCAAGCTGGAGCGGCCTTCCGACCATGCGCCGGTACTTGCCACGCTGATGGCTACGCTGGGGGCTGAGTCGGCATGAACGTCGAAGCGCTGGTCGCGCTCTATCCGGTCCTGGCAAAACTGCCGGCGGGGCTTCTGCGGCGGATCTGCGAGGCGATGCAGACCGTGTCGATTCCTTCCGGTACGGCGGTATTCGACGAGCACCAGCCGTGCCGGGGTTTCCCGTTCGTGCTTGCCGGAGCGATCCGTGTCGCCAAAGTCAGCGCCGGCGGTCGTGAACTTCCGCTCTACAGAGTGGTGGCGGGAGAGAGCTGCATCATCACGTCGAGTTGCCTGCTCGGTCACGCCGACTACAACGCGCGGGGCGTGACCGAGGGTCCGACGACGCTGGCGCTGCTGCCGCGCGAATTGTTCGACGAGATGCTGGGTGAGCCGGTCTTTCGCGACTTCGTCTTCGCGCTGTTCTCCGAGCGCATGGCGGAGTTGATGCAACTGGTGGAGGAGGTGGCCTTCCGCAAACTGGACCAGCGCCTGGCTGCGCTGCTGCTGGGCAAGGGCCGCCTGGTGCGCGCCACCCACCAGCAGTTGGCGGACGAGTTGGGCAGCGTGCGCGAAATGGTCAGCCGGCTGCTGAAGGGCTTTGCCGAGCAGGGTCTGGTGCGGCTCGGCCGCGAGCAGGTGGAAGTGCTTGATCCCGCTGGTTTGCGCCGGGTTGCCTCTGTGACTTAGGTTACAGTCAGGCGAGGGTGGAAATGTTGTAATGGCCCCCTGTTGCATAACCCCTCAAGGAGTACACCATGAAACTGAATGTTGGCGGCATAGACCGCATCCTGCGCATTGTTGTTGGTCTCGGACTGGTCGGCTGGGCAGCCATGGGCGGCCCGGTATGGGCGTGGATTGGCGCACTGCCGCTGGCTACCGGGGCGATCGGCTGGTGTCCGCCTTATGCGCTGTTCGGCTTCAACACCTGTGCGGTGAAGAAACAGCCAGGCTGAATTATCGCGGCGCTGGCGATCGCACCTGATCCAGCCAGCGCAGGACGCCGCGCCCGACGGCCCGGCCGCTGGCAAAGCAGGCGGTGAGCAGATAGCCTCCGGTCGGGGCTTCCCAGTCGAGCATTTCTCCGGCGCAGAAGGTGCCGGGCAGCGCACGCAGCATCAGGTTTTCATCCAGCGCGGCGAAGTCGACGCCGCCTGCGCTGCTGATGGCTTCGTCGATTGGGCGCGGTGAAGCAAGCCGTAGCGGCAGCGACTTGATGATCGTCGCGAGCCGCGTCGGACTGGCCATATCCTCCGCAGCGGCGCATTCGTGCAGCAGGGCCGCCTTGACGCCGTCGATGCCGGCGCGGCGACGCAGATGATTGGACAGCGAATCACGACCGCGCGGGTGCGCGAGATCATCCGTCAGGCGCTGCAACTTGCGCCCGGGGGCGAGGTCGAGTTGAAGCGTGGCGCTGCCGGTGGCTTCGATGGCATCGCGCAGTGCGGCGGAGAAGGCATAGATCAGGTTGCCTTCGACGCCGTGCGCGGTGACGAGGAATTCGCCGTCGCGCTTGATCAGCGAACCGTCCGGTGCGACAAATGCAGCGCTTATGGTCTTTACCGGCGTGCCGGCAAAACGCTGGCGCAGATGTTCGCTCCATGCCACATTGAAGCCGCAATTGGCCGGCCGCAGTGCTTGTACGTCGACGCCGCGCGCGACCAGCAGCGGCAGCCAGGCACCGTCCGAACCCAGCCGCGCCCAACTGCCGCCGCCGAGCGCCAGCACCGTGCCGTCGGCGCCGACTCTTGTCTCGCCCGCGGGCGTGGCGAAGCGCAAGGTGGCGTCGGCATCCCAGCCCAGCCAGCGATGACGCGCATGGAAAATTACGCCGGCTGCACGCAGGCGGTGCAGCCAGGCGCGCAGCAGCGGCGCGGCCTTCATTTCCTGCGGGAAGACGCGGCCGGAACTGCCGACGAAGGTTTCGACGCCGAGGCTCTGCGCCCAGTCGCGCAGTTGCTGCGGGCCGAATTGTTCCAGCCAACGGCCGACCTCTTCGCGGCGTGATCCGTAGCGCGAAAGGAACTTGTCCGGCGCTTCCGAGTGCGTGAGATTGAGTCCGCCGCGACCGGCCTGCAGAAACTTGCGGGCCACCGAGGGCATGGCGTCGAATACCTCGACACGCTCTCCCGCCGCACTCAATACTTCGGCCGCCATCAGGCCGGCCGGGCCGCCGCCGATGACGGCTATCCTGCGTTCCTTAAGATCAGCGGCGGGCAAGGTCGGCCAGCGTATTGGCGAGGCGCACGTAGTCGGCCACGGCGATGTCTTCGGCGCGCGCCGTGGGCGTGATGCCGAGCGCGGCGAGGTCGGCCTCATTGATGAAGTCGCGCAGGGTGTTCCTCAGCATCTTGCGCCGCTGCGAGAAGGCGGCGGTGACGACCCGGGCGAACAGCAGCGGGTCTTTCGCCGCATCACCAGCGCCGACTCCCGAGAAGTCCACGGGGATCATGCGCACGATGGCCGAGTCGACCTTGGGCGGCGGATTGAAGGACCCCGGCGGGACGATGAACAGGCGCTCCATGTGATAGTGGTACTGCAGCATCACCGACAGGCGTCCGAAGTCCTTGTTGCCGGGCTCGGCCACCATGCGATCGACCACTTCCTTTTGCAGCATGAAGTGCATGTCATGGACCAGGGGCGCATACGGCACCAGGTGGAACAGCAGCGGGCTGGAAATGTTGTAGGGCAGGTTGCCGACGATCTTCAGCGGTCCCGATTCCTTTAGTGCGCCAAAGTCGAATTCAAGTGCATCGCCTTCGTGGATGGTCAGCCGTCCGGGCGGGAAGCGCTGTTCGAGGCGCGCGATCAGGTCGCGGTCGATCTCGACCACGTGCAGGTGATCGATGCGCTCCAGCAGCGGTTCGGTGATGGCGCCCAGCCCCGGGCCGATTTCCACCACCGTGTCGCCCGCACGCGGTGCAATCGCGTCGACGATCTTGTGAATGATGCCAGGCGAGATGAGGAAGTTCTGGCCAAATCTACGGCGGGTGCTGTGCCCCTCGACCTGCTTATTCATGCGCTGGTGCATTCGTTGCGCACCGGCGCGCCGTCATGGAACAGCGTCAGCGTGCCGGGTGCGAGCGTGACCCACTCTTCGTTGTCGGTCAGCGGCTGGGTGGCGATTACTGCCACGCGGTCATCAGGACTCGTTACTGCGCTGAAATCCACGCTGACGTCCTGATCCTTCAGATGGGCGATGGCGAACGGCGCCTGGCGCACGACGTAGCAAAGCGTGCTGCCGCAGTGGGCGAACAGGCAATCGCCGCTGGACAGCAGGAAATTGAACTCGCCGTGCCGCGCGATCTGTCCGGCAGTTTCGGCGAGTGCGGCGAACAAGGCATCGCGCTGCGGCATTCCAGCTGGGAAGCGGCGGCGCAGCGCCTGCAGGATATGACAGAAGGCACGTTCGGAATCGGTGTCGCCGACGGGCGTGAAGCTGCCGTCCGAAGGCGGTGCGAATTCCTTCAGGTTGCCGTTGTGGGCGAAGATCCAGTAGCGGCCCCACAGCTCGCGCTGGAAGGGATGGGTGTTCTCCAGTGCGATGCGGCCCTGCGTCGCCTTGCGAATATGGGCGATGACATTCTTCGAATGGATCGGGTAGTTGTGCACCAGTTCCGCCACGGCGGATTGCGCCGAAGGCTCGACGTCAAGAAAGACCCGGCAACCGGGCCCTTCGAAAAAGGCGATGCCCCAGCCGTCGCGATGTACATCGGTAAGCCCGCCACGCGTGCGAAATCCTTCAAATGAAAAACAGATGTCGGTGGGGGTGTTGCAGTTCATGCCGAGCAACTGGCACATCTCAACTGCTCCGGCGTGATGCCATGTCAATCGCTGCGTCGATCGCGGCGAACAGACTGGCGGGCGAGGCCTTGCCGGTGCCGGCGAGATCGAGCGCCGTGCCGTGGTCGACCGAGGTGCGGATGATGGGCAGGCCGAGCGTGACATTGATGCCCTGGTCGAAGGCGGCGTACTTGAGCACCGCCAGGCCCTGATCGTGATACATCGCCAGTTGCGCGTCGGAACCGGCGAGGACATTTTTTGTGAACAGCGTGTCGGCGGGCAAAGGTCCGATCAGGTTCATGCCTTCGGCGCGCAGCTTGTCCAGCACCGGGGTGATGACCTCAATTTCCTCGCGGCCCATGTGGCCCCCCTCGCCGGCATGGGGATTGAGTCCGGCAACGAGGATCCGTGGCCGCGCAATGCCGAACTTCTTGCGCAGGTCGGCATGCAGAATGCGGAGAGTGATTTCCAGGTCGCTGCGGGTGATGGCGGCGGGCACGTCCTTCAGCGCCAGATGCGTGGTGGCGAGCGCGACGCGCAGGCCGGCGCCGGCCAGCATCATCACCACGCGCGGCGTGCCGGTATGGTTGGCAAGGTATTCGGTATGGCCGCTGAAGGCGATGCCGGCATCATTGATGACGCCTTTGTGCACCGGGGCGGTGACCATCGCCGCATACTCGCCGCTGACGCAACCGGCCAGCGCCACATCGAGGATATCCAGAACGTAGCGGGCGTTGGCGGGATCGAGCCGTCCCGGACTCTGTCTGCCGGGAATTCCGCTTCGCGGGCCGGCAAGCGCCGACTCTTGCAGGGGAACATGGCGGATTTCGAGGCGACTGGCGTCGAGGCCAAGCTGGCGCGCGCGCGCGGTCAGCAATTCGCGGTCACCCAGCACCACCATCCGTGCCGGCCATTCGCGCTGCGCCAGGCGCAGGCAGATATCCGGGCCGATACCGGCGGGTTCGCCGGAGGTGACGGCGATCACCGGCAGCGCGGAATTATCCCCGCTAGCGGTCTTCGGCGCGGTATTCGACATAGGCGCGGTCGCGCATTTGCCGGACCCAGTCCTGATACGCCTCATCGGACTTGCGCTCGCGCAGCACCTGCCGCGCGGAGAGACGCTGGCGTTCTGCCGTCGCATCCTCGGTGCGACGCTCCAGCGCCTGGATCAGGTGGAAGCCGAAAGGCGACTGCACCGGTTCGCTGGTCTGGTTGATCTTCAGCGCATCCATTGCCTTCTCGAAATCGGGAACCGTGTCACCCTGATACAGCCAGCCGAGATCGCCTCCCTTGGTGGCAGAAAGATCGTTGGAATTCAGTCGCGCCAGTTCGGCAAAATCGGCGCCGTTGTCGATCCGCTCCTTGAGTGCTACCAGCCTGCGCTTCGCCTCGGCTTCGGAAACAAGTTCATTGACCTTGATCAGGATATGACGCGCGCGCGTCTGCTTCAGCGTCACCACGGGTTTGGCGCCCGCAGTGCCTTGCATGTCGATCAGTTTGATGATGTGAAAACCGGCCGGGCTGCGCAAGATATCGCTGACTTCGCCGGGTTTCAGTTTTTTTACGGCATCGCCGTAGAGCGCGGGCAAGCGGTCAAGTGGGCGTATGCCCATGGCTCCGCCGGCGAGACCGTCGGGCGCATCGGAATAACTTGCGGCCACCTTGGCGAAGTTTTCGCCGCGCCGGATCTGATCGAGCGCTGCCTGCGCCCGCGCGCCGATGCGCATCAACTGGTCGGGCGACGCCTGTTCCGGCACGCGCAGGACGATGTGCGCCGTATTCACCTCAACGTTGCCGGTGTGGCTGCCCTGATCCGGGTTGGCCAGATAGTTGTCTATCTCGCCATCGGAGACGACGATGCGGCTTTCCACTTCGCGATCACGCAGACGCGACAGCACGATTTCGTCACGAATCTCTTCGCTGAACTTGATCCAGGCTATGCCATCCTTCTCCAGTGCGGCGCGGAATTCCTGCAAGGAAAGGCGGTTGCCGTCGGCGATGCGACGTATCGCGGCATCGAGTTCGATGTCCGATATTCGCAGGCCGGTTTCCTTGGCAAACTGCAGTTGTACGCGATCGGTGATCATGCGTTCGAGCAGCTGCCGTTCGAGCACGTCGCGCGGCGGCAACTGCACATTCTGTCCGCGCAACTGGCGTTCCACCGTAGCCAGACGGGCGCGCAGTTCGAAGGCGGTAACGGCCTCGTCATTCACCACCGCGATGATGCGGTCGACCTCCACGGACTGGAGGCGCCGCGTCTGGGCGTGCACCGGGACGAAGCACAGGCTGGAGAACAGGCAAAGCAGCAGCAGGCGGACGATCATGGGATGGTGAGAGGCTCTTCAGTGCTCTGCTGGTTTATCACGCCGTAGCCGGGTACGCTGCGGCGGAGTATGTCGAGCGGGCTGGAGCCGACTTTTGCGAAACCATTCAGCTCAAGCTGGAAGAATAGCGCGGTATTCGTCAGTTGCGTCTGCGTCGCAAGGCGTTGCACGACGATGCGCCCGACCCAGCAGCCGCCGTCGTATTCCAGGCCGGCCACTGATTCGACCATGCGCCGGTCCTTGGTCGAATAATTGAATCGTCCTACGGCATGCCAGCCGTCGAAGACCGGCCATTGACCGGAAATATCGAACTGACCCAGGCCGAGCACGCCGAGTTGATCCCGCGTATAGCGGTAGCCGGCATTCAGCACCTTGCCCGCCTCCGGCTGATAGCGCCCGCCGAGGTTGAGACGCTCGATCCGGCTCAGCCGCGGGTTGTACTGGACGCCCGCATCGGCGTAGGTCTTCGGCAGGATGCGACCGGAGATCGAGCCCAGGAAGTCGGTCTGGCGGTCGCTGCGCAACACCTCGGCGGGCGCGGTCGCGCTGGCCGGCAGCCCGACATTCTGGGTGCTGAAATAGAAACGCTGGCCGAAGGCGGCGCGGAGGATCTCGGCGCCGGTCAGCGGATCCAGCAGGCGCGAGGAGATCATCGCCGTGGCCTGATTCGCATCGGCAATCCGGTCGCCGCCGCTGTAGCGGTTCTCGCCGAAAATCTGCGCGAAGTTGAAGTCGGCGATACCGGTATCGAATATTGGAATCAGGCTCTGGTCGCGCACCGGGACATACAGGTAGTAGAGGCGCGGCTCCAGCGTCTGGGTCAGGGACTTGCCCATCCAGTCCATGTCGCGCTCGAAAGTCACTCCCGAATCCACGCTGAAGATCGGCACGCTGCGGGTGAGCTTCTCGGGCGTGCCTGCGGCTTGATGGTCGAGGTTGTAGGTGGTGGAGTGCAGACCAATTTTTGGCGTCAGGTTCAAGACCGCGGTCTGCAATGGCAGTGAAATCTGCGGATACAGCGTAAAGCGCCGCCCCTCGACCAGCGTCGGGTTGCGGAAGTTAACATGCTCGCCGTTGAAGGCGAAGCTCATTCCCAGCGGCAGATCGCCGCGGTTGGCATTTACGGTGAGTTGCGGCAGACGCCGGTAAGGCTCTGTCACCAGTGGCAGGGACGGGTCCTGCAGGGTCTGATAGCTCTGTGCCAGCAGGTTGGCCGACCACCATGTGCTGCCGTAACTGAGCGTACCCTGGCGCAGCAGATTGGTCTGGGCAACCACCGATGAACCATTGGCCAGATCGCTGAAGAAAGTGCCGTCGGAAGCGCCGTTGAGCGCAAGCGCTCCGGAGAAGCCATTGCCCAGGTTCTGGCTGTGGGCCAGCGAATACGAAGACCGGCGCTTGTGCTCCAGCTTGTCGTCGGGCAGATATTGCCCCTGCATGGTGCCGCTATATGAGGGGTTCAGGTAGCGATACTCGCCATTCCACAGCATGCCACGCTTGGACATCAAGCGCGGCGCAATCGTCGCGTCCATGTTCTGTGCGATGTTCCAGTAGAACGGCTGGGTGTATTCGGCGCCACCGCGACTGGTGGAACCCAGTGTAGGTGTCAGCAGCCCGCTCTTGCGCTCATTGTTGAGCGAGAACGTCAACCAGGGCGAATAGAGGATGGGCACCCCCTTGAAGTACAGGGTGGCGTTGCGCGCCGTGCCCTCTTCGTCGTCGTAATTGAGGCGCAAATCAGTGGTGCGCGCGAACCAGTCGGGGTCGCGGCCGGCAGCCGGGGTACAGGTGCTGTAGGTAGCATCGGTGAGCCGGTATTTGCCCTCGCCCTCGAAATCCATGCGCGCAGCGGCGCCCTGGCCGGTGGTGAGTTCCGGCGACGCGCGTTCCTCGGTGCCGGTCCATAGCGTGGCGGCCGACCCGGTCTTGATGCGGCGGATGCTGTATTCGGGTTGCTCGAAAAAGCCGGTACTGTCCTCCATCTTCATGCGCATCTTCGGTCCCCGCACGCGGTCGCCGTCGCGGGAGAGACGGACGTTGCCCGTCGCTTCCATCTCGTCCGCTTCCTGCCAGTAGGTCAGCCGGTCACTCTGCAGGACTGAATTGCGCTTGCGCAATTCGACGTTGCCTTCGGCGACCACTTCGACGTCGTTCTTGCCGGCGATGTGGTCGGCGGCAATAAAGGTCGGCAGCAATTCTCCCGACCGCTTGAGATAGGGCGCGACACCTGCCGTGCCCCGCAGGCTGGGTTCAGGCAGTTCTCCCGCAGCGACGTGGGCTGAGTAAAGAGGCGGCAGAAGGGGGCGCTCTTCAACCTGCGGCGGTTCCTGCGGCTTCTGGATTACCACCTGCGGCGGAGCCGCTTTCGGCTCTTCCTGACGGCGCGACGTTTCGGCGACCGCAGCCGGCGGTAACCGGGCCGGCGCCGGTGCCATAGCGATTGCGGCGGCAGGGGTGGCAGCAGGCGCTGCAGGCCTGGCTATCTGCACGGCGCCGACTGTTGGTGTGGCAGGCGGCGGAATGGCTTCGATCACGGGCCTGGCTTGCGGCGGAGTCGGATCGACACGCGCTGCCGGCGTCGGATCTATCCGTACAGGCTGGGTTGGCACAGGCGTCGCGGCGACCATGGGCTCGACGGCGGCAGGCGCCGCGGGCGGCGGCAGCGTGCCGGCGCCGAGCAGCCCGGGATTGATGCGCAAGGGCGGCAGCGTATCCGCCGCCGCGGAGCCTGCCGTCAGCGCCAGCAAGGCAAGCAGTGAGCTGGTGCCGAATTGTCCGCGATGCGATTGAGACATGCCGTATCGAAAGAGGCTCTAAGTGGGCGCAACGGTGACGGCAAAACGCAGACGCAAACTACGCGTACTGCGTGCTGGAGAAGCCTTTGCCGGCCGATGCTAGAATCGCGAATTCTAACACTTCATGCCTGCGGAACGCGCTCTCCGGCAAAGCTGTTGAGCCTTTCCACGCATCCCGGATATGGAACGCCAGCAGCAAATCAGGACGTGGCTTGGCGCCTTGTTGCCGGGCCCCAGTTTCACTCTCGCGCCGGCCTCGGCCGACGCCAGTTTCCGCCGCTATTTTCGGGCCACGCTGGACGACGGCACGACGCGCATTGTCATGGACGCGCCGCCGGCCAACGAGGATTGCCGGCCCTGGCTGGGCGTTCAGCAGCTCTTTCAGGCGGCCGGGGCCCATGTGCCGGAAGTCCTGGCGCAAGACCTGGAGCGGGGCTTCCTGCTGCTCTCCGATCTGGGTAACACGACGTATCTGCAGGCGCTGGACGCAGACAACGCCGCATCGCTCTATGCGGATGCGATCGCGGCGCTGGTGAAAATCCAGCTTGCAAGCCGTCCCGGCGTGCTGCCGGAATACGACCGGGCGCTGTTGCGCCGCGAACTCGATCTTTTTCCGCAATGGTTTCTGGACAAGCACCACCAGATGGTCCTGACGGAGAGTGAAAGACAGTCGCTGGAAACCGTGTTCGAGCGCATCCTTGCAGTAAATCTCGCCGAGCCTAAGGTTTTTGTTCATCGCGACTATCACTCGCGCAACCTGATGCGTATTTCCGAATCCGGCGCTGCCAACCCCGGCATCATCGATTTCCAGGATGCCGTGCATGGACCGATCAGCTACGACATGGTGTCACTGCTGAAGGATGCCTATATCGAGTGGGATGAGGATCTTGCGCTCGACTGGCTGATTCGTTACTGGGAATTGGCACGCAAGGCGGGCTTGCCGGTGGCGTCCGACTTTGGCGATTTTTTCCGCGACTATGAGTGGATGGGCGTGCAACGCCACATCAAGGTGCTGGGCATTTTCGCCCGCCTCTATCACCGCGACGGCAAGGAGGCTTACCTCAAGGATCTGCCGCTGGTGGCGCGCTACCTGCGCAAGGCCTGCGAGCGCTACAGCGAGTTTTCGCCGCTGCGCAAAATCCTCGACCGGCTGGAAGACAAGATCACCGTGCTCGGCTACACGATGGATGCCGGCACACTCGGGAGTCGTCGTGAGTAGTCGATTCTGGGTCTGCGGCAAATGAAAGTGATGATTCTCGCCGCGGGGCGCGGCGTGCGTATGCGGCCACTGACCGATCAGACACCGAAGCCGCTGCTGCCGGTCGGCGGCAAGCCCTTGATCGTCTGGCATCTGGAGCGCCTGGCAAAGGCCGGGCTGTGCGAGGTGGTGATCAATCACGCGCATCTCGGTGCGCAGATCGAGGTGGCGCTTGGCGACGGCTCGCGCTGGGGACTGTCGATCCGCTATTCACCCGAACCCGAGGGTGCGCTGGAGACGGCCGGCGGAATCGTCAACGCGTTGCCGCTGCTGGGTAACGATGAGCCATTTCTGGTAGTCAATGGAGATACCTATTGCGACTGGGATGTGGCGCGGGCAGCCAGTGCACTGAAGTCGGGCGATCTGGCGCATCTGGTGCTGGTGCCGAATCCGCCGCACCATCCGCAGGGTGACTTTTCCCTGACGGGGCGCGTCGTCGGCGCCGACATCACGGCGACCACCGATAACGGCGCGCAGGTCTGCACCTTCTCCGGTATCGGCATCTATCATCCGCAGATCTTTGCCGGCATTCAGCGTGGCCAGAAAGCAAAACTGGCACCGCTGCTGCGGGCGGCCATGGCGGCACGGAGAGTCACCGGCGAATTGCATGCCGGCCGCTGGGTGGACGTCGGCACGCCGCAGCGTCTGGTCGACCTGGACAGCGAACTCACATCGCTATAATCGTTTGATGGAACCATCGCCATCCCTCACGGGGCACTCTTTCGAGGCGTATCGCCAGCGCCGACTCTCGTTGATCGAACGCATGACTCGTGGCGGCGGCGGCGTTGCGGTCATCCCCACCTCGCCCGAGCGGGCGCGCAACCGCGATACGCACTATCCCTATCGCGCCGACAGCTATTTTCAGTACCTGACCGGTTTCACCGAGCCGGAGGCCGTGCTGGTGATGGTCGTTGGCGGTGCGGACACGTCGCCGCAATCGATGCTGTTCTGCCGCGAGAAGAATCTGGAGCGGGAAATCTGGGACGGCTTCCGCCATGGTCCGGGCGGCGCTCGCGAAGTATTTGGCCTCGATGCCGCGTACGCCGTCGGCGAACTCGACGCCAAGTTGGCGGAACTGCTCGCCGACCAGCCGGCATTGTGGTTCTCCATTGGCCACGATAGCGGCTGGGACCGTCGCATTGCGGCCGCCCTGAACACCGTGCGCGCCGAAAGCCGCACTGGCAAGCGCGCGCCGGCGATGATCCGCGATGTGCGTGCCGAACTCGACGCCATGCGCCGGGTCAAGGACGCTACCGAGCTTGCGATCATGCGCCGCGCCGCGGATATTTCGACGGCGGCCCATATTCGCGCCATGCGCTTTGTCGCGCCCGGCCGTTTCGAGTACGAAGTCGAAGCCGAGTTGCTGCACGAATTTCGCCGCCAGGGCTGCGAGTACCCTGCGTATACCTCCATTGTCGCCGGCGGCGCCAATGCCTGCGTCCTGCATTACGTCGGCAACGATAAAGTGTTGTGCGAAGGCGACCTGCTGCTGATCGATGCCGGCGGCGAACTCAACGGCTATGCGTCCGATATCACGCGCTGCTTTCCGGTCAGCGGCCGCTTCAGCGGACCGCAGGCCGACGTCTACGATATGGTGCTCGACGCACAGGCAGCGGCGATTGCGGCGGTGCGTCCCGGCGCCACTTTCGCCGATCCGCACGAGGCGGCGCTGAAGGTGCTGGCGCAGGGCATGATCGACTTGAAACTGTTGCCCGGATCAGCGGATGCGGTGATTGAATCGGAGAGCTACAAGCGCTTCTTCATGCATCGCACCAGCCACTGGCTGGGGAAGGATGTGCACGATGCCGGCGAATACAAGGACGGGGAGCTCTGGGTGCCGCTGGCGCCCGGCATGGTGCTGACCATCGAACCCGGCTGCTACATCCGGCCGGCGGAAGACGTGCCCGAGGCGTTCTGGAATATAGGCGTGCGCATCGAGGACGACGCGGTAGTGACCGCCGCGGGCTGCGAAATCATTACCGCCGCCGCACCGAAGAAGATCGCCGACATCGAAGCGTTGATGCGAGATGGGCGTGGCGGCTGAGATCGGTCTACCACTTAGCAGTTCCGCCACCGACAATGGCAACCGTCAGGTCGCCATCGTCGGTGGTGGCCCGGTAGGGATGGCCCTGGCGCTGGCACTGAAACTCCATGGCGTGACAGCCGAAATCTTCGAAGCCCGCGAACATGCCGCTGTCTGCCGCGATGCCCGCGTGCTGGCCTTGTCCGACGGCGCGCGGCAGATTCTCGACTGGCTGGGCGTCTGGTCGGGACTGTCCGCAACACCGATCGAAACCATACACATCTCGCAGCGCGGCGGCTTCGGCCGCAGTCGTCTGCGCGCCAACGAGCTTGGTGTGACGGCGCTGGGTTGGGTGCTGCCGGCAAGCGACCTGATCCGCGCACTCGATGCCGCGGTGAGCGCTGCCGGAATCACTTATCGCGAGAACACAAGAGTCGGTGCCGGTGACACGGCGGGGTTTTCCCTGACTGCTTTCGCCGAAGGCATGGTCGAGGCCGGTGCCGGCACACTGCACGACTATGGGCAGCATGCCGTGCTGTGCAACGTCAGCACGGCCGCGCCCCATCAAAATGTCGCTTGGGAGCGGTTTACCAGCGAGGGACCGGTGGCGCTGCTGCCGCTCGATGACTGCTACGCCGTGGTGTTGACCTGTGCCGACGAAACCGTGGCCGAGGTCAAGGCGCTCGACGATGCAGGCTTCCTCTCGTTATTGCAGCAGCGCTTCGGCACGCGGCATCGCTTCACCGCGGCGGGCCCGCGCACCGCCTATCCGCTCGGTCTGCGTTACCGCCAGAACCCGGTGGGCGAGCGCCAGGTCTGGCTCGGCAATGCCGCACAGACATTGCATCCGGTAGCCGGGCAGGGCTTCAATCTCGCCTTGCGAGACATCTGGGAACTGGCGCAGCAGGCGGGCGCCGCAGAAGACCCGGGTGCGCCCGAAGTGCTCGCCGACTATGCGCGCGGGCGCCAGGCAGATCGGCGCGGCGCGATCGGCTTTACCGATTTGCTGATTGACAGTTTCGCTCCGGACTTTGCGCTATTGAAGCATGCGCGCGGTGCCGGCCTCCTGGCGCTGGACCTGCTGCCGCCGCTGAGAGGCTTTGTGGCCAAGCGGATGATATACGGCGCCCGAGCTTGGCCATGAGATTTGTCACGGACCATAGAAAGCTTCGATTGCCGTCGTAGCGGTTTGCGCTAAAATCGCGCCCTTCCCCGGACATATTCCTTTTCTTCGACATGGACTTTCTCGGCTTCCAGTTGCGCAACAACCTGTTTGTCGCGCCCATGGCCGGAGTCACGGACCGCCCTTTCCGCCAGTTGTGCAAGAAGCTTGGCGCCGGGTTTGCAGTGTCGGAGATGGTCACGTCCAATTCCCTGCTGTATGGCAGCGCCAAGACCCGTCGCCGCGCCGATCACGAGGGCGAGGTCGATCCGATCTCGGTGCAGATCGCCGGCGCCGATCCGGTGATGATGGCGCAGGCCGCCAGGTACAACGCGGACAACGGCGCGCAGATCATCGACATCAACATGGGCTGCCCGGCGAAGAAGATCTGCAACGTCATGGCCGGTTCGGCCCTGATGCAGAACGAACCGCTGGTGGCGAGGATTCTCGAGGCGGTAGTGGCTGCCGTGCCGGACACGCCGGTGACGCTGAAGTTTCGCACCGGATGGAACAGCCAGAACCGCAATGCGCCGCGCATTGCCCGCATCGCCGAAGCATCCGGCATTCGCGCCATTGCCATTCATGGCCGCACCCGCGCCGATCAATACATGGGCTGCGCCGAATACGACACCATTGCCCTGGTCAAATCGCAGGTGAACATTCCGGTGATCGCCAACGGCGACATTACGACGCCGCACAAGGCCCGCTTCGTCCTCGACTACACCGGAGCCGATGGCGTCATGATCGGCCGTGCGGCGCAAGGCAGGCCCTGGCTGTTCCGCGAGATTGAACATTTCCTGGCGACCGGAGAGGAACTGCCGCCGCCGCGGGTGGAAGAGATACACCGGATTCTGCGCGGCCACCTGGCGGATCTGTATGCCTTCTACGGCGAGGAAACCGGTGTGCGAATCGCGCGCAAGCACATCAGCTGGTACACCAAGGGCCTGGTCGGCGCCGCCCATTTCCGTCACGCCATGAACCAGTTGCAAAGCGTCGGCGAGCAGTTGGCCGCCGCCGATGAATTCTTTCTTGGCCATGCCGCCGCGAATGATCGGCTGCGTTATGCAGATCGGCTTGAGGAAATGGAGGCCGCATGAGCAGCGAACTGGGCGACTGCGTACGGCGCAACCTCAATCGCTATTTCCGCGACCTCGACGGCCAGGCGCCGCATGCCATCTACGACATGGTTTTGAAAAGCGTCGAAGGGCCGATGCTGGAAGTGGTGATGAAACAGGCGGAAGGCAATCAGACGGTCGCCGCCACCATGCTGGGTATCAGTCGCGGCACACTGCGCCGCATGCTGGTCGATCACGAATTGCTTTAACGCTCATGGTGCCAAGCGCCACCCGCTGAAGATGAAACACGCAAAAAGCCAATTATTCGCCCGCCCCCCTTCCCCCCTCGCGGGGGGTTACCGTTCGGCGCGCTACGCGCGTTTATCACAGGGGACTCCGTACAAAGTATTTCACGTTAATGTTCCGAGGTTTCCATGAAAGTAACACAAGCGCTCATCAGCGTTTCCGACAAGCGCGGTGCGGTGGATTTCGCCCGCGGCCTTGCCCAACTCGGGGTCAAGCTCCTCTCCACCGGCGGCACCGCCAAACTGCTGCGCGACGCCGGACTCGACGTCACCGACGTCTCCGATTACACCGGTTTTCCCGAGATGCTCGATGGCCGCGTCAAGACCCTGCATCCCAAGGTGCATGGCGGCATTCTCGGCCGGCGCGATTTGCCCGGGCACCTGGCGGTCATGGCGCAGCACGGCATTCCGGCCATCGACCTGGTGGTGGTGAATCTCTATCCCTTCCGCGAGACGGTGGCCAAGCCCGGCTGCACGCTCGACGACGCGATCGAGAACATCGATATCGGCGGCCCGACCATGGTCCGCGCCGCAGCCAAGAATCATGGCAATGAACAAGGCGGTGTCGGCGTGGTGACCGACCCCGATGATTACGCGCCGGTGCTCGAAGAACTCAAGTCCGGCGGCGCGCTTTCCTACAAGACGCGCTTCGCGCTGGCCAAGAAAGCCTTCACCCAGACCGCGCGTTACGACTCCGCCATCGCCAACTGGCTGACCTCGCTCGACGAGGAGAACAAGCCCGGCGTGTTCCCCGAGAAACTGCAACTGGCGTTCGACAAGGTGGAAACCCTGCGCTACGGCGAGAACCCGCACCAGCAGGCGGCTTTCTATCGCGAGCCGGGCGGGGTGCCCGGAAGCATTTCGAGCTATCAGCAGATCCAGGGCAAGGAGCTGTCTTACAACAACATCGGTGACGCCGATGCGGCATGGGAATGCGTCAAGGCTTTCGATGCCTCGATCGGCCCGGCCGCCTGTGTCATCGTCAAGCACGCCAACCCCTGCGGTGTAGCAGTGGGCGCGAACGCCGAAGAGACTTATCGCAAGGCCTTCAAGACCGACCCGACCTCGGCCTTCGGCGGCATCATCGCCTTCAACGTGGCGATCGACAAGGCGGCGGCGGAAGCCATCGCCGGCCAGTTCGCCGAGGTCATCATCGCACCGGAAATCACCGCGGAAGCCCGCGCCGTATTTGCCGCCAAGCAGAATCTGCGCGTGCTGGTCGTGCCGCTCGGCAAATCAGCGGGCGCCTTCGACTACAAGCGCGTCGGCGGCGGTCTGCTGCTGCAAAGCGCCGATGAAGCGCGCATCACCCAGGCCGACATCAAGGTGGCGACCAAGCGCGCGCCGTCGGATCAGGAAATGAGCGACATGCTGTTCGCCTGGCGCGTTGCCAAGTACGTCAAGTCCAACGCCATCGTCTTCTGCAAGGATGGCATGACGGTGGGTGTCGGCGCCGGGCAGATGAGCCGTGTCGATTCCGCCCGTATTGCCTCGATCAAGGCCGAGAACAACGGCCTGACGGTGGTCGGTTCGGTGGCTGCCTCGGACGCCTTCTTTCCCTTCCGCGACGGCCTCGATGTGCTGGCCAAAGCGGGAGCGACGGCGGTGATCCAGCCCGGCGGCTCGGTGCGCGATGCCGAAGTCATTGCCGCCGCGGATGAACATAATCTGGCGATGGTGTTCACCGGGTTCCGCCACTTCCGCCATTAATGTCATGAGAATATTGGTGGTTGGCTCCGGCGGCCGCGAGCACGCGCTGGCATGGCGTCTGGCTCAGGCTCCCGGCATGCAAAAGGTCTATGTCGCGCCCGGCAATGCCGGGACGGCACTTGAGCACGAGCTGGAGAACCTGCCGCTCACGGACATCCATGCGCTGGCCGATTACGCCCAGCGCGAAAAGGTGCATGCCACTATCGTCGGTCCCGAGGCGCCGCTGGCGGCGGGCATCGTCGATGTGTTCCGCGCCCGCAATCTGCGCATCTTCGGCCCGACCCAGGCCGCGGCGCAGCTTGAAAGCTCGAAGGACTTCGCCAAGCGCTTCATGGCCCGGCACAATATTGCGACGGCAAAATTCAGGACCTTCGCCGAGATCAAGACGGCGCATGCCTACATCGATGCCGAGGGTGCGCCGATCGTGATCAAGGCCGACGGTCTGGCAGCCGGCAAGGGCGTGGTGGTGGCGATGAGCGTCGATGAAGCCCATGCCGCGATCGACATGATGCTGGCCGACAACAAACTCGGCGATGCCGGCGCCCGCGTCGTGATCGAAGAGTTTCTCGATGGCGAGGAAGCCAGTTTCATCGTCATGGCCGACGGCCGGCACGCACTGGCGCTGGCCACCAGCCAGGACCACAAGCGGCTCAAGGATGCCGATCAGGGACCGAACACCGGCGGCATGGGCGCCTATTCGCCGGCGCCGGTGGTGACGCCGGAAATTCACGCCCGCGTCATGCGCGAAGTGATCATGCCGACCATCAACGGCATGGCGGCGGATGGCATCGTCTACACCGGCTTCCTCTATGCCGGCCTGATGATCAAGCCCGACGGCAGCCTGCGCGTGCTCGAATTCAACTGCCGCATGGGCGATCCCGAAACCCAGCCGATCATGCTGCGGCTGAAGAGCAATCTGGTCGAACTGGTGGATGCCGCGATTGACGGCCGCCTCAATGAAGTCGAAGCGGAGTGGGACCGTCGCGTGGCACTTGGCGTGGTCATGGCCGCTGCCAATTATCCCGAGACGCCGAGAAAAGGCGACGTCATCCATGGTCTTTCCGCGCCGACGGATGACAGCCACGTGTTTCATGCCGGCACGGCGGAAAAAAATGGCGAAGTGGTAACGGCGGGCGGGCGTGTGCTCTGCGTCACGGCACTGGGCGACAACGTCAAGGCGGCACAGAAGCGCGCTTATGAGGTGCTCGATCCGATCAGTTTCGATGGCATGCAGTGTCGTCGCGACATAGGGTTTCGCGCCATCAAGCGATGACCGCGCAGCGGCCCGATGTTGCCCGCGCGGCGGCATTGCTGCGCGCCGGCGAACTGGTCGCCTTTCCCACCGAAACCGTCTATGGACTGGGCGCCGACGCGCGCAATGCGCTCGCCATCGGCAAGATTTTCGCCGCCAAGGGGCGGCCCGCCGATCATCCGCTGATAGTGCATTTGCCTGACGCTTCGCATCTGGAGCGATGGGCCGTGGATATTCCCGAGGTCGCAATCAGTCTCGCCGCCGCATTCTGGCCGGGCCCGCTGACGCTGATCCTCAAGCGCCACCCGTCAGTACCGGATGCCGTTACCGGCGGCCAGGATACGGTCGGCCTGCGCGTGCCGGACCATCCGCTGGCCCTGCAAACTCTGCGTGAATTCGATGGTGGCGTGGCCGCTCCCTCGGCAAACCGTTTCGGTCGCGTCAGTCCGACCACGGCGGCCCATGTGCGCGAGGAACTCGGCGACAACGTGGCGATGATTCTCGACGGCGGCCCCTGCGCGGTCGGCATCGAATCCACCATCCTCGATCTGTCCGGCGGCGCGGCGCGCATCCTGCGTCCGGGCATGCTGGATGCGGTAGCCATGGCTGTGGTGCTCGGCTATGCCCCGAAATTTGGCGGACAACAGAACGCGCCGCGAGTTTCGGGCAGCCTGGAGTCCCACTATGCGCCGCGCACCCCGATGCAACTGGTGGCCGTGGCAGCCCTTGAGAAGACTGCACGCGAAGCGCTCGGCGCCGGCCGGCGCATTGCCGTGCTGGCAGCGCAGCCTCTCGCGTTCAGCCACGGGAGCCTCGTCTACTGCCCTGCCAGCGCAGACCCGGCGCAGTTCGCCCATGATCTGTATGCCCGATTGCGCGAGCTTGACGCAACGGGCTGCGATTTGATCCTGGTGGCCGCACCGCCCGCCGGCGAAAGCTGGCGCGCCGTTGCCGATCGCCTGCGCCGTGCCTCGGCTGGCTCGAAATAGGGGCAAAACATCGCGGTCATCAAGGCCTGAACTTTTCCGGCAGCGGTCGATAATTTTGCTGCAGGCGGATATTCCGCGAAGAGGAGGGGACTATGGCAGCCAAAGAGCGCAATGGCTCACGTCCGGGAAAGCTTGAGCAGGATTCGGAGCGATACGGCCGCAGTGTCGGCTCCGCCGTGAATGCCGCCATCAACCGGGGATTCGTGGTCGGGCGCGAGGTTCTGGTCGGCAGCATCCCCGGCATCGTGGTCGGCTACAACATCGCCAGCTTCGGCCAGTTCGTCGGCAACGCCTATCCGCTGGTGGTGCGCACCGCCCTCGGCGTCACCAAGTGCGGCATGGATGAGGTGAGCCTGGTCTGAAGGCCGCTTTGCGTGCCTGGGACACCGCTTCGCGGGCAGGCAATTTCCCTTGCCGTATCGCGATTGCTATAATCCGCGCCGCCAGGGGGTGTAGCTCAGTTGGGAGAGCGCGACGTTCGCAACGTCGAGGCCAGCGGTTCGATCCCGCTCACCTCCACCAGACACTTGTTTTAACTGTTCCAGACCAGGCCGGAAACTCCAGTAACAGCAAGGGTTTCCGGCCTTTTTCATGCCTGATGGGCTGGCAAACCGCGAGAATGCATCGCCGAAAGGATAGTCATGCTTACACCAGAACAACGAGCGTGGGCAGAGGGGCATAAAGCCGGGCAGTTACGGCAGCCTATGAATAACCCCTATGAAACTGATTCAGATGCCGGCAAGGCTTGGCTGAAGGGCTATGGCGAGGGCAAGGAATTGCCTGAGCAGAAAGTACCTTCGAAACCGCGAGGATCAGATAGCTAATTTCCGGTAATAGCGGCGAAAAAGTAAAAAAGCCGACCATCACTGATCGGCTTTTTCTTTGGTATTACTGGTGCGCCCGGAGAGATTCGAACTCCCTACCCCTTGGTTCGTAGCCAAGTACTCTATCCAGATGAGCTACGGGCGCTTGAGAGGGCCGGATTATACCCAGAAATCGTTGAAGACAAAATGGCCGCCAGGCGATGACGGCCGGACTGGCGCTGCTGCCGGCTATTTTTTTTGCGCGGCGCGGACTCGCTGCGCCAGGGCCCGGACGTGCTCTGCCGATGCTTCCTCTGGCGTCTTGTCTTGGAACAACAGCCAGAGCAGGGCGCCGTTGATGATGACCAGGGCGACCTCGATGTAGAGGATTGACGTCACGATCTGTCGCATCTCATTGTGGCCGAACACGAAATAGAAACCCTCGAACGTGGGCAGCGCCGCCTTGGAGATGGCCGCAAAATATTCGAAGGGAGGGAAAAGCAGTATCAGTATCAGGTTGATCGCTACCACGCCCAGCACCAGGCGCTGCTTGCGGTTGCCGCCGGACTGACGCAATTGTCGCGCCGGGGCGTTGCGTAGCAGCAGGATCGCAATGCAGGCGTTGATCAGGATGCCGATGATTTCGAGGGCGAGGAAGCTTGTGTTTACGACGCGGTGCGGCTCGCCCGCGAACACGAAGTAGAAACCGTCGAAGGTGGGAATGTTGCCAATCAACATCGAAACGTAATCGTAGGGTGGGAAGAGCAGGGCCAGCAAGAGGTTGGCGGCCGCAAACAGCAGTGCGAATCGTAGTGGCTTATTCATGGCGCTTTCAATGCCGGCGGGACCGGCCCTCTCCTCCGTGCCTGACAAACGGACGTAGATTAGTCGAGAACAGATATGGGCGCAACGTCACTGAAGCGGAGGCGATCGCGTATAAACTTCAGCCTGCTGAATGGAGGAGAGGCGGCAGAATGAAGGCGATTCTCTGGATATTGCTCGGGTGGTGCGCTGCGTTCCCGGTTTTCGCCCAGGACATCAGCTTGCGCCACGATCTTGATGGCAAGGCGCTGGATACTCTGGCGACGCTGGTGTTGCGCTTCAACGACGATTTGAAGGGCAAGGGAAGAGTGGTGCTGCAGGATGTCCGGGGACTGGAGAACCGTCATGCGCTGCCGCACCTGGCCTTGCTCGATCCCGACGACAGCATGGAGTTCTTCGGTTCCCGGCCGCGCTTCCGCCCCTTGCATGAGGTGATGCGCGAAGCCGGGCAAAAGTTCGACGCCGCCCAGTTTTACCCGCAGGTCGCCGATGCCGTGGACGATGCCAGCGGACGCATTCAGGCGCTGCCGATGGCGCTTGCGCTGCCGGTGTTGTTCACCAACCGTGCCAGCTTGCGCAAGGCCGGACTCGATCCCGACAAGCCGGCGAAGACCTGGTGGGAGTTGCAAAAGGTGGCGGGCGAGATTTATGACCATGGTGGCAAATGTCCTCTGACCACCGCACGTTTTGCCTGGATTCATTCCGAGAATGTATCGACGCAGGCCGGCGAGGCAGTCGTGGCGCGGGTTGGTAAATTGGACAAGGTGCTGGCCAACAGCATGGTGAACGTCAAGCATCTGGCGCTTCTCGCCAGTTGGCAGAAGAGCCGCTACTTTCATTACTCCGGACCGGCACGCGAAGGCAACCGGCGCTTTCTCAGCGGCGAATGCGCGATGCTGACCGGAGAATCATCGCTGTATGCCGAAGCCATCCGCGCCGGGATCGATGTCGGCGTCGCTGCCTTGCCGCATTACGACGATGTGTATAGCCCCAAGCCGGCCGATGTCCTGCCCGATGGCGCCGGGCTCTGGGTGCTGGCCGGACACAGGAAGGACGAGTACAAGCTGATCGCCCGCTTTATGACCTTCATGTTGCGGCCCGACGTGCAGAAGGAGTGGGTACGCGCCACGAGCTACCTGCCGATGACGCCGGGGGCGGCGACGGCTCTGCGCGATTCCGGCATTCCCCGGCAGGTGCTGGATGCCGCGCAAAAGCGCCTTTCGGTGTCGCGCAAGGGGAGCACGCGAGCCAAGCACGGGCCGATCCGTGATCGCCTGCATGAATTTCTCGGCGAAGAAGTAGCTTTTGTCTGGAACACCGACCGCGCGGCGAAAGAGGCGCTCGACAACACCGTGCGCCGGGTCAATGAGGCCACGGCTCCGGCCGCTCCACCGGCCAGGGCGGCCGTCTCCGGAAAGCGATGATCTACCCGCGCATCATCGCGCATCGCTGCGGCGGCGCTCTGACGCCGGAAAATACCCTGGCCGGACTGCGCTTGGCAAAGCGCCTCGGCTGTCGCGGGGTCGAGTTTGATGCCATGCTCGCCGCCGATGGCGTGCCGGTCCTGATCCACGACGAGACTCTGGAGCGCACCACCTCGGGGCAGGGGCGCGTGGCAGACACGAGTTCCACTCAACTTGCCCGGCTCGATGCCGGCAGCCGGCACCATCCGGCTTTCGCCGTGGAGCCGCTGCCGACTCTTGACGAGGCCTTGCGCTTGTGTGCCGCACTCGGCTTGTGGGCCAATGTCGAAATCAAGCCGTCCGCCGGACAGGAAGCCGAGATCGGGCGCGTCGTCGCCCGCCATGCGGCTGAGGCGAAAGGCAAACTGCTGTTGTCGTCGTTTTCGGCCGCGGCCTTGCGCGCTGCTGCCGATGAAGCCGCTCAGCTGCCGCGCGCGATACTGGTCGAGGCGATTCCTGCGGACTGGCGCGAACGCATCGAGGCAGCGGAGGCGTCCGCCGTGCATTGTGCGGCGCGTGCGCTGACCGCCGAGGCGCTGGCAGCGGTGCGTGGTGCCGGCTTGCCGCTGGCTTGTTACACGGTCAATCGTCGTGAGGATGCCGAGCGCCTGTTTGCCATGGGCGTCAGCGCCGTATTCACCGACCGGCCCGATCTCTGGTCAGCCGCCGAAATGTAAGCGCGGCTAACAGCTGCTTACATTTCAGCCGTCAGCGAAAAATTTCCGGAGGCGTTATTCTGCGCATGGGGCTGTCCCATTCCAAACACGAGGAGCAACACATGAAGCGCACATCCAGTCTCTTGATCGCTGTCCTTGCCGCTTTTGCGCTGCCGGTCCTGGCGCAAACCGCAACGCCGAAAGTCGATCAGCGTCAAGCCAATCAGCAACAGCGCATCGATCAGGGCGTCAAGTCGGGCGAGTTGACCGGCAAGGAAGCCGTCCGTCTGGAAAAGGGCCAGGAGCGCATCCAGAAGATGGAAGACAAGGCCAAGGCTGATGGCAAGGTGACGCCCAAGGAACGCGAGCGGCTGAAGCAAGCACAGAACCAGGAGAGCAAGAAAATCGCGCAAGAGAAGCACGACGCTCAGCATGACCGCAATCACGACGGCAAGAAGGATCGCCCGGGCAAGAAGTAAGCCGGTCGCATGCCACCGGAGCCCGCCTCAGCGCGGGCTTTTTTATCGCTTAAAATTGGCGTTTCGCGTCAAAGGCAGCATCCAGCCATGAAAAGCTCCGAAATTCGACAGCAATTCCTCGATTTTTTTGCCTCGAAAGGCCACCAGATTGTGGCCTCCAGTTCGCTGGTGCCGCACGAGGATCCGACGCTGCTGTTCACCAACGCCGGCATGAATCAGTTCAAGGATGTGTTTCTCGGCTTCGACAAACGCAGCTACAGCCGTGCCGCGAGTTCGCAGAAATGCGTGCGCGCCGGCGGCAAGCACAACGATCTGGAAAACGTCGGCTACACGGCGCGGCATCACACCTTTTTCGAGATGCTGGGCAACTTCAGCTTCGGCGACTACTTCAAGCGCGATGCCATCAAGTACGCCTGGGAACTGCTGGTCGATGTCTTCAAGCTGCCGGCGGACAAGCTCTGGGTCACGGTGTATGCCGAAGACGACGAGGCCTACGAGATCTGGACCAGGGAGATCGGCGTGCCGCCCGAACGCGTGATCCGCATCGGCGACAACAAGGGTGCGCGTTACGCCTCCGACAATTTCTGGATGATGGGCGAGACGGGCCCCTGCGGTCCCTGCACCGAAATTTTCTACGACCACGGCGAGCATATCTGGGGCGGCCCGCCGGGCAGCGAAGACCAGGACGGCGACCGCT
>JAPLQZ010000020.1 GCA_026399415.1 Rhodocyclales bacterium | reverse complement strand
GGTGCCGGGGTGATCTTCGACCTCGGTCGCTGGTGGAACGTGTGGAACATGTACTGGCCGACGTCGATCAATCCGAATTCGGTGATGTTCGAAGTCGCGGTGTGCATCTCGCTCTACGTCGTTGTCATGTGGATCGAGTTCTCGCCGGTGGTGTTTGAACAACTGGGCAAGCAGGAGGCGAAGAAAAAGGTCGGCAAGGCGATGTTCTTCATCATCGCGTTGGGTACCGTGCTGCCGATGATGCACCAGTCCTCGCTGGGCACCCTGCTGGTGGTGATGGGTGTGCAGATACACCCGTTGTGGCAGACGCCGTTGCAGCCGCTGCTCTACCTGCTGACGGCGATCGCCATGGGCTATGCGGTGGTGCTGTTCGAGTCCTGCCTGACCTCTTCGGCTTACCGGCGCAAGCTCGAGACGCACATGCTGACCCCGCTGGCGAAGGTGATGCTGGGCTTTCTTGTGGTCTATCTGGTGGTCCGGATCGGTGATGTCGTGGTACGCGGCGCGTTGCCAAAAGCGTTTGTACCGTCGGTGGAGGCGCTGATGTTCTGGCTGGAAATGGCCTGCTTCATTGCGCCGCTGATCCTGATCGGAGCCGAAACCAACCGGCGCAATCCGGCAAAACTGTTTCTCGCTGGAATCCTGCTGATGCTGGGTGGTGCGCTGTTGCGACTGAACGGTTTCCTGATCGGCTATGAAACCAATGTCGGCGACGCGGGCGGCTTCACCTACTTCCCGACCCTGGCTGAAGTGCTCGTCACCGCAGGCATGTTCGCCATCGAAGTTCTCGGTTACATCATCATCACCCGTCGCTTCCCGGTATTACCCCGGGAAGATGTGCAGGCCGCTCACTAAGATAAGGATGGAGACAGAAAATGTCCAAGCGCATAACAATTGATCCGATCACCCGCATCGAAGGCCACCTGCGTATCGACGTCGACGTGGATGGCGGCCGCGTCAAGAAGGCCTGGTCGTCCGGCCAGATGTGGCGCGGCGTCGAGCTGATCCTGCTCGGTCGCGATCCGCGCGACGCCTGGGCCATCACCCAGCGCATCTGCGGCGTGTGCACCACGGTGCATGCCATTACGTCGGTGCGGGCGGTTGAAAACGCACTCAAGATGGAAATTCCACTCAACGCCCAGTACATCCGCAACCTGATCATCCTGGCGCATTCGGTGCACGACCATATCGTGCATTTTTATCATCTGTCGGCGCTCGACTGGGTCGATGTGACGTCTGCCTTGAAGGCTGATCCGAACAAGACGGCGGCGCTGGGCGAGAGCCTGTCATCCTGGCATCTCAACAGCAAGCACGAGATGAAACGGGTGCATGACCGGCTGAAGCATTTCGTCAACGGCGGCCAGCTCGGCATCTTCACCAACGGCTACTGGGGCCATCCGGCGATGAAGCTGTCGCCTGAAGTCAATCTGCTGGCCGTGGCGCACTATCTGCAGGCGCTGGAGGTGCAGCGCAAGGCCAACAAGATTGTTTCCATCCTCGGCGCCAAGACGCCGCACATCCAGAACGTCGCCGTCGGCGGTGTTGCCAATCCGCTGGCCACCGACTCGCAGGCGTTGCTGACCGTCGAGCGCCTGATGGCGATCAAGGGTTTCATCGACGAACTGAACGACTTCGTCAAGAACGTGTACCTGATCGACGTCGCCGCAGTCGGCGCCTTCTATGCCGACTGGACCAAGGTCGGCAAGGGCGTCGTGAACTACCTGTCGGTGCCCGACATTCCGCTCGATACCAAGGGCACGCAGTTCGGCTTCCCCGGCGGCTTCGTCGAGGGCGGCGACCTGACCAAGTACCAGCCGATCAAGAGCTTCAACGACGAGTACTGGATCAAGGGCGTCGAAGAGGCGGTCAAGCATTCCTGGTACGACTATTCCAAGGCCGGCGCGTTGCATCCCTACAAGGGTGAGACCAAGCCGAACTACACAGACTTCAAGGACGACGCCAAATACTCGTGGCTCAAGTCGCCAACCTTCTACGGCAAGGTGGCTCAGGTCGGCCCGTTGGCCCGCGTGATCAATGGTCTCGCCGCTGGCCACGAGCCCACCAAGAAGTACGCCACGGCGGCGCTCGATACCGTCTCGGCGCTGGCCAAGACCAAGGTCGGCCTGGACGCGATGCATTCGACCATCGGTCGGCATGCCGCCCGAGCGATTGCCTGCTGCGTCAATATGGATATGCTCGAAGGCCAATGGACCTCGCTGATCGGCAACATGGCCAAGGGCGATCTGACCACGTTCAACAAGCCGATATTCCCCAAGGACGAAGTGATGGGCGTCGGTTTCCACGAGGCCCCGCGCGGTGCACTGTCGCATTGGGTGGTCATCGACAACGGCAAGATCAAGAACTACCAGTGCGTGGTGCCCTCGACCTGGAATGCCTGCCCGCGCAACGACAAGGACGAGCCGGGACCCTACGAGGCATCATTGGTCGATACCCCTATCGCCGATGCGGAGAAGCCGCTGGAGGTGCTGCGCACCATCCACTCCTTCGACCCGTGCATTGCCTGCGCCATCCACCTGACCGACAAGGAAGGCAACGCGATTTCGGTCAAGGCGGTCTGAGTAGCGCGTAACATGTGAGGGCCGGCGGTTGCCGGCCCTCGTTTATTTCTTGGGTCCCCATTCATGCGTGCGGTCGTACTCGGCATTGGCAACACCATACTTACCGATGAAGCGGCCGGTGTGCGCGCGGTTGAAGCGCTGGAACAGGCCTGGAAGCTGCCGGAAAATGTGCTCGCCATCGATGGTGGCACCTCGGGCATGGAAATGATCGAGGATCTTTCCAATCTTGATTTCCTGGTCGTTCTTGATGTCGTCAAGTCTGGCGCGGCGCCGGGCACGGTGGTGAAATTTTCCGGTGACGAGATTCCGGTCTTTTTTCGCAGGAAGTTGTCGCCGCATCAGATCGGGCTGCCGGACGTATTGGCCAGCCTGGAACTGCTCGACAGTCTGCCCAAGGAAATAATCGTGCTGGGCGTCGAGCTGATTTCGCTCGAACTGGGCACGGAAATGACGCCGACGGTGGCCGAAAAGGTCCCGGTGCTGGCCGCCATGGCAGCCGCTGAACTTATCTCCCGCGGCTATGCGCTCGAAGCGCTAACCGCCGCGGTCAATTGAGATGCCACCATGTGTTTAGCCGCCCCCTCGCGTGTGATCGAAGTGCGTGACGGCATGGCCGTCACCGAGTGCTTCGGGCAGACGCGCGAAGTCAGCCTCATGCTGATGACCGAAGAAGTCGCGGTGGGCGATTACCTGTTGATCCAGGCCGGCGGCTTTGCTTTTGAACTGATCGAGCCGGAGCGTGCCGAAGAAGCGCTGGCACTGATGGAAGAACTCATGGCGCAAGGGGACGATGCCCGTAGCTGGGGTGATAGCCCCGAGGCGGCATGAGCTTCCGCATCCACGACGTCAGTCCCGCCGATGCGGTGGAGCAAGCCTTCTTCCGTATCCAGCAGGACCAGATGGCCGACGTTCCCATTCTCAATCCGGCCTTGTCGGTGGAAGCCATCGATTTCCAGCGTTGGCAGGGACATTGGCTGGGCATCGTGGTAACCCCTTGGTGCATGAGCATGCTGCTGGTGCCGGGCAGCGTGGATAACTGGGTCTCGACGGGTGAAAACAAGCGCCGTTTCGTCAAGTTTCCCGCCGGTGACTTCGCGTTTCTCGGCAGCGAAGAAGTGGAACTCGGCGAGTACCAGAGTTGTCCCCTGTTTTCGCCGATGGGCAAGTTCTCCACGCAATCAGAGGCGACCATGACCGCGCGTGCGTCCCTGATCGCATTGCTCACTTCGGCGCAGCAAGCCCAGGCCGCGCCGAAGACGGATAAACAAGCCGACGAACCCTCGCTTTCGCGCCGCCGATTTCTAGCTTTGCGATAAGCTTGGAGTCTCCGACGATTCCGCGGACAAAATGAGGGTAAGCATGTCGAATATTTCCGAGTTCAATAGTACGTCAAATGCCGAAACGGATGGCGAGCATCAGGTTCAACTTGGCCTGTTGCAGGCGCTGTGCGACGCGGCAGCGGAAGATCGCGACGCAGCATCGGTGGCGGAAATTCTCGAGCAGTTGATCGCCTACAGCGAGGCCCACTTCATGTCTGAAGAGTTGCTGATGCGGATGAAAAGCTACGACGATTACGAGGACCATGTTGATGACCACATTCACATGATGGATCTGCTGACCAAAATCGCCGCCGACCACGCGGCGGGACATTCTTCACTGGTGTCGGGCAAGGCGGCGGAGGTTCTTGGTTTCATCGGCAATCACATCGCCACGCGCGACAGGCG
>JAPLQZ010000168.1 GCA_026399415.1 Rhodocyclales bacterium | reverse complement strand
GGTCCCGGCATGATGATGATGGGCGGCGGTCCCGGCCCGATGTTCGCCAGCAACAACGTGGACATCGCCAAGTTCCAGCAGGACCGGATCGGCCAGCTCAAATCCCAGCTCGGCATTACGGCGGAACAGCAGCCGGCGTGGGATGCGTTCGCCGCCAAGGCCGCGGAACAAGCCAAGACCATGCAAGCCTTGCGCAAGGACGTCAGCGCCGGCACCATGCCGGAACGGATGAAGCAGCAACAGCAGGCCATGGGCGAGCGCCAGAAAGCCATGGGATCGATGAGCGAATCCTTCACCAAGCTCTACGAGGTGTTGACGCCGAAGCAGCGTGAGGTATTCGACCGGTCTTACGGCCCGATGCATCGCCGCGGCTGACAAGCCCGCACCGGAAGCAGATTTGCAGGCATCATTGATCGCCCCGCCGCAGAACCGACGGGGCGATTTCTTTTTGAAGGAAGGCGTTCATGAAAGCCGGCAAGCCTTGACCGATCTGCGCGCCATTGAGCGGACGGCGCAAGAGATTCATTGGTAAATCCACGGGGTATATCGACATGGCACACAAGGCGGAAATTGACGTCCGACAGAGCTCCACGGCGATGAAAGGCCTCACGAGTGACGAAGCGCGCCGGCGGCTCGGTGAATTCGGGCCGAATGCCATCACCGAGGAAGCGCCGCCGCGTTGGCGGGTTTTTCTTGCGAAATTCTGGGCCCCCGTTCCGTGGATGCTCGAGGCAGCGATCGTCGTCCAAGTCGGGCTAGGCCAGTACATTGAAGCGGCAGTGGTCGGGGGGTTGCTCCTCTTCAACGCGATCCTTGGGTTCATCCAGGAAGGCCGGGCGGGCGCCGCGCTGATGGCGCTCAAGCAGCGGCTCGCGCCGACCGCCCTGGTCCGTCGCGATGGCGAGTGGGTCAGGCTTCCGGCGGCGGTACTCGTGCCGGGCGACATGATCAGGCTGGCGCTCGGGGCATTGGTGCCCGCCGATGCGGTCGTCGTTTCGGGATCAGTGATGGTCGACCAGTCGATGCTCACCGGCGAATCCGTCCCGGTCGATGCAAATACCGGCGGCCCTGTCTACGCGGGCTCCCTGGTTCGCCGCGGACAGGCAATTGCGGAGGTGACGGCAACCGGTTCCAGGACCTATTTCGGGCGTGCGGCCGAACTGGTCCGCATCGCGCAGTCCCGCAGTACCGAGCAGGCGGCCGTTTTCGGGGCGACGCGGAACCTCGCCATCGTGAACGGCACGGTCGCGGTTCTCGTCGTCGCCAGCGGTTATGCCCTGGCGATGCCGCCCGCCGACCTGATCCGCCTCGCGCTTACGGCGCTGCTGGCCACGATCCCGGTGGCGTTGCCGGCTACGTTCACGCTGTCTGCCGCATTCGGCGCCCGGATACTTGCCCGGCGCGGAGTTCTCTTGACCCGCCTCTCGGCCGCGCACGAAGCCGCCGCCATGGACGTTCTATGTGCCGACAAGACCGGGACATTGACGCGCAATGCACTGGAGGTGGTCGATGTCATGGCCATGCCGGGGTTCGACCGCGAGCGCGTGCTGATGCTTGCTGCATTGGCGAGCTCGGAGGCGGACCAGGACCCGATTGACGCCGCCGTTCGTGGGGCTGCGGTCGACGCATCAAGTCGCGGCGCCGGCGAGCAGGTGGCGCGTTTCGTCCCTTTCGATCCAGCAACCAAGATATCGGAAGCCTTCGCCCTCGATCGCGATGGACGCGAGCTCCGCATAGCCAAAGGCGCTTTCGAGGCGATTGCCGATATGGCGCAGGTACCGGCAGACGCCCGGCGCCAGGTGGATGATCTGGCCGGGCACGGGCATCGGGTCATCGCCGTTGCCGTTGGGCCGCCGCAATCGCTGCGCCTGGCCGGCCTCGTCGCACTCGGCGATCCGCCACGCGAGGATTCGGCGGCGCTGGTCGCCGCGCTGCACGACATGGGTGTGCGCACGCTCATGGTGACCGGGGACTCGGCCGTGACGGCGGCAGCGATCGCCCGCAAGGTCGGCATTACCGGCGCCGTTTGTCCGCCGGAACAATTTTCCGGCGAGCTGAGTACAGACAAATTCGGCGTGTTTGCGCGCGTCGTACCGGAGGAGAAGTTCCAACTGGTGAAGGCGCTGCAGAACCGTGGCAATGTGGTCGGCATGTGCGGCGACGGAACGAACGATGCACCGGCCTTGCGGCAGGCGCAGATAGGGATCGCCGTGTCGTCCGCGACCGATGTTGCGAAAGGCGCGGCCAGCCTGGTCATGACCGAGCCAGGTCTCGCCGGCATCGTGTTCGCCGTCCGTGAAGGCAGGGTTGCATTTCAGCGCCTTCTGGCCTACACATTCAATATGCTGGTCAAAAAATTCGAGATCGTGCTGTTTCTGGCGATCGGGCTCGGCCTGACCGGTCATGCGGTCATGACGCCGGCGCTGATGGTGTTGATGTTCGTGACGAACGATTTTCTTGCAATGTCGCTCACCACCGATCGCGCAAGCCCCGCGCAGTCTCCCAGCCGATGGCGCATGCGCAACATTACCGTCGCCGCGCTCGCGCTCGGGCTATGCAAGCTCGGCTTCTCCACGGCGATGCTGGCGCTCGGAGCGTTCCGGCTCGGGCTCGATGTCGCCGAGTTGCAGACGCTGGCATTCGTCACGCTCGTGTTCGGAAACCAGGCCGTGCTGTATGTGGTGCGAGAAAGGCGTCACATGTGGAGTTCCAAGCCGGGCAATTGGATACTTGCGGCATCCGCGGCCGACGTCGCCATCGTCTCGGCGCTGGCTTTATCGGGCATCTTGATGGAACCGCTGCCGTTGAGCGCCGTTGTGGCAATACTTGCCGCCGCAATTGGATTCGCTTTCATCCTCGACCAGGTCAAGCTGAGGGTCACCGCGAAGATCAGGATCGAGTAGAGTGGCAAGGCAGTTGTTTGGAGGATGAACGATATGACACACGCAATGGGACATTGTCAGCGGCCGTGGTGGAAGCGGCCACCCGTCTGGTTCATCGGCATCGCGGTGTTGCTGCTCGTCGGGTTCGGCATCGAACATATCGACAAGCAAGCCCTGACGCCTTACAGCGCCTTTCTCGATCAAGTCGAGGCCGACAACGTCGCCAGCGTTGCGTTCCATGGAACGCAGATCGAAGGGCAGTACAAGCCTCCTGTCGCCGGTGCGCCGTCGAGGGGCCAGGTGCAGCAAGACACTTTCAGCAGCCGGGTTCCCGACTTCGGTGATGCCACGCTGATACCGGAGCTGAGAAAACATCATGTCGTGATCGAGGTCAGCTCGCCTTCGCCGTGGACATCGCTGCTCTCGCACTTGCCCTGGCCGATGCTGCTCATCTTGGGTGTGGCGATCCTTGCCGGTTTCGTCAGACTGATGCGCGGCGGAAAGATGGATGCGGGATCGGCAGCCTCGGCAATGCCGGCACATGGGCCGATGGGCTTGGTATCGAGCCTGTTCGCGAAGCCGGATCACACCGCGAACCCGCCCAAGGACGATGGCGAGGAGCCAAAGATTCATTGAGGCATCCCGGCTGATGCGGGCAGGAATCCGACCGGGCGCAAACGAACCGCGCCATTGAGAATATCGGAGAACGGAATGAGCATTCATTGGCGAGCGGTACCGATTCTGGCCGCAGCAATTGTGGCGACAGGATGCCAGTCGATCGGCGCCGGCAGCGTCCAGCGCGACCGCATCAGCTACGCCGACGCGCTGGGCACGTCCTGGAAGGAGCAGACGCTGCTGAACATCGTCAAGCTGCGCTATCTGGATACGCCGGTGTTTCTCGACGTATCGTCGGTGATCACGTCGTACGAACTCGCCAGGGAGGTCAATCTCACGGCGAACATTTTTCCCGGCGCTGCAGACAGCAACAATCAGAGCCTCGGGGCAAAGGGCACCTATACCGACAAGCCGACGATTTCCTACGCACCGATCACCGGGGAACGATACATGAATGCCCTGGTCCGGCCGATCCCGCCGCAGGCGATCTTTGCCATGATCGAATCCGGTCACCGGGCCGACCTGATATTGCAGGTGACCGCTCGCGCCATCAACGGCGTTTACAACTACTCGGCTTCCCAGACGCGAACACGCACAGCCGATCCCACGTTCCAGAAGGTGATCGAAGCGATTCGCGGCATTCAGCAAGGGGGCGCGCTGAGCGTGCGTATCGAGAAACGCGACGAAAAGGAATCGACCTACATCGGCTTTCTCCACGGCGCCGATGAAGACGTCGAGAAAAGCATCCGTTTCGTGAAGGACAAGCTGGGAATCAATCCGACCAACGACGAGCCGCAGCTCGTCTTCGGGTCGCGCCAGCGCAATCCCGATCAGATCGCCTTGCTCACGCGTTCCGTGCAGGAAATTCTGACCGAGTGTTCGGTAGGCGTCGAGGTACCGGAACGCGATCTGGCCGAAGGCCGGGCGACCCCGATGCTGCACCTTGATCCATCGCCGGGATCGCGCGGTTATCCGTTGATGCACATTCGATCGAGCAGCGAGCGGCCCGCCGACGTATTCGCCGCTGTGCCCTACCGCAATCGCTGGTTCTGGATCGACGACCGCGATCTCGATTCCAAGCGGATGTTCATGTTTCTCACTGTGTTCTCCGCGCTTGCCGAGACGGGTATCGCGCCGCAAACGCCCTTGATCACGATTCCCGCGCGCTGATATTTCGCATGCCGATACCCGCATTTTGGCCAGCAAGCTACCCACCGGTTTGTAACGCAGCGTAACAACTGCGGCTTTCGCAACGTAGCGACGCAACACGGCCGGCTTCTGCAATGCCCCGCTTACACTAACGCGGTTAAATTGCAGCATGTACTTTTGAAAGGAATGGCATGAGTAAGATATTCGGCTTCGGCGAAACGGTGCCCGGCTACGAGGTGCCGGTATTGAACGAGCGCGAGGTGCGTGCTGCCGCGGGCATCCTGTTCGTTTTCGCCTTGGTTTCGTTCATGAATTCCTGGCTGATGGGAAATTTCCGACTGACGCGGATCTTCGTGATCGCCTTCCTGATCGACTTCACCATCCGCATTTTCATCAACCCGAGGTACTCGCCGAGCATGATCCTCGGCCGATTCGCGGTGAAGAATCAAGTGCCGGAATGGTCCGGCGCGCCGCAGAAGCGCTTCGCCTGGGCCGTGGGCTGGACGCTGGCCGTCGTCATGTTCTACCTCATCGTCCTCAACAACGTGATCGGGCCGATCAACCTGATCGTCTGCGCCACCTGCCTGATCCTGATGTTCTTCGAGAGCGTCTTCGGCATCTGCCTGGCCTGCAAGATTTACAATGCTTTCTCGCGCGAGCAGGCGCAACATTGCCCCGGAGGCGTCTGCGAAGTCTTCACCCCGCACGCCAGCCAGAAAGTCGGCGCCGGCGGCACGGCGATCGTGGTGATGTTTCTTGCCCTGATCGGCTTCGTCGGCGCAAACTGGTTTCCCGCCGCCGAAGCGGTCGCCGCCGCGGCGCCGGCTGCGGCTCCCGCGGACGGCAAATGCACGCCGCCCGACTGGGCCGTGGCGATGGGCCATCGCGAAATGTGGAAGCTGCACAACAACTGCAAGTAAGGAAACGACAATGAACGCACGCAGGAATTTCCTCGCGACCGTGGCCGCATCCGCCCTGACGCTCGCCGCCGGCAGCGCACTGGCCGCGCCGCCCACGGTGGAGATCGTCGCCATGGCGCACCCTCCGGTGAAGATGGCCCTGGCGCCGCTGCGCAACTGGCTCGCGGCGCAGGGCGGCAAGCTGAAGCTCGTCGAAGTCGATGTCGAAAGCCCGCAGGGCGAGAAGCGGCTCGCGGCGATCGGCCTCGACGGACACATTCCGATCGTGATCCTGATCGACGGTCAATACCGCCAGAAGCGCAAGGACGGCGTTGCCATGGAGTTCGTCAACTTCCCGGCGATCGATGGCGCGCCGCCCGGTGTGCGTGGCAAGTGGACCACGGCAGAAGTGCAGGCGGTGCTGACCGAGCGGATGAAGCAGCCATGAGCCTGGTCCGCGCAGAGAACCTCGCAAAAACCTACCGCGTAGGTGACATCGACGTGCCGGCGATCAAAGGTATCGACTTCGCCATCGAGGCGGGGTCCTTCGTCGCCTTTGTCGGTCCCTCCGGCAGCGGCAAGAGCACGCTGCTCAACCTGATCGGCTGCCTCGACCACCCGACCTCCGGCACGCTCAAGGTACTCGACACCGACATCGCGACGCTGGATCGCCGCGCCGCAGCGCGCTTTCGCGGCGAGCACATCGGCTTCGTTTTCCAGGACTTCAACCTGATTCCGGTGCTGACGGTTTTCGAGAACGTCGAATACCCGTTGCGCATGGTGCAGAAATGGCCGGTGGAAAAGCGCCGCGCCCAGGTACTGCGCCTGCTCGACGCCGTCGGCATGGCCGACCAGGCGAACAAGCGGCCCGACCAGATTTCCGGCGGCCAAAAGCAGCGCGTCGCTGTGGCCCGCGCCCTGGTCAGCCAGCCGAAGCTGGTGCTGGCCGACGAGCCGACCGCCAACCTTGATCACGACACCGCCTACCGGATTCTCGAATTGATGAAGAAGATGCGCGACGAATTCAAGACCACCTTCGTCTTTTCCACCCACGACCCGAAGATCATGGGCGAAGCCGAAGCCACCTTTACGCTCGAAGACGGGCGCCTGGCGAACGGAGGCAGCCATGTTTGACATTCTTGGCATCGCCAGCCGCAACCTGTTGCGCTATCGCCGCCGCACGACGCTGACGCTGCTGCTGATCGTCATCGGCATGGTCGCGGTGCTGTTGTTCATCGCCGTTGCCGGCTCCTTCAAGTCCATGATGGTGGGACAGATCACCGATTCGATCATCGGCCACCTTCAAGTGCATCGCAAAGGCTATGTCGCATCCATCGACAGCCTGCCGCTCAACCTCAACATGAAGCCGCAAATGGTCGCCAAGGTGGAGGAAGCGCTGAAGGCCAACCCGACAGTTGAGACATGGTCGCCGCGCGTCAAGTTCGGCGGCATGTTCAGCAACTTCGCCGAGACCACCAGCATTCGTGTCACCGGCATCGATCCGGCGCGCGAGGCGGCGACGGTGCCGCTGCTGCCCGGGCGCATGGTCGAGGGAGAGAAGACCGGCGCACTGGTCGCCAAAGGGCAGATCGTCATTCCGCTGCTGCTGTCGCGGGGCATGAAGACCAAGGTCGGCGATACCGTCGTCGTCGTGGCGACCAACCGTGACGGCTCGGTGAATGGCAAGACCTTCGTCGTGCGCGGCATCCTCGAGAGTATTTCCGGCCCCGGCGGGCGCGACGGCTACATTCATATCGACGATGCCAAGGAATTGCTGCGCATGACGGAAGCCGAGGTCAGCGAGATCGCCGTCCGGCTCAAGGATTTCTCGCGTCTCGGCCAGGTCGAAACGCAACTCAAGCAGGTGCTCGGCGGCCTGACCAACAAGGAAGGTAAACCGGTGCTGGAAGTGCATACCTGGGCCGACCTCTCGCCCTTCTCCAGCCTGGCGCGCATGATCGATCTGATGACGCTGTTCATCAAGGTCGTGCTGGTCTCCATCGTGCTGGTCAGCGTGATGAACGTGATGATCATGGCGGTCTTCGAGCGCATCCGCGAGATCGGTACCATCGCCGCCATCGGCACGCCGCCTTCGCGCATTCTTTCGCTGTTCCTCGCCGAAGGCCTGATGCTGGGCATCGTCGGCACGGTGGCGGGAACGCTGCTGAGCCTCGCCGCGATTGTCGGCATCAATCTCTGGAGTCCGACCTTCGCCTTCGGCCAGCAGCAAAACCTGGTGATGGCGCCGACCATCGCCGCCGGCGACGTGCTGACCATAGCCGTTCTGGTCGTCATCGTTGCGATCATCGCCAGCCTGCAACCGGCCTGGAAGGCATCGCGCATGGACCCGATTCAGGCCCTGCGCCATGTTTGAAACTGGAACCATCATGAAAAAGCTGACTGCCCTGCTGCTGTGCCTGCTGGCGCTACCGGCCATCGCGCTCGACGGCGCCCAGATCCTGCAAAAAGTGGATCGCAATCTCGAACCCGAGGCCTACGAGATGCTGAGGAAGCTCATCAACGTCGAGCCGGACGGCAAACGCAAGGAGTTCGTGCTGTATTCGGTGAAGAAGGGCCGCGACAAGATTGTCGCCCTGTTCCTCGCGCCGCAAAGCGACAAGGGCCGCGCCACGCTGCGCCTGGGCGACAACATGTGGCTCTACATTCCCGAAGTCGGCAAGCCGATGCGCATCACCAGTCTGCAATCGGTGACGGGTGGCGTCTTCAACAATGCCGACATCCTGCGCATCGACTACACCGCCGAATACAAGGTCGAAGCCACCGTGGAAGAGAAGGATCAATACCTGCTGACGCTCAAGGCCAAGACCGGCGAGGTCGCCTACGACAAGCTGAAGATGTGGGTGGACAAGAAGGCATTGCTGCCCGTCACGATCGAGTGCTACGCCGCCAGCGGGATGCTGATCAAGACCCTGCGCTTCAAGGACGTCAAGGATTTCGGCGGTGGCATCAAACGCCCGGCGACGCTGGAGACCGACAGCCCGCTGTACAAGGACTACAAGTCGGTCATGCTCTATTCGTCGATCAAGAAGCGGGAATTCCCCGACGAAGTGTTCTCGCTCAACTACCTGCCGCGCGTCGAGGACTTGCGCAAATGAAACGCGCGCTGGTGCTGCTTGCCTGCCTGCTGGCAGGCACGGCGCAGGCGGAGGAGTTCAGCTTCGATGCCGCCGAATTTGAAAAGAAGCCCTTCGAGTTCGGCGGCTACATCGAATTCAAGCCGGATCGCTCCTGGCTCAATCGCGACGGTGCCTTCTACAAACTCAACTTCTACAATCGCGCCGCGTCCGACACCCTCGACCGCAACAGCGGCACACTCAAGCTCAACGGTAAATACTCGCAGGGCATCGCCACCGTCAATCTGCGCGCGGACGCCGAAGTCCGGCGCGACGCGCTGACCAGCGACCGCATCAACCGCTTCGACGAAGCCTATGTCTCGTTCAAGCCCGATCCCGGCTTTACGCTGGACGTCGGCAAGCAGGCGCTGAAATGGGGCAAGGGTTACGCCTGGAGCCCGGTCGGCTTCGTCGAGCGGCCGAAGGACGCCAACGATGTCGAACTGGCGCGAGAGGGCTACACCATGCTCGCCGCCGATTTCATCCGCAACTTTGCGGACGATGGCGGCGACCTCAAGACCGTGGCCTTCACGCCGCTGTTGCTGCCGGTCGGCTCGCAGGTCAATCAGGATTTCGGCAAGCCGGACCACCTCAATGTCGCCGCCAAGCTCTATCTGCTTTACCTCGATACGGACATCGACTTCACCTGGCTCGGTGGCGGCAGCCGCACGCCGCGCATCGGCGTCGATTTCTCGCGCAACCTGAGCACCGCCCTGGAGATTCATGGCGAGTGGGCGCGCATCCGCGATGTCGAACAGCGCGTCGTCAGTCCGACCGGTGTCACCACCACCCAGCGCAGCGATGCCAAGAGCTACCTGCTCGGCCTGCGCTACCTGACCGAGCAGGACACGACATATATCCTGGAGTATTACCGCAACGGCACGGGCTACACGGAAAGCCAGGCGCGGGATTTCTACCGCCTGGTCGATAACGGCCTCACGCAGTTCCAGACCACGGGAAGCTCGGCCCTGATGCAGAAGGCGCAGACCGCCAGCCAGAGCGGCTACGGCAAACCCAACGCCGGCGAGCGCTATCTCTACCTGCGGGCGAGCCAGAAGGAACCCTTCGACATCGTTTACTTCACGCCTTCGCTGACGCTGATCGGCAACCTCGACGACCGCAGCTATTCGCTGACGCCGGAACTGCTTTACACCGGCGTCACCAATCTGGACTTGCGCCTGCGCGCGACCTGGCTGGCGGGCAAGGCGGGCAGCGAGTTCGGCGAAAAGCAGCTTGCGCGCAAGCTGGAGTTGATGGCGCGCTACTACTTCTGATTTTGCCTTTTCAAAGGCTCCGAGCACCCGCCCCTGACCCGGTACGATCTTGTTCGGAGATTCCGCAGTTGTTGGACGGCCGGTTAGCAGCTAGTACCGGCTGTTCAATTACAGTGATTTTCTGCTTCACGACGGACTGCTTGTGGCCGGTAGCCGAAATTGAACCCTTCAAGCTCGCTGCCGTAAAGGAGCCGTTCAAATTCCAGGTGTAAAGAAGCTGCGCTAGTCACCGCAAGCTTCCGAAATAAACACCAGGCAATTCTCGCGTGCAAAGCAAAACCAATGTTTCGAGAAATCTTCGGCTGCAAATGCCCATGCGGATTCAACGCTTGTCATATTGAGAATTGCTGTACTGAAATCAGCTTGCAGTATTCTTAAGAAATCAGGCCGCACCGGAGAGCCGGCGCAGGGTAGTTGCAAAGGCAACTTGTGCGCGCCGCCCCGCCATCATGAATTACTTCAAAGCATCCGCCAGATCCTTGTCCGTCACCTTGCCCGACTGATGCAGCCATAACAGGATCCCCAGCGGTTTCGGAATATTCCGACCGGATTCGTAGCGCGACCCACCCGACTGCGTGACGCCATAACCCTTCCAGAAATCCTTCTGATTGAGATTCGCCTTCTTGCGGGTAGTAGCAATATCAGAAAAATCGAGCTTCTTCTTGCGGGCCATGGTGACCTCCTTCGATTGGGGATGATGAAGGCGATATGCTAGCGCAATGCAGCCGCGTGCGGCGCCGGTCAAAGATGTTTCTTGTAACAGGCCCACTGCAGTCGCGCCAGTATGCCGACAAACAACGCGACCGGCACCCCTACCAGACGTGGATCGATCGATACCGGCTGGATCAGAACCAGCACCCCGCCCATCACCAGGAGCATGACCTGCAAATGCTTGGCCCGGTGATAAATGCTTGCCGACTCCCTCCCGCCGCAGGCCCGACGTATCGCACGCTGCGTTAGCCCATCAGCCGCAGCAACCAGATACACCAGCATGAGCAGTGGCGCCATCATGGCCAGCGGAACAAGCCGGACGCCGAGCAACTGCGTGCCGATCATCGCCACTTCGATGGCATCTATGTTCGCGAGATAGCTATTGCGCACGATGGTGTCAGGAATGGAAAGCGCCGCCCCCTGTGCAAACCGCAACCCCATGTCGTGGACCCCCGTCATCCCAAAGACCAGCCCATACATAAAATTCGCCGTTCCGGTCACAACGCCCGGCACCCCGCCCTGCCACTCCGCGAGTTCAAGAGCGCGAGCGAGGTCGGCAGCCAGGATGCCTTTCAATCGATCGATCCCATCCGGCCAGACCTTGAACACGAAGGTCCAGTCAACTATCCAGGTCGCAACGAGGATTCCAACCAAGGTCAGCATCAGCAGGAAGCCGAGCTTCAGCGGTGCAAGCAGTGCTCCCGCAACTACGCCCTCGTTAAACGATGCATTCCTGGAAGCCAAACTCGTCTCCTCTAAGGCGCCGGGTTCGACCGGCCCTCCATGCGGCCCCGGACCTCGCTGCCGATCGCTTCCAGGCTGGCAGGCATCAGCGGATCATGGCTGGCGTCCGGCAATGGCATCCGGATCTTGTGCAACTGCCCGCCATGAATCAGCGCAAACGCTTGCCCCTTCGGCAACTGCACCAGATCGCTCGGCGCCAGCATCGGAGCACTCTCCGTCGTGATGCGATCCTCATTGCGGCTGGCGAAATCTGCAAAATCCCCCGGATCATTGGTATCCGAGACCGAGGACGAAACAATCGTCGAGACCACGCGCACCTCCGGCAACTGGCTGGTCAATAGCTCCGCCGTCGCGACCTCCTTGACCCGCAGCATGATCAGCGTATTGAAGTTCCCGGCGATCTGCCCCGCCTTGGCCTGCGACCCGATGCGCGCTTCCACGTCCGACCAGGTCTGGGTATAGGCCGTCACCTGAAACCCAGCCCCGCCGGCCTTGTTGAGCAGCGGGATGAACTCGTCGCCGATCAGTTCATTGAACTCGTCGGCATGGATCGCAATGCGACGCGGCGGCGCTTCGCCCGGAAGCCCCCTCCCCGTGCCGAACTTGTAGATGCTTCCCGCCACGCTGGTGAGATCCGCGAACATCGAATTGCCCACGGCAGCGGCCACCTCGTAGTCGGACAGGGAATCCAGCCCGATATAGACGATGCCACCCAGGTTGATCACGGAAGCCCAGTCGAACACCGGCCGCCAGTCGCTGGCATCGTCCAAATCCGGCGACAGCAGCGCGGCCGTGCGGCCGGTGGTGAGTTTCTCCATAAGGGGAAGGAGCGATGCCACCAGCTTGTCGAAGTAGCTCTTCTCGTAGTTGAGCGTTGAGGCCAGCGCGTTGGCGATGGGGTCGTAGAGCTTCTTGCGCCGCGCGTATTCGACCAAGGTCACCGCGCGAAACCCTCTTGACTGTAGCCCCTTGTCGAGGCTCTTCTTGTCGATCGCCATCGATTCGACCTCCTCGCGCCAGCCGGCGGCACCCGGCTCACCGCCCAGCCAGTGCTCGAAGTAGTCGATCAGGAGCGGCTCGACGTTCGACGCATAGCGATTGATCTGCTCGTAATCAGGCTTCCGGCCAAGCGCGACCAATGCTCGTGCCATGACATTGACGAAGCGCCAGACGAATTCCTTGAACGCCGCCGACTGACCTTCCGAAGGAAGCTGCCCGGCAATGCGGGTTGCCACCTCGGTAATGCGCGAGAAGCTACCCACCGGGTTGTAGCGTGCGGAGACCTCGGGATGTCCCAGGTGAAACATGAAGAACTCGTTCTGGCGTCCCGCGCGCTTCGCCTCGGCATAGACACGGCGCAGCAGGTCGATGTCGCCCTTGGGGTCGAACACGATCACCACTTCGCCCCGACGGATGTCCTGCGTCAGGAGCACTTCGGCTAACCGGGTTTTCCCAACACGGGTGGTGCCCAGGACCAGGGTGTGACCCACGCGGTCGCTGATGTCCATCCAGATGTCCGTCTCCACGGGCTCGACCCCGTGAATGGCGGGATCGCCACCGACGGCGGAGTGCTCGGGCAACTTGTGACGAAGGGATTCTGCGATCCAGCCTATGAGTCCGGGTCGCAGCAGGTCCTGCGTCTCCGGGAGCCTAGCTTCGTGCAGGCGCTGGGTGTGTCGCTGATCCCACTTGAAACCCCGGCCCAGAAACAAGCGCTCAGCCGACCACGGAATCTCTTCGGATGCCACGACATAGCGGCGCTGGCGCCGCAGGTTGGCGCGGTAACGCAGGATCCTGAGCCCGGCGAAGCAACGCCAGGCGGCATGGCACACCAGGACGCCGGCCAGTCCCCAGGCCAGTTCCGGTGTCAGCAGGAAGGTCGATGGCTTCGTCATCACGCCAGCGGCGACGAGTGCGGAAACAGCCGCCGCACGCAATTCGTAGGCAGGCCGCAGCAGGGATTCGAGCGGGTAGGCCATGGGCTTACGCTTCTCCTGCCTTTGCAGGCAGGCGGACCAGCACCGGATTGATGGCAGGAACCGGGTCAATGAAGCGTTCCGGGTTCTGGATCACGACGCCCGAGAGTTGTGACACGGCGCGCTCTCCGCGCATCACCTGGTAGCTCAGGATATTGACACCCTTCTCGGCCCGCCGATGCCAGCCCGCGCGCAGGAACTGGCGCTGGATGGTTTTGCCGATATCCGGGTCGCCGGCAGTGAGCGCCCGACCGTTTCCGTCGTCGCCGAAACGCGTGGTGAACTCGCGGAAGATGCGGGGTGATACCAGCAGCATGCCCTCGGGGACAAAATGAATGAGGGCACCGGCCACGTTCACCGGAAGCGTGCCGTCGGCAAGTCCTTGTTGCAGCCAGGCCATGAAGCGGCGCGCACCATCCGGCGCTTGCGCCAATTCGGACTCCACCACATTGGATTTCCACGACGGCAGCGAGGCAGATTCCGGCTGATCGTCGTCCACCCCTTCGAGGTACTCCGTTTCATCGACCGGAAGTGCCGGCTGGTCCATTGCCGCGGTCGTAGTCGAAGTGGTTGCGGGGTCCTCGACGTCACGTCCGGATTCAACGCCCAGCGGATTCGCGGCCGGCACGGCTTCCTGCACTTTGGGATCACCTCGACCACTCGGACAAAGATCGTGGCTCGGCGATTGACCGGCGGCTCGCCGTACCAGCTCGCTGATCGCCCCTGTCGGCGCCGAGTCATCTTCCGAGAGGAATGCAACAAGCTCGCGCATCAACTCGGGGGCCGCCGCCAGCCAATCCAGAACCAGGGGCGGTACGAAGCGATTCAGTAATTGCTGCGCAAGCCCATCGTGCCGCTCGTCGTGCAGCAAGGCGGCGACGAACACCGCGTAGGTCCAGCGATGCGCCTGCGCGCCGATCACCTCCGGCGGCGCCCCTCGCGGCAGGATCTGGCCACGACGGAAATCGAGCGCGCGACTGCCGACCTGCAGGGCGTGCGTGAAGCTAGCACCGCTATGCGCCTGCTGCTGTGATTCCATTGCCGGTAGCCCGTGCACAAACGCTGCATAGCCCTCGATGACCGGGCGTACCACCGGGTCGAACACCTCCCTGGGGAAGCCCATCTTGATCCGAATGAGGTCGACCAGAGCCTCGTCCTGCAAGCACTGAGGCGTGTTCGCCGGCAGTGACCTGCGCAACAAGGTCCCTGCAACCGCAAATCCGCTTTCCGGCACCGATCGACCCCCACACCGCATCACCCACTTGATCATCATCGGTCGAGTATTGCCGGTCCGTTTCGGGACATTCGCGGCAATTGAGGCCTCGATGAGGCCCCCAAAACCTCTTGACGCGCGCCAGAAATTCGTTCCACCCGCGCAAGCACCACGTAAACACGAGGTATTGGCAGACCGCGGCGTAAACCGTCACCCAATGTCAAGTGGATTGGGGGCCTCATCGAGGCCCCCAATCGGGCTCAGTTGCCCGTTCTCCCTGCTTACGATGCTCTCCACCTTCTGCGCAGCGGCATCCCCGCCAGGCGCACAGACATCAGACCAGGAGAACAGTATGCAAAAATCATGGAGGCGAACGTTATCGATGCAATCGAGCGTCGCCCTGGTCTGTTGCATGGCGCTGCCCGCACTGGCCTGCTGGGACGACGCGGCACAGCGCTACCAGGTCAGCAGCGCTCTGCTCTACGCCATCGCCCGCACCGAATCCGGCCTCAACCCGCTGGCCATCGGCCGCAACGGCAACGGCTCGCGCGACATCGGGCTGATGCAGATCAATTCCGCCTGGCTGCCGACGTTGGCCTCGCACGGCATCAATGAGCGCGATCTGTTCGAGCCCTGCACCAACATCCATGTCGGTGCCTGGATTCTTGCCGGCAAGGTCTCCCGCCTCGGCTACACCTGGGACGCCGTCGGCGCCTACAACGCCACCCGCCCGGCCTTGAGACGCGCCTATATCGAGAAGGTGCGGCGCCATCTGCCTACCGCTGTCCCCGCCTCTGCGCCGCCGGCGCGAAGAATGACTGTCGCATCGCTGCGCTAGCCGACCCGGCCTCGATCACGAATGAGTTTCTGTCCCATGAAGTCCCGCCGTTTCACCCACCCCAACCATTGGAGATCCAAGCCATGAGCAAGACCCGCAACACCGCCACCGCCGCCACCGCATTTGCCACCATTGCCACCGCACTCACCATTGTCCTGACCCTCGCCGCCGGCTCCGCCCTGGCTGGCACCACCGGTACCGAGTTCCAGACGATGTACACCACGCTGCTCAACTGGGCGACCGGCTACCTCGGCAAATCCATCGCAATCGCCGCTCCATCGCAATCGCCGCCTTCATCCTCGGCGCCGGCATCGGCATCGCCCGCTCCTCGCCGATCCCGGCGCTGGCCGGTGTGGTCTTCGCGCTGTTCATGGTCTATGTGCCGACCATCATCGACAGCATCATGACCGCGGTCATCTGACCGATCACCGATGACCGACGCATCGCTTGAGATTCCGCGCCGCCTGAATGATCCGCCACGCATGTTCTGGTGGGATCTCGACGTGTCGCTGCTGGTGCTCGCCGCAGGCCTGGCCGGAATGATCTCGGGTTTTTTCATCACGGGGTGTGCCCTGGGCGTGCTGCTCGCCTCGGCCTACGGCCGCGCAAAGACCGGCAAGCATCCGGCCTTTGCGCTGCACCTGCTGTACTGGCATGTGCCGGCCGCCATTACCGGACTCCAGCGAACGCCACCCTCGCACCTGCGGGAGATGGTGGGATGAAGCTCGCCTGGATGGCCGAGGACATCGCCAGCGCCCGCCGGGCCACGAGCTTTCTGGTCGCCCTGCTGGTCGGATCGATGCTCGTGAACCTGATACTCGCGATCTTCGCCGTCCGGCTCTCCGGTCACGAACGCATCGTCGTCGTGCCGCCCGACATTCACAAGACCTTCTGGGTGGAATCCGACCGGGTGAGCAGCGAGTATCTCGAACAGATGGGCTACTTCCTCATGCAGCTCACGCTCAACGTCACGCCGCAAAGCGTCGACCATCAGGCCAAGCTGTTGTTGCAGTACGCCGCTCCCGCGTCGTTCGGCGAGTTGCGTACCGCGCTGCTCGCCGTTGCCGAACGTCTGAAGCGCGACGGCGCGTCAACCGTTTTCAGTGCGCAGGACCTGGTCGTCGACGAGCGCGCTCTCAAAGTCGGTGTGCGCGGCCAGCTCACCACCTTCATCAGCGACCGCCGCGTCTCGGAAGTCTCGAAGGCTTACGCCATCGAACTCCAGTACTCGGGCGGTCGCCTGTTTCTCAAGGCCTTCCGTGAAACCAATCCCAATGATCCTCTCGAACTTCAGTCCAAGCCTATTCCTGCTGCCGCTGCTACTGGCACTCAGTAGCCCCGCCTCTGCGCTCCAGATCCTGGACGCGAAGGACGGGGAGACCGTGCTCGGCAAGATCTCGCAAAAGGAAGTCACGCGCATCAGCGTCGAGCGCGGCCGCATCCGCAAGGTCACCGGCAACGCCGGCGAGTTCGTGCTGGAGAAGGACGAGGAGAAAGGTCAAATTTTTGTGCGGCCCGTGTCGCCCGAAAGTACCAAGCCGATCAACCTGTTCATCACCTCCGAGCGAAGCACGATTGGCCTGGTGCTGCAACCCGTCGATACCCCAAGCGACACCCTCGTCATTCGCGAGGGACGCGATCCACTCACCTCCACTTCCCGCATGGAGAAGAGCGGTCGCCATGTCCGCACGATCAAGAACCTGCTGCTGGCGATGGCCGGCGACGCGCTGCCCGACGACATGGAAGTGCGCGAACCGACCCAGGAGCTTGCCCTTTGGCCCGGCGTGCGCCTGAGCTTGCAGCGCGTGTGGCTGGGCACTGGCATCGTCGGCGAGAAGTACCAGCTCGCCAATATCGGGACGATTGAGCTGAACCTCGCCGAGGGTGACCTCTACAAGCCCGGCGTCATGGCGGTGAGCGTGGAACAGGGACGCTTGCGTCCCGGCGAATCGACCAACCTTTTTGTGATCCGGGAGCGGCGAGCCCATGACTGATTCCTCGCCCATCAATCCGGCCGCCGTGAAGCGGCGCCAGTACCTGCTGCTGGGTGGGATCGCGGCGTTCATCGTCGGCGCCGCACTCCTCTCGGTATCCCTGACCGGTTCGCGGGAGCCCGGCGAGCGAGCGCTCAAACCGAAGTCCACGCAAATCTTGGCCCCCGGTGGCCAGGTCGATCCCAGGGACGCCTGGCGCGGTCAGGCCGACGCTCAATTGAAGGGCATCGAGCAGAAGTCGCACGAACTGACGCAACGCAATACTGAACTGGAGGGCCAGAACAAGCAAATGCTGGAGCGCTTGAAGAAGCTGGAGCAGACCGGGCTCACCCCCCTGCCTCCACCACCCGTGGCCGCTCCCGCCACCCGGCCCAACTTCGGGCCGGATCGACCGAGCAATGATCAAACCGCCAACGGTCCGCAGCGGCTACCCCCACCCCCGCTGCCATTGCCTGCCAGGGCGGGGTCGATGTCACCGTTCGCCTCTTCCGCCGTCCCGCCAGCGCCGACTATGGGCAGCGGATCGCTCGCGTCCCCCGGCATCGTCAGCGTCGCCCTGGCCGACGGGTCCGCAGTGAAGCTAGCCAAGACATCCGCGGACGCCGCCAAGGCGAATCCTGCGGCGCGGGACGCCCGCCGCTACATCCCGAGCGGCGCCTTCACCCGCGCGATCCTGCTGGGGGGTCTCGACGCCCCCACCGGCGGACAGTCACAACGCAACCCGCAGCCCGTTCTGCTGCGCCTGGTCGACAACGCCGTGCTGCCCAACCATTTCCGCTCGCGAATCAAGGAATGCTTCGTGGTCGGCGCCGGCTACGGCGACGTCAGTTCGGAGCGCGCCTACATCCGTACCGAGTCGCTGTCCTGCGTGACGCGCGACGGCACCGCGATCGATGTCCCGATCAAGGGCTACGTCGCCGGCGAGGATGGCAAGGCCGGCATGCGGGGACGCCTGGTATCGAAGCAGGGCCAGTTGCTGGCGAACGCGCTGCTCGCTGGTGTGGCCAGCGGCATCGGTCAGGCCTTCCAGCAAAGCTCGACCACGATGTCCGTCTCGCCGCTCGGTGCGACCAGCACCGTGGAGCCCGGCAAGCAATTCGAGGCCGGCTTCGGCACCGGCGTCGGCAAGGC
>JAPLQZ010000001.1 GCA_026399415.1 Rhodocyclales bacterium | reverse complement strand
GCCTGGGACAATCTGCTTGTTGGCAAAAGCGGCGTCGGACCGATCACCCGCTTTGATGCATCGGCGCTGTCGGTGCGCATCGCGGGGGAGGTGAAGGGCTTTGATGTCGCCGCTTACCTTTCAGCCAAGGAAGCGCGCCGCATGGATACTTTCATCCATTTCGGCATGGCGGCCGGGATTCAGGCTTTCCGCGATTCGGGAATCGAGGTCAGCGCCGAAAACGCCGATCGCATCGGGGTCAACATCGGCTCGGGCATCGGTGGTCTGCCGATGATCGAGGATACGCACAACGACTACTTGGCAGGCGGGCCGCGCAAGATTTCGCCTTTCTTCATTCCGGGTACCATCATCAACATGATCTCGGGCAACCTCTCGATCATGCTGGGCCTGAAGGGGCCGAACATTGCCGTGGTCACGGCCTGTACCACGGGTTTGCATGCCATCGGACTTAGTGCGCGGATGATCGAGTACGGCGACGCCGACGTGATGGTGTGCGGCGGTGCCGAGGCCACGACCGGGCCGCTGGCGGTCGGCGGCTTTGCCTCCGCCAAGGCCTTGTCGACGCGCAACGACGATCCGGCGACGGCGAGTCGTCCATGGGACAAGGATCGCGACGGCTTCGTCCTTGGCGAAGGTTCCGGCGTGATGGTTCTGGAAGAGTACGAGCATGCCAGGGCGCGCGGCGCAAAAATCTATGCCGAGCTGGCGGGTTTCGGCATGAGCGGTGACGCCTTCCACATGACCGCACCGGACACCGACGGTCCGCGGCGCAGCATGGCGAACGCGTTGAAGAATGCCGGTGTGAATCCGGATGAGGTGCAGTATGTCAATGCTCATGGCACGTCGACGCCACTGGGCGACAAGAACGAGACGGAAGCCATCAAGCTGGCTTTCGGCGTCGATGCGGCGAAGACCCTGGTGGTGAATTCGACCAAGTCGATGACGGGCCATCTGCTGGGCGGCGCCGGCGGGCTCGAATCGGTGATTACGGTGCTTGCCGTGCATCATCAGATATCGCCACCGACCATCAACATCTTCAATCAGGATCCGGAGTGCGATCTGGATTATTGCGCCAATACGGCGCGGCCGATGAAGATCGATGTCGCGCTGAAGAACAACTTCGGCTTCGGCGGCACCAACGGTTCACTGGTTTTTCGTCGGATATAGTCTGGCTCGGCGATGAAGCCGGCCGCCCCTCTGTCTATTTCCATCAAGCCGTCGCGCCGTCTTCTGCTGATTCAATCCCTGGCGCATGTCGCGGCGGCCGGCGCGGTGCTGGCGGCTACCCTTCCGTCATGGCTGGCGGTGGCGCTCCTGATTCTGACCGGCGCTTCGTTGGCGCGCCTGCGCCAAGCGTTGCCGGTCGCCGCTCTGGTGCTGAATGGCGACGGTGGGCTGGAAACAGTCGGCGCTGACGGCACGGCGAGCGAAGCCGTGGTTCATCCACACACCTTTGTGTTGTCATTTCTGGTCGTACTGCTGTATCGGCAGGAAGGCCGTTTGCGATCTCTGACCTTGCTGTCCGACAGCCTTGCCGCAGAAGATTTTCGTCAGTTGCGGCTCTGGCTGCGGTGGCGGTCGACTGCAGCCAAACCCGCCTGACTCGCCGCAAGATCAGGCTTGGCGCGGGTGCAGCACTGTTTCCAGCGCTCGCGGCAAGGTTTCGGGATAGTCGCTGCTGAAGTGGAGGCCGCGACTTTCGTGACGGCGCAGCGCGCTTCTCACGATCAGGTGGGCGGTCAGCACCAGATTGCGCAGTTCTATGAGGTCATTGCCGACCCGGTAGTTGGCGTAGTACTCGTCGATTTCCTTTTCCAGCAGGCGGATGCGATGCAGCGCGCGTTCCAGGCGCTTGTTGGTGCGAACGATGCCGACGTAATCCCACATGAAGCGGCGCAGTTCGGCCCAGTTGTGGGAAATCACGATTTCCTCGTCGGCGTCGCGCACCCGGCTCTCGTCCCACTGTGGCAGATGGGGCAGGGGCTCCACCGGCGCGGCGAGAATGTCCTGCGCCGCCGAGGCGGAAAAGACCACGCATTCGAGCAGCGAATTCGAGGCCAGGCGATTGGCGCCGTGCAGTCCGGTGAAGGTAGTTTCACCGATCGCATAGAGCCCGGTCAAATCGGTCCGCGCCGCCAGGTCGGTGACCACACCGCCGCAGGTGTAGTGCGCTGCCGGCACCACCGGAATGGGTTGCCGTGTGATGTCGATGCCGAGTTCCAGGCAGCGTGCCAGGATGTTCGGGAAATGATCCTTGAGGAAGTCGGGTGACTTGTGCGTCATGTCGAGGAAAACGCAGTCAAGCCCGTGACGTTTCATTTCGAAGTCGATTGCGCGCGCCACGATGTCACGCGGTGCGAGTTCGGCTCGGTTGTCATGGCCGGACATGAAACGCGTGCCGTCGGGCAAGCGCAACAGGCCGCCTTCGCCGCGCAGCGCTTCCGAAATCAGGAAGGACTTGGCGTGCGGGTGATACAGGCAGGTCGGATGGAACTGAATGAACTCCATGTTCGCCATCCGGCAACCGGCGCGCCAGGCCATGGCAATGCCGTCGCCCGTGGCGGTATCGGGATTGGTGGTGTAGAGATAGACCTTGCCGGCTCCGCCCGTGGCGAGAGCCGTATGGCTGGCGCCAAGGGTCAGCACCCGATCGTGGACGATGTCCAGGACATAGGCGCCGAGGCAGCGATTGCGGGGCAGGCCGAGTTTGGCCGCAGTAATCAGATCGACCGCAATATGGCGTTCCAGCACCGTGATATTGGGATGGCTCTTGACCTGTTCGGTCAGGGTCTGTTGTACCGCAGTACCGGTCGCGTCGGCGGCATGGATGATGCGGCGCTGGCCGTGGCCGCCCTCGCGGGTCAGATGGAAGCCCAGGGGCGAATTGTCGACGGTAAATGGAACTCCCCGCGCAATCAGCCACTCGATGGCCTCGCGGCCATGTTCGACGACAAAGCGGGTCGCGTCCGGGTCGCACAGACCGGCACCGGCCGTGAACGTATCGTTGACGTGGGCCTCGATGCTATCGGCGGGGTCGAGTACCGCCGCGATGCCGCCCTGTGCCCAGGCAGAGGCCGAGTCCGCCAGCGTCTTCTTGGTGACCAGTGCCACCCGGCGGCTGTCCGCGAGCCTCAACGCCAGCGATTGACCCGCCAGGCCGCTGCCGATGATGAGGACGTCGAAATGCGAATGCGGGCGGAGAGGATTGTTATACTCGCTTGCGGTCGAATCAACAGCCGCATTTTTTCATCTGGCGAGAACAAACAGCAAAGCCCATGGGTGATCGCGAAGCAGACCGGGTACTGGTCGAGCGGGTGCAGGCGGGTGACAAGCAGGCTTTCGGCCTGCTGGTTGCCAAGTATCAGCGCAAGCTCGCGCGTCTGATTTCGCGCATGGTGCGTGATTCAGCCGAGGTGGAGGATATTGTCCAGGACAGTTTCATTCGGGCCTATCGTGCATTGCCGGGTTTTCGCAACGACAGCGCTTTTTATACCTGGCTGTACCGGATTGGCGTCAATACCGCAAAGAACTGGCTGGTGACGCATGGCCGGCGCGCTTCGGCGACCACCGGGGTGGACAGCGAGGAGGCGGAAGCTTATGGCGAAGCCGAGTTGCTGCGCGACAACGACACGCCGGAGCGGTTGTTGATGACGAAGCAGATCGGCGAGACAGTGAACGCCGCGATGGACGCGCTGCCGGAGGAGTTGCGCACGGCGATTACCCTGCGCGAAATTGAAGGTTTGTCGTATGAGGAAATTGCGCAAGTGATGGATTGTCCGATTGGCACGGTGCGTTCGCGGATTTTTCGGGCGCGCGACGCGATTTCGGCAAAATTGAGGCCCTTGCTCGATGCGGCCCCGGATAAGCGATGGTGACGGCATGAAGACACGGATTTCGGCACTGATGGACGGCGAACTCGAAGACCACGAGATTGCGGAAACATTGCGCGTGCTGCGCCGCAGCCCGGAACTGCGCAGCGAATGGTGCGATTGCCAGTTGATCGGCGATGCCTTGCGCGGCGAGCGCGGACTCGACATCGATGTCGCGGCACGAGTAATGTCGGCGCTTGATCTCGAGCCCACGGTGATGGCTCCGGCGCCACGGCGCATGATTGAATGGCAGCGACCGGTACTGGCGCTGGCGGCATCGGCGGCCGGTGTCGCCCTGGTCGCCTGGCTGGCACTGGCGCCAGGTGCAGATGGAGGATTGCCTGCGGCGAAGGCGCGGCTGGCCAGCGCCAAGCAGGGACCGGCGGTGGCGCAGTCGACACCGCGCCTGCAGGAGTACCTGGTGGCCCATCAGGCTTACGCGCCGGGTGGCACCATGGTGGGCGGCGCGCGCAATATCCGCATCGTTGCCGCGTCGGGCGAGGGTCACTGATGGCTGTGGTTCGCGCTTCGCGATGGTTGTTGCTCTCGGTCCTGCTGGCACCCGTTTTGGCACCTGCGCCAGGCTTGGCCGAGGATGGACTGGCCTTGTTGCAGCGCATCGCGCAAGGCTCGCGGCAACTGACCTACAGCGGCACCTTTGTCTATCGCAGCGGTGGCAAGGTGGACACCTCGCGCATTGCTCATTCGCAGAGCGATGGTGTCGAAATGGAGCGTATCGAGGCGCTCGACGGCAGTCCGCGCGAGGTGCTTCGCACCGGTAGCGAAGTCAAATGTTTCTTTCCGGAAGAAAAACTCGTCATCATCGAGAATCGTTCAACCCGGCGTGGATTCCCGGCCTTGTTGCCGGCCGGTCTGGGCAGCCTGCCGGAACACTACGCAATCCGCAGTGGTAGTCAGGGGCGGATCGCCGGCGTGAAGAGTCGGACTGTGTTGCTGGAACCGCGTGACGATCTGCGCTATGGCCATGAGTTCTGGATGGACGCCGCCAGTGGTTTGCTGCTGAAGGCGAACCTGATAGGCGAACATGGCGAGACCCTCGAGTCCTTTGCCTTCACGCAAGTCAAGATTGGTGGCCAACTCGAACAAGGGGATCTGAAGGCGCGGTTCGACAGTGGGCGCGTGCGGGTGCAGCAGGTAAGGACCACCGAGATGAAGCCGGAGGATATGGGCTGGAGTTTCCGCAACATGCTGCCTGGCTTTCGCCGAGTGGCGGTCATGAAGCGGCAGACGGCTCCGGAAAATCCGGAGAGCCTGCACGTGGTGTTTTCCGACGGTCTGGCATCGATCTCGGCGTTCATTGAGCCCGGCGGGGCGGGCGACGAAGCGGACGCCGTGTCCGCGGTCGGCCCTCTCAATGTGTATCGCCGTCAAATGGGCGAATATCGACTGGTGGTCATGGGCGAGGTGCCGGCGCTAGCGGTCAAGCGTCTCGGCGATGGCATCGAGCGGAGGCACAAGTGAGCCAGTTTGTTTTTGTTGCAAGTTCAAACCAACGAAGTACGTTTCAAGGAACAATCATGATGAAACTTATCGTCTCTCTCGCACTGGCTTTTTCCTCATTATTTTCTCTTCAGGTCCAAGCCGGTGATTTGCCTGACTTCACCGAACTGGTGGAAAAACAGGGTGCAACGGTGGTTAACATCAGTACCACCCAGGTTATCAAGGGACGTCGCGGTGGTCACCCGTTTCCGTTCGAGGGAGACGAATCGGCTCAGGAGTTGCTTCGTCGTTTCTTCCCGGGCCAGATTCCGAATTTCCCGGGCGTGCCGCAGGAGTTCAAAAGCCGCTCGCTGGGTTCCGGCTTCATCATCAGCGCCGACGGCCACATCCTGACCAACGCGCATGTGGTCGATGGCGCCGACGAGGTGCTGGTCAAACTGACTGACAAACGGGAGTTCAAGGCCAAGGTGCTGGGTGCCGACAAGCGCACCGATGTGGCGCTGATCAAGATTGAAGCCGGCAATTTGCCGGTGGCGAAGCTGGGCGATTCGGTCAAACTCAAGGTCGGCGAATGGGTGCTGGCGATAGGATCGCCCTTTGGTCTTGAGAATACGGTTACCGCAGGCATCGTCAGCGCCAAGGGACGCTCCTTGACGCACGAGAATTACGTGCCCTTCATCCAGACCGATGCGGCGATCAATCCGGGCAATTCCGGCGGCCCGCTGTTCAACATGAAAGGCGAAGTGGTGGGCATCAATTCGCAGATCTATTCGCGTTCCGGCGGCTCCATGGGCGTGTCCTTCGCGATTCCGATCGACATTGCGATGGAGATTCAGGGCCAGTTGAAGGCAAAAGGCAAGGTCAGTCGCGGCCGTCTCGGCATAGGCATTCAGGAAGTCAGCAAGGAACTGGCGGAGTCCTTCAATCTCGGAAAACAGCAGGGTGCGCTGGTGGCTTCGGTCGAGAAAGGGGCGGCGGCCGACAGGGCCGGGATTGAAGTCGGCGACATCATTCTCAAGTTCGATGGCAAGGTGGTGGCCGAATCGAGCGATTTGCCGCGCATGGTGGGAGCCACCCGACCCGGCAGCAAGGTCGTCATCCAGATCTGGCGCAAGGGTGCGAGTCGCGAGTTGAATGCGATCGTCGGCGAGATACCGGACGAAGAAGGTGGCACGCGCAGTGCCAGCCGCGGCGGCAAGCCTGGTGAACTGGCAGCAGCCAATCGGCTCGGTCTGGTGCTGGCGGTGCCGACAGCGGAACAGAAGCGGGCGCTGGGCGTCCAGCACGGCTTGATCGTCGAGGAAGTCAGAAACGGCGGTACGCGCACCGAACTGCGATCCGGTGACATCATCCTGTCGGTGATCAACAAAGGCAGCCAGACCGACGTCAAATCGGTGTCTCAGTTCAATGATCTGCTGCAGGGTGTCGACAAGAGCGCCACGATTACCCTCCTGGTGCGGCGCGGCGATTCGCAGACTTTCATCATCATCAAGGGCTTGTCCGATAAATAGACCTCCAGAGGATCGGCCGTCGCCGCAGTTGCGGCTGTACAGCCGCAACTACTGTCACCTGTGCCACGATATGCTCGCTGCGCTGGAAGCCTTGCGCGGCGAGCCGGGGGTGCCGCATTTCGGCATTGACGTGGTGGATGTCGATGCCGACCCGGCGCTCGAAGCGAAATACAACGAACTGGTGCCGGTCCTGGTCGATGGTGAGGGTCGCGAACTCTGTCATTACTTCCTCGATGCGGCGAAAGTGCGTGAGTATTTGGGTGCTTTAGGCTAAAATCCGCCTCTTGCGTTAATGCCTCCAAGGTGCTCAACGGCTTGATCGAGCGCCTTTTTTTGTTGACCTCATGGATCACATCCGCAACTTCTCCATCATTGCCCATATCGATCACGGTAAATCCACCCTGGCCGACCGGATCATTCAGCGCTGCGGCGGGCTCGCCGACCGCGAGATGGAGGCGCAAGTGCTCGACTCGATGGATATCGAGCGCGAGCGCGGCATCACCATCAAGGCGCAGACGGCGGCCCTCAGCTATACGGCGCGCGACGGCCGGATATACAACCTCAACCTGATCGACACGCCGGGGCACGTGGACTTCTCCTACGAGGTGAGTCGTTCGCTGTCCGCCTGCGAAGGGGCGCTGCTGGTGGTTGACGTCTCGCAGGGAGTCGAGGCGCAGACCGTGGCGAATTGCTACACGGCGATAGAGTTGGGCGTGGATGTGGTTCCGGTGTTGAACAAGATCGATCTGCCGGCGGCCGACCCGGATAACGCGCGCCAGGAAATCGAGGACGTGATCGGCATCGATGCCACCGAGGCGATTCTTTGCTCGGCGAAGACCGGTTTGGGCGTGGATGACGTTCTGGAAGCCGTGATTGCCCGCATTCCGCCGCCCAAAGGAGATCCGGCGGCGCCCCTGAAGGCGCTGATCATCGATTCCTGGTTCGACAACTATGTCGGCGTGGTAATGCTGGTGCGCGTGGTGGATGGCGTGGTGCGCGCCAAGGACAGGTTGCTGCTCATGGCGCAAGGTTCCATTCATCTGTGCGAACAGGTCGGCGTGTTCACGCCCAAGGCGCTGACCCGCAGCGAATTGAGCGCGGGGGAGGTCGGCTTCATCATCTCCGGCATCAAGGAACTCGACGCCGCCAAGGTGGGGGATACGGTGACCACGGCCGACCGGCGTGCTGCGGAACCGCTGGCGGGTTTCAAGGAAATCAAGCCGCAGGTCTTTGCCGGTCTCTACCCGGTTGAATCCAACCAGTACGACGGATTGCGCGACTCGCTGGAAAAACTGCATCTGAATGATGCTTCGCTGCATTACGAGCCGGAAGTCTCGCAGGCGCTGGGTTTCGGCTTCCGCTGCGGCTTCCTCGGCCTGCTGCACATGGAAATAGTGCAGGAGCGGCTGGAGCGCGAGTTCGATCAGGACCTGATTACCACGGCGCCGACGGTTGTTTACGAGGTGCTGATGCGTGACGGTAGCGTGATCCAGGTCGAGAATCCCGCCAAGCTGCCCGAAACGCAGAAGGTGGAAGAGATTCGAGAGCCGATCATTACCACCAAGATATTCGTGCCACAGGAATATCTCGGTGCCGTCATTACGCTGTGCGAGAGCAAGCGCGGCTCACAGGTGAACCTGGCCTACCACGGCCGCCAGGTCCAGCTGACTTACGAGATGCCGATGGCCGAAGTGGTAATGGACTTTTTTGACAAGCTCAAATCCGTCTCGCGCGGCTACGCCTCGCTCGACTACGACTTCAAGGAGTACCGGGCGGCCGACGTGGTCAAGCTCGACATCCTGATCAACGGCGAAAAGGTCGATGCCCTGTCGGTCATCGTGCATCGCGCCAATGCCCCGTATCGCGGGCGTGAGCTGGCCGCCAAGATGCGCCAGCTGATTCCGCGCCAGATGTACGATGTCGCGATCCAGGCCGCCATCGGTTCGACCATCATCTCCCGCGAGAACGTCAAGGCCATGCGCAAGGACGTACTGGCCAAGTGCTATGGCGGCGACATCACGCGCAAGAAAAAGCTGCTGGAAAAGCAGAAGGCCGGCAAGAAGCGCATGAAGCAGGTCGGCCGCGTGGAAATTCCGCAGGAAGCGTTTCTTGCGGTGTTGCGTGTGGGTGATAAATGAACTTTGCTCTGATTCTTTTCGTACTCGTTGTCGCCACCGGCATCGTCTGGTCTTTCGATCATTTCTGGGCGAGGAAGAAACGCCCGGTCGACGCCAAGGATCCCTGGTGGGTCGAATATGGCGGCAGTTTTTTTCCCGTCATTCTTGCGGTATTTCTGCTGCGCTCTTTTCTTGTCGAGCCGTTCAAGATTCCGTCCGGGTCGATGATTCCGACGCTGCTGGTGGGAGACTTCATTCTGGTGAACAAGTACACCTATGGCGTGCGCCTGCCGGTGATCAACAAGAAGATTGTCGAACTCAACTCGCCGCAACGGGGCGACGTGGTGGTATTCCGTTACCCGCCGGACCCCTCGCTCGACTACATCAAGCGCGTGGTCGGCTTGCCGGGCGACAAAGTGGTCTACCGCAACAAGAAACTGACCATCAACGACCAGGAGATCACACAAAAGAAGATCGAGGATTATCTCGACCGCGACCGCCTGTTCTATACCCCGCGTTTTGTGGAAACCCTGGGCAGCGTGGAGCATAATATTCTGGTGGAACCCGATACCGCTTCTTTCGTTCAGCAAATTGTCCGGTTTCCGCATGGCGATAAATGCCACTACAATAGCGAAGGCGTCAGTTGCGAGGTTCCGGCCGGACACTATTTCATGATGGGCGACAATCGCGACAATTCGCAGGACAGCCGTTTCTGGGGCTTCGTCCCTGACGAAAACCTGGTTGGCAAGGCATTCTTCATCTGGTTCAATTTTGGCGATCTGAAACGGATCGGCTCGTTTCACTAGGAGATAACATGAAACTTCAGCGTGGGCTAAGCCTGAACACACTCATGGTTGGCGGAGCGATTTTGGGCCTGGTATCACTGTTGCTGATGAAGGCTTTGCCGCCCTGGATGGAGTACGGCAATGCCGTCAAGGCGATCAAGGGCACCGCTGCCGACAGCAGCCTCAAGGACGCATCGATGAAGCAGGTGCGTGACGCGTATGCCAGGCGTGCCGACATGGATGATGTCAAGAGCGTTCCGGCGGCGGATCTGGACATCACCAAGGACGGTGGCGAACTGGTCCTCTCCTTCAAATATGAGAAAAAAATACCGCTGTTCGGCAACGCCAGCCTTGTCTTTGATTTCGAGGCCAGCAGCGCCAAACAATGAAGCCGCAGGGTCTGGAGGCGGCGCTCGGGCACGCCTTTGGCCGGCCTGAGTTGCTGCGTCAGGCGCTCACCCATCGCAGTTTCGGTTCGACCCATAACGAGCGTCTTGAATTCCTCGGTGACTCGGTACTCAACTGTGCCGTTGCCGGGTATCTGTACCAGCGCTTTGCGGACCTGAAGGAGGGCGAACTTTCCCGCTTGCGCGCAAGCTTGGTGAGGCAGGAAACACTGGCCGATATCGCGCAGGGTTTGGCTCTCGGTGAGTGCCTTCGCTTGGGCGAGGGCGAGTTGAAGAGCGGCGGTGCCCGCCGCCCCTCCATTCTTGCCGATGCGCTGGAGGCAATTGTCGGCGCGATCTATGTCGATGCCGGCTTTGGTGCAGCGCGGGCCGTCATCGAGCGATTGTATGAACCGGCCATGGCCCGCATCGATCCCAATGACACCGGCAAGGATCCGAAAACCGCTTTGCAGGAAATACTGCAGGGGCGGCATCTGCCCTTGCCGCGCTATGCCTTGCTCGCCACTCACGGCGAGGCGCATGCCCAGGAGTTCGAAATGGAATGCGTCATTCCCGATCTGGGCATCCGCAGTACGGGTACCGGCGGCAGCAGGCGTATTGCCGAGCAGCAGGCGGCGCAGCGGGCCATCGCCGAGATCAAGCCATGAAACCCGAATTTCGTACCGGCTACCTGGCGGTCATCGGTCGTCCCAATGTCGGCAAATCGACCTTGACCAATCGTCTGGTGGGCGCCAAGGTCAGCATTACCTCGAAGAAGGCGCAGACCACGCGGCATCGCATTCACGGCGTGCTGACCACGGCTGATGCCCAGTTCATTTTCGTCGATACGCCGGGTTTTCAGATGACGCACAAGAATGCGCTCAATCGTCTGATGAACCGCAGCGTGACGTCGACCTTTGCCGATGTCGACGTGATACTGCTGGTGGTCGAAGCGGGGCGCTGGGGTGCCGGCGAAACAGAGATCGCGCGCATGCTGCCGGCCGGCATACCGGTACTGCTGGTGATCAACAAGATCGACCGATTGGCCGACAAGGCCGAGTTGCTGCCGTTTATCGCACGGGTTTCAGAGCAGCATGGATTTGCCGAAATAGTGCCGCTTTCGGCCGAAAAGGGGCTGGGCACGGATGAATTGCTGACCACCGTCGCCCGCTACCTGCCGGAGGCACCGCCGGTGTTCGATGCCGATGACATTACCGACCGCTCCGAGCGTTTCATGGCCTCCGAGATATTGCGTGAAAAGCTGTTCCGCAATCTGGGCGAAGAGCTGCCCTACGGCATCGCCGTGGAAATCGAGAAGTTCGAGCAGGAAGGCGATTTGCGCCGGATTCATGCGGCCGTGATTGTGGACAAGGCGGGACATCGATCCATAGTCATCGGCAAGGGCGGTGAGCGGCTGAAGCGCATCTCGACCGACGCACGCAAGGAAATGGAAACCCTGTTCGGCGGCAAGGTCTGGCTGGAGACCTGGGTCAAGGTCAAGGGCGGCTGGGCCGACGACGAGCGCGCCTTGAAGTCACTCGGTTACGGCTGACGCCGTGAGCAAGCGCGTCGACGGCCAGTCGGCCTATGTCCTGCATCTGCATCCCTACAGCGAGACCAGCCTCGTGGTTGACGTGTTCACCCGTGAACACGGCCGCGTCCCGCTCCTGGCGCGTGGTGCCAGGCGGCCGCGTTCGGCCATGCGCGGCATGCTGATGTCTTTTCAGCCGCTGGAGCTGGGCTGGTTCGGCGGTGGCGAGGTCAAGACTTTGGCCAAGGCCGAATGGCTCGGCGGCATGCCGCTACTGGGTGGCCGCTGCCTGCTGCTCGGCTACTATCTCAACGAACTGCTGCTGAAACTACTGCCGCGCGAAGATGCCCACACAGCGCTGTTCGACGCCTATGCGGCTGCCTTGCGGGCGCTGGCCGCAGGTGCGGCCGACGCACCGGAACTGCGCCGCTTCGAGAAGACGCTGTTGAAGGAACTGGGCTACGGCCTGACTCTGGATGTGGAGGTGGAGACAGGCCGACCGGTAGTGCCCGAGGGCGAATACACTTACCTGATCGAACGCGGCCCGGTGGCAAGAGTCGGTGCCGACGGGACGCCGATCCTGCTCGGAAAAACGCTTCTGGACATGGCGGCAGACGATTATTCCGATCCGCGGACGCGGCTTGAAAGCAGGCAACTGATGCGCCAGTTGATCGCGCATCATCTGGGCGGCAAACCGCTGCAATCGCGGCGGGTTTTCATGGAGTTACAGGAATTATGATTGAACTGGGCGTCAACATAGACCACGTCGCAACGGTGCGCGAGGCGCGAAGAACTCACGAACCGGATCCGGTGTGGGCGGCCGTCGAAGCGCACCTGGGCGGGGCCGACGGCATCACCGTGCATCTGCGCGAGGATCGTCGCCACATCCAGGATCACGACGTGCGGCGGCTGCGCGAGCTGACCCACATCAAGCTCAACCTTGAAATGGCGGCCACCGAAGAGATGGTGGAGGCGCGCCTGCGCGAAGTTGTGGCGCGGCTGGCGGATGCCGGCATTGTCACCAGTTCCTTCATCGATGCCGAACTACCACAGGTTGAAGCCGCCGCCCGCATCGGCGTGCGCGTATGCGAAATCCATAGCGGACCCTATGCCCATGCCTTCTATAGCCGCGGGCGCGATGCCGAAAGCACGCCGGTGCTGGCCGAACTGGAAAAGATCCGCCGTGCCGGCGCGGCGGTTCGCGCCGCTGGCATGCGCTTCAATGCCGGCCATGCGCTCAACTATTTCAACGTCCAGCCGGTGGCGGCCTTGCCGGGTATCCGCGAACTTCACATCGGCCACGCCATCGTCAGTCGCGCGATATTCGTCGGCATGCGCGAAGCCGTGGCGGAGATGAAGCGGCTGATGCGCGAGGCGCAATGCCAGTGATTTTCGGCATCGGCACCGACATCGTTGCAATAGCGCGCATGGCCGAGTACTGGCAGCGCCATGGCGAGCGCGGGCTGGAGAAAATGCTGGCGCCGGACGAGCGCGAGGCGTGTCGCAGCAGCCTTGATCCGGCGCGCTTTCTGGCCAAGCGTTTCGCCGCCAAGGAGGCACTGGGAAAGGCGCTGGGCACCGGTGTGCGCGCCCCCGTGCTGCTGCCCGATATCGCCATCAGCCATGACGCACTCGGCAAGCCGGGTTTCGTCTTCGCGCCGGCGCTCGCCGCCCATCTGGCCGAACGCAGGCTCGGCGCCCACCTCTCAATCAGCGACGAGCAGGACTACGCCGTCGCATTCGTCATTCTGGAAACCTTATGAACGCCATTCCCCTCGGCCCATTGATGTTCGATATTGCCGGCCTGGAACTGTCCGCCCTTGATCGCGAACGTCTGGCGCACCCTCTTGCCGGCGGCGTGATCCTGTTCAAGCGCAACTACCGCGATCCGCAGCAGCTCACGGCACTGTGCTCCGCCATCCATGCCCTGCGCAGGCCGGCATTGCCGATTGTCATCGATCACGAAGGCGGTCGCGTGCAGCGCTGTCGCGAGGGCTTTACGCCGATCCCGGCGATGCGCCGCCTCGGCGAATTGTGGGATCGCGATGCCGCCGCAGCTCGCGTCGCCGCTGCCGATATCGGCTACCTGCTGGCGGTGGAACTGCGGACCTGCGGCGTCGATTTTTCCTTCACGCCGGTGCTCGATCTCGACTGGGGCCCCAGCGGCGTCATCGGCGATCGGGCCTTTCACCGCGATCCGGCGGCGGTTACGGGATTGGCGGGCGCCCTGATCGACGGCTTGCGGGCGGCAGGCATGGGCTGTTGCGGCAAGCATTTCCCCGGTCACGGCTGGGTCGCAGCGGATTCCCATCTGGCAATTCCGGTCGACGAGCGCAGCCTCGCCGAAATGGCGCCCGATCTGCATCCATATCGGCATCTCACACTCGATGCGGTGATGCCCGCCCATGTCATCTATCCGCAGGTCGATTCACGTCCCGCCGGTTTTTCACCGGTATGGATAAACATGTTGCGCAATGAGTTCGCCTTCGATGGCGTGATCTTCAGCGACGACCTGTCGATGGAGGGCGCCAGTTTCGCCGGCGACATGGTCCAGCGCGCCGAGGCCGCGTGGACGGCCGGCTGCGATGTGCTGCTGGTATGCAACGCGCCGGATGCCGTGGCAAGCGTGCTGGAAAACTGGAAGCCGGCACACGATCCGGTGCGTTCGGCGCGGCTTGCGCGGCTTTCGCCTGCGGCTGGCTGGCGGCAGGATGCCGTGCGCTATGCGGCTGGCAAGGCGGCGGTGGAGAGTCTCACTGCCTGAGGAGCGGGTTGGAAGAGTCGGTGCCTGAAGGTAGTGCAGAGCAAGGCGCTTGGAACCAATAATTGATGCTGACTCCTTCAGGTAAGGGGCGCGGCTTTATCGCGCCAGTCCGTATTGATGGATGGGTTGGGCGTTGCTGCCGGTTTGCTGGACAACCGGAGAACGATCATGTACAGTAACACGTACATACTCGGAGCCTTAACATGGATGCAATGACCTATACCACCGTTCGCGCAAACCTCGCCAGCACCATGGACCGGGTTTGCGACGACCACGAAGCCTTGATTATTACCCGCAACAGCGAGCAAGCCGTGGTAATGCTCTCGCTCGAAGACTTCAACGCCCTTGAGGAAACGGCCTATCTGTTGCGCACACCCGCCAACGCCAAGCGCCTTCTCTCGGCCGTGGCACGACTGAACGCCGGCAAAGGCGTTCAGCGAAAGCTGCTTAAGTGAAGCTGGTTTTCGCGGACGAGGCATGGAATGACTACCTCTACTGGCAAAAGCAAGACAAGCGCATGGTGGAGCGAATCAATAAGCTGATACGAGAAACCCAGCGTGAGCCTTTCACCGGAGTAGGAAAGCCCGAAGCGTTGAAGCACGCGCTGTCGGGATATTGGTCGCGCCGCATAACGGACGAGCACCGCATGGTTTACCGCGTCGAAGGTGACGCCTTGCTGATTGCTCAGTTGCGTTTCCATTACTGAGAGGCCCGGCGATTGAAATCACCGACGCTGCACGGTTTTATCGTGCAGCGTCCGCGTTGATGGACGGGTTGCAATTTTCAATTACAGGGAATAGGCAGGGAATAGGGGTCAGCATCGGTCTTGTTTCCGAATGCGCATCAGTCGCCGTGGCGCCGGCGCCGACTCTTGCTCAGACCTCGATGCGGCCGACCTTGCCGCTCTGGTGGCGGTTGTTGGCGATCAGCGCCACCAGCACGATGGCGGCGCCCATCAGTTCGAGGGCTTCGGGGCGGCGGCCCTGATAGATCGCAATCAGGTAGGTGATGACCGGGGTGAAGTTGGCGAACAGGCCGGCGCTCAAGGGGCCGAGCTTGGCCACGCCCATGTTCCAGAACAGGATGCCGAACACCGAGACGCAGAGGATGATGAAGGCAAGCTGCGGCCAGACGGCGATCAGTTGTTCGGCTTGCGGCGGATGGCTGTGGCCGGCGAAGGAGGCGATGCCCAGTGCGGTCATGATGGCAAAGCAGCCGAGCGAACAGGACAGCGCCGTGTAGCGCACCGGCGACCAGTCGGGGAACTGCTGCCCGCCGAGGGTGTAGGCGGTCCAGCACAGCGAGGCGAGGAAGACCAGGCCGTTGCCCAGCGCGTCGCCGCCGGTCAGGCGCGCGACGTCGCCGGCGGTGATGACGAACAGCTCGCCGAACAGTGCCAGCGCGATCGCGCCGAGCGTGAAGTTGTCGGGCCGGCGATGGGTGCGCCACCACTGGAACAGGGCGACCTGTATCGGTCCCAGCGCGAGGATCATGCCGCTGATTTCCGGTCGCGTCAGCTTGAGGCCCTCGAACAGGCAGACGCCGAAGCCGGCAAAGCCGATGCTGCCAAACAGGACGATCTGCCACAGATGGCCTTCCGTGCGTAGCGCGGCGCGGCCTTCGCGCACCCAGAGCAGGCCGATGAATACGACGCTAGCGGTGATGAAGCGCATCGCCGTCAGCCAGTAGGGATCGACTGCCTGCAGGGCGGACTTGCCGACCGGCAGAAAGCAGCCCCAGATGGCGATCACCAGCAGCATGTAGAGCGTGCCGCGGCGGTGATTGCGGTGTTCGGGCGTCATCGGGAGCTCACAACTGCAGCATGCCGCCGGCGAGATGCCGCGATTGCGCGAGCCGGGTCAGCGTCGGCAGCAGGTTGAGGCCGGTCTTTGCCTTCAGATTCTTTGCTGCCGCTTTCAGTTCTTCAAGAGTCGGCGCTGGTGACACGCCGATCGTGCTTATTGCAATGGCATTGCCGCTGTCGCAGGAGGGAAAGGCGATGGCGCGGCCCTCGAAGGCCTCCTCCAGACGCCTTACGCTCTTGCTGAAATCCTTGCGCCGCGACAGCAGGTTTACGCACAGCAGGCCGTCGCTGGCCAGCCGAGCGCGGCAGTCGAGGTAGAAGGGCAGGGTATCGAGCCGCCCAACGCGGGCGTCGGCATCGAAGCCGTCGACCAGGATCAGGTCGTAGCGCAGCTTCGAGCGGATCATGAAGTCGGCGCCGTCGCCATGGCGGATGTCGATGCGTGCCGGATCGTCGGGCAGCCTGAAAAACTGCCGGGCGGCGGCGGTTACGCGCGGATCGATTTCGATCACGGTCTGCTTTGCCAGTGGCCGGTGACGGTAGAGAAACTTGGTCACCGAAGCCGCGCCCAGCCCGACCAGCAACACCTTGCGCGGCCAGTCGTCGTCGTGCAGCAGCAGCGGCAGCATCATCTCGCGGGTGTAGTCGAGTTCCAGCGCGAAGGGCCGCGCGATGCGCATCGCGCCCTGGATCCAGCTCGAACCGAAGTGCAGGTAGCGGACCCCGGCCTCTTCGCTGACGTCGATGTTCAATGCAGAAGCCGCCCGTCGGGCGGGAACAGCTCGTCGACGATTTCGGGGCCGAAACGATATTCGTGGCCGCAGATCTCGTCTTCGATGGCAATGATTTCTGCGTCTTCCAGGATGGCCTCCACTTCGTCGCGGCCCAGCGAAAGCAGCATGTTGCGTACCTTCTCTTCGTCGCGCGGACAGTGCCAGATGGCTTGCCGCGGCGCGAAGAGGCGCACGTTTTCTTCGCCGAAAAGTCGCGTCAGGAGGGCCTCCGGCGGTAGCGCGAGTTCCTTGGCATGTACGGTGGCGGCGAGTTGCTCGATGCGATTCCAGCCATCCGGATCGCGCAGGTCTGCTCCCGGCAGCTTTTGCAGAAACAGTCCGCAGGCGGTGTCGGCCGTTGCCGCCAGCCACAGGCGGGCGGGTTGTTGTTCGGACTGCTCCAGGTAGTGCTCGAAAATTTCTGCCAGCGTGCTGCCGACGATCGGCACCACGCTCTGATACGGCGTCTCCGCCGTCTCCGGCTGCAGCGTCAGCACCAGCCGGCCGTCGTCGAGCAGGTCGCCGATGCCGGCGACATGGGCGGCGGCGTCGGCTGTCAGTTCGCTCTTGGCCATGCCGCGCAACTGCAACTGCTCATTGCAATCCATCACCAGCATCGACACCGGGCCGTGGCCCTGCAACTGGAAGCTCAAACGTCCGGGTGTCTTCAGGTTGCTGCCGATCAGCGCGGTGACCGCGGCCAGTTCGCCGAGCAATTCGCGCACCGGCGCCGCATAGTTGCGGCGACTGGTCATCGCCGCCCAGGACGGACCGAGTTGCACCAGCGCACCGCGGATGTCGAGGTCTTCCAGCAGAAAGGGATGAACCGCATCCATTGGACGCTTAGCGTACAAAACTGTCGAATACGGTCGGATCGAAACCCACCAGAAATTTTTCGCCGTTTTCCACTACCGGGCGGCGGATCACGCTGGAGTGTTCCAGCATCAGCGCCACGGCCTGGCCTTGGGTGGTGATCGCCCGCTGTTCGGGCGTCAGCTTGCGCCAGGTCGGGCCCCGGGTATTCACCAGCGTCTGCCAGCCCAGCGTGCGGCACCACAGGACCAGCCGGTCGCGCGGCACGCCCTGTTTCTTGTAGTCGTGGAATTCGTAGCCGATGCCGTTGGCCGCGCACCAGGCAAAGGCCTTCTTCATGGTGTCGCAGTTCTTGATGCCGAAAATTTTTATCATTGCAATGCGTCTGGCGGGAAGGGTGAACAGGTGCCGAATCATAGCAAACACGGCATAATCGCCTGCCATGAACACATCCATCCTGCTGCGCCGCGTCCTGCCGGCCTTAATCATTGTCGTCCTCGTCGTCGGCGCCTTCGTCTGGACCACCCGCGCCAAGCCGGTGGTCGTGGTGTTGAAGGCCGTCGACCGCGGCAATGTCGAGTCCACCGTGGTCAATACCCGCGCCGGTACGGTCGAAGCCTGCCTGCGCACCCGCCTGTCGACCATCATGGGTGGGCGCATCGAATTCCTCGGCGTCAAGGAAGGCGACCGGGTGAAGAAGGGCCAGCTCCTGCTGAAGCTGTGGAACGACGACCAGAAGGCGCAGCAGACGCTGGCCGAAGCCCAGCGCGGCTCGGCGGCGCAGCGCGTCAAGGAGGTATGCACCACGGCCGCCAGTGCGCTGCGCGAGGCCGAGCGCCAGACTTCGCTGCGGGGTCGCGGCTTTGTTTCGGAGGCCAAGGAGGATGCGGCGCGCAGCGAGGCCGACGCCCGCCGCGCCGCCTGCGACACGGCTCGCGCCGACATCGTCCAGGCCGACGCGCGAATCAACGTGACGAAGGTCGAGCAGGGCCGCATGACGCTGTACGCGCCTTTCGACGGCACGGTGGCGAAGATCGTCGGCGAACTCGGTGAGTATTCGACGCCTTCGCCGCCGGGTGTGCCGACGCCGCCGGCGATCGACCTGATCGATGATTCCTGCCTTTACGTCAAGGCGCCGATGGATGAGGTGGATGCGCCGAAGATCACCGCGGGCCTGCCGGTGCGCGTCTCGTTCGATGCCCTGCCCAAGCAGCCGCTGAAGGGCAAGGTGCGGCGCGTGGCGCCCTATGTCCTGGCGGTTGAAAAGCAGGCCCGCACGGTCGACGTCGAGGTAGATTTCGACATGCCGGCCACAGGCCACCTGCTGGTCGGCTACAGCGCCGATGTCGAGATCGTGCTCGGCGGCCACCAGAATGTGCTGCGGGTGCCGACCGCGGCGCTGATCGAAGGCGGCCGCGTGATGGTGTTGAACGCCGACAGCGGCAAGCTCGAAGAGCGCAAGGTCAAGACCGGAATCGCCAACTGGGAGTTCACGGAAATCGTCGACGGGCTGGCCGAGGGTGAGCACATCGTCATTTCGCTGGAGCGCGAGGGTGTCAAAGTCGGCGCCCGCGCTACGGTGGCTGACGCCGCGTCCAAGTGACAGCATTCCCCCCAGCCCCCTTGCCGGGCAAGGGGGTGACAATGGTTCCGCCGCTGCGCGGCGTCCGGACGGATTGAACGCGTGGACCTGATCCGCCTCACTGGCATCGAGCGCGTCTTTCATCTGGGCGACAGCGTGGTGCATGCACTGAGCCGCCTCGACGTCGCCATCGAGGCCGGCGAATACGTGGCGATCATGGGGCCGTCGGGTTCCGGCAAATCCACGCTGCTCAACCTGCTCGGCCTGCTCGATCGGCCCGATGCCGGCTCGTATTACCTCGAAGGCAGGGACGTGACCACGTTGACGCCGGACGAACAGGCCGCCGTGCGCAGCCAGCGGATCGGCTTCGTCTTCCAGAGCTTTCACCTGGTGCCGCGCCTCACCGCCGCGGAAAACGTCGCCCTGCCCATGATGCTGGCAGGTATTCCCGCGGCGCAGCGGGCGCAGCGGGTGACGCAGGCGCTCAAGGATTTCGGCCTCGACCAGCGCGCCGGCCACCGCCCCGACCAGCTTTCCGGCGGCCAGCGGCAGCGCGTCGCCATCGCCCGCGCCACCATCATGCAGCCCGCCGTGCTGCTGGCCGACGAGCCGACCGGCAATCTCGACCGCGCCACCGGCGACGACGTGATCCATCTGCTGGAAGCCCTCAACGAACGGGGCATGACCCTGATCATCGTCACCCACGACCCGAAGATCGGCAGCAGGGCGCGGCGTCAACTGATGATGGAAGACGGGCTGCTGCGGCACGACAGCGCACGGCCGTCCGCAGCAGTCGCAGAGACCTGAGGCGACAACATGCGCAAGGCCGACGTCCTGCGTTTCGCCCGCGATGCGGCGACGGCCTATCCGCTGCGCGCCTCGCTTTCTGTGCTGGCCATGGCCATCGGCGTGGCGGCGGTGGTCGTTCTCACCTCGCTCGGCGATGGCGCGCGGCGCTACGTGGTCGAGCAGTTTTCCTCACTCGGCAGCAACCTCGTCATCGTCCTGCCGGGACGCTCGGCCACCGGCGGTTTCAGTCCGGCCAATGCGATGACCACCACGCCGCGCGACCTGACCGTGGACGATGCGGCGGCGCTGACCCGCCTGCCCGCGGTGCGGCGCGTGGCGCCGTTGACCGCCGGCACCTCCGAGATCAATGCCAACGGCCGGCTGCGCGAAGTCGTGGTGGCCGGCACCGCGTCGACCTACCTCGAAATCCGCAGCTTCAAGATCGCCCAGGGCCGTTTCCTGCCGGAAGCCGACTGGAACCGTGGCGCGCCGGTGGCCGTGATCGGCGCCAAGATCCAGGAGGAGATCTTTGCCGGGCGCCCCGCGGTGGGGGAACTGATCCGCCTCGGCGACCGGCGCCTGCGCATCGTCGGCGTGCTGAAGGCCACCGGCCAGGGGGTGGGCGGGCTGAATACCGACGAGGTGGTGTTCGTCCCGGTGGGAATCGCCCAGGGCATGTTCAACACCCATACCCTGTTCCGCATCCTGATCGAGGCCAAGAGCCGCGACCAGATCGAGGAGGTCAAGCGCGAGGTGACGGCCACCCTCAAGACCCGCCATAGCGGCGAGGAAGATGTCACGGTGATCACCCAGGATGCCGTGCTGGCCACCTTCGACAAACTGTTGCGCGCGCTGACCGCCGCGGTAGCCGGCATTGCCGCGATCAGCCTGGCCGTCGCCGGCATCCTGGTGATGAACGTGATGCTGGTGGCGGTAACCCAGCGCACGGCCGAAATCGGCCTGCTCAAGGCGCTCGGCGCACGCGGCGACACCATCCGCAACGCCTTCATGGCCGAAGCCGCCATGCTGTCCCTGGTCGGCGCGCTGACCGGCTACGGCCTCGGCCTGTTCGGCGCCTTCGTCCTGCGTCAGGTGTATCCGGTGTTCCCCGCCTACCCGCCGGACTGGGCGGTGGTCGCAGCGCTGGTGACCTCGCTGTCCACCGGCCTGCTGTTCGGCATCATGCCGGCGCGCCGCGCGGCAAGGCTCGATCCGGTACAGGCCCTGATGAAACACTGAAATGCTTCTAACCGACTCCTTCAAGCTGGCCATCCGCGCCATCACTTCGCAGCGCCTGCGCAGCTTCCTGACGCTGCTCGGGATTGCCGTCGGCATCGCCGCGGTGATCCTGCTGACCTCCATCGGCGAGGGCATCCACCGCTATGTGCTGGCCGAGTTCACCCAGTTCGGCACCAACGTCGTCGGCATCCATCCGGGGCGCACCAAGACCGGCGGCGGCGCGCTGTCCGGCCTGCCGAGCAGCGCCAGGCCGCTCTCGCTGGATGATGCCGAAGCTCTGGCGCGTCTGCCCAACGTCGTGGCGGTAACGCCCAGCGTCTTTGGCAACGCCGAAGTCAACGCCAACGGCCGCCTGCGCCGCGTCTCGGTCTATGGCGTCGGCCCGGGCATGCTCACCGTGTTCAAGCTCAAGGTGCGCAGCGGCCAGTTCCTGCCGGCGGACGAGGTCGCCAGCGCCCGCGCCCAGGTGGTGCTGGGCTCCAAGCTGAAGAACGAACTTTACGGCAGCGAAAATGCGCTCGGCACGCGGGTGCGCATCGGCGGCCTGCAGTTCCGCGTGATCGGCATCATGGAATCCAAGGGCCAGTTTCTCGGCATCGATCTCGACGACACCGCCTGGGTACCTGCGGCACGCGCCCTCGAACTGTTCAATCGCGAGGGCCTCAACGAAATCAACATCTCCGCCGCCGAAGGCGTGCCCTCGGCGAGCGTGGTGGCCGCGGTCAAGGAGATGATGAAAGCCCGCCACGGCCACGAGGATGTCACCATCATCAGCCAGGATGAAATGCTCAGCACGCTCGGCGGCATCCTCGACGTGCTGACCATGGCCGTCGGTGCGCTGGGCGGCATCTCGCTGCTGGTGGGCGGCGTCGGCATCGTCACCATCATGACCATCGCCGTCACCGAACGCACCAACGAGATCGGCCTGCTGGTGGCGCTAGGCGCGCGGCGGCAGACCATCCTCGGCCTGTTCCTCGGCGAAGCCGTGGCGCTCGCCGCGATCGGCGGCCTGGTGGGCCTGCTGCTCGGCATGGGGCTGGCGCAGCTGATCAGCTTCTTCGTTCCGGCCCTGCCGGTGCATACGCCCCTGTCATTCGTGCTGCTGGCCGAAGCATTGGCGGCGGCCATCGGCCTCGCCGCCGGCGTGCTGCCGGCAAGGCGCGCGGCACGGCTGGATCCGGTCGAGGCCTTGCGCACCGAATGAAGCCGGGGCAGCGTTCCGGGGCGGCGGCCCGACCAACAGCGGATGCCGGCAGGCTGGCCCAGGAGTCGGCGCCGGCGGGACGGCGCTACACTGGCGCGATGCACCTACTCCTTGTCTTCGCGCTGGCCATTCCGCTCGCTGCCCTTGCCGACGATTTCGCCGGCAGGGTGGTCGGCGTGAGCAACGGCGACACGATCACCGTGCTCGACAGCGCCCAGAGCCGCCACGAGATCAGGCTCGTCGGTGTCGGCGCTCCCGAATCCGACCAGCCATTCGGCCAGGTATCCAGGAAGCATTTGTCCGACCTGGTGTTCGGCAAGGACGTCAGGGTGGAATGGCTGAAGCGTGATCGCTACGGGCACATTCTCGGCAAGGTGATGGTGCAGCCGCGCGGTTGTCCGGCGTGCCAGAAGACGCGCGATGCCGGTCTGGCGCAGATGGAGACGGGTCTGGCATGGTGGTATCGGGAATACCGGCGCGAGCAGTCGCTGGAAGACCAGGGGCGCTACGAGTACGCCGAGTTCGATGCACGGACCAGGCGAATCGGCTTATGGCGGCATGCGTCGCCCGTACCGCCGTGGGAGTGGCGCAAGAGGAACCGGATCGCGACTTGAGGTTCAGGGCCGAACTCGTCGAAACGGTCCGACGCATCGATCCTGGGTGGGAGTTGGGCAAACCATATAGACCGGTTGAGTCTTATGAACGTGGATGTAGATCGTATAAGGGGCGGTATCCGTGTTTGGCGGATTGTCTGAACAATCCTGAGCTCCATTTGACTTCACCAACTCGGCTGTCAGCTCATAGAACCCATTGGCGTCCGGTTGCTCGGTAATCTTGTATGTACTACTGGTTTCCTCGGCGCCACTTATGGCGAAGATAGTTCCATCAGGGCGATAGTCGTAGACTTCTGTGCAGTTGTTCGCGCTACGCGTCCACTGCCATTTGCCGACAATTGGATGGTCGATCGCGGGTACGGTCAAAGGCGCCGCAGACGCCGGAAGACTCCCCGAGAGTAATAGCGCGGTGAAGAGCGCAAATTTTTTCAAAACTGCTCCCCCTTGCGAGATTGAGACGGCCAACGGTTGATTCCGCCGACGCTGCGCAGGACTTATCGCGCAGCGTCCGGTGGAATGATGGGTTCGGCGTCTGGTTACGCGGCAAGCTTGATGACCTTGAGTGCTTTACGCCCTTGCTCCGCGTGCCACAGGTCATACTGCACTTGCTGGCTCAACCAGCTCTCGGCGCTGGTGTTGAAGGCAATGGATAGGCGTACCGCCATCTCGGGACTGATGCCCGAGCGCTCATTAAGGATTGCCGAAAGGGTTTTACGGCTTACGCCCAGACCTTCCGCAGCCTCCGTAACCGTAAGGCCTACAGGCTCTAGGCAAAGTGCCTTGATGATTTCACCCGGATGAGGGGGATTGTGCATACGCATAGCAAATTACCTCAGTGATAGTCCTCGTAGTCCACCAGTTCGGCGTCCCTTCCGACGAACTGGGCAAGCACCTCTGCCTTTGCCATGGCGTCATCGGCTGTCTTGCCGTAACACAGGACACCAGGAAGCTGCGGAACCTCAGCGATCCAGCGGCCATCAACCTCTTCCTCGCATTCGATGCTGAAATTCATGATTGATCTCCGAGATGGAACAAGCGGAATTGTAACGCGCCATGGCCTGTGACACCGACGTTGAAGCTGAACGGCCTCGCGCGGCTTTATGCGCGTGGTCCGCTCGAACGACGGGTTGGGGCCTGGACATCAACATACGCGTCGATGAGCCTACGAATCATGCGTTGGTACTGAGTGTGATGCTTCGCGGCCTCCGACTTAAAGAACTCGATACTCTTCTTGCTCAAAGCCAAAGTTACTTTGACACCCTCTTCACGAAATGCCAATTCGGCTGGCGACGGAAGAAAGTCGGGAACCACCTGAATCTTGCCAAGGGGTTCATCGGTGTATTTGATTTTAGTTTCGGCGTAATGCCGGCCAGCACCGGCATTAGCCTTCCCTGAAACTTCGCTACGCTGCGTTTTCGCGCTCATAGATCGCCTTTCCTTTGCGCCAATAACCGGCGCCGATGATTCGAATAACCGATGCGCGGTAAGTGAACCGCACCGTGAGCACACCGCCATCTGCTTCGCCGAAGCAATAGAACCGATCTTCGGTTTGGCTGTGGGTCTCGTCCTTGGCAATTACGCGCTGCGGGTCCGCAAAGGCGTATTGGGCACGGGAGAAAGAGACTCCGTGCTTTCCCTGGTTCTCGACGTCCTTGTCGGGATCCCAATCAAAGCGAGCTTTTGCCATGGACACAGAATAGCACTAGCCCATACAAAAAGCCATACGTTAATATGGATAGCCCCAACGTTTGAGTTCAGGAGGCTGCGCAGGACTTATCGCGCAGCTCCCCTGGAACGCCGGGTTCGGCCCCTGAAACGCAGCCACGCTATGCAGCCTGCAACAGAAACTCAACTTTCACAGCCTCATACGGGAAAACAATGTGGCCGTCCTCTGTCTTGTTAAGCACTCCAGCGTTGAGCAGCGCAGTAACGTCGCCGTGCACGGCCTTTACGTCGCGTTCAGCGCGGCGTGCGGCTTCGCGAATGGACACCGGCCCCGCCCCGCAAAGCACCTTGAGTAGTTCCCATCGCTTTTCGGTTAGCACCCTCCAAAGCAATTCGGGAGTGGCAAAGCTGATACGCGCTGTCTTCTGGGCTTTCCCTGTCTTCCAGGCGTGGGCAAAATCAGCCATCGAATCGGCAGGAGTTCGCACATCAAGAGTTACTGTTTTCATGGTTCCACCTCGCAATATCCTTCTGGAAGTCGGTGATCAATTGATCCGGCGTAGTAAAAGCATAGACACTTTCCTTTTTGCCGAAATGCCGGTGATCGCCCTTCCCGACTTCGTTGTCGTAGCGCAGAACGCATTCTCCACGCACGACATAGGCCAGCCTGTACTTGAACGCGTGTGCCGACCCTTTGAGTGGTTTCGGGAGGCGCCACAGTACCAAGTCCGCGAACGCCGACTCTGAGTAGGCGACACGGGTGCTGACAAGTTGTACAGCTTTCATGTTGGAGATAGTGCCAACATGTGCGACCGTTGTCAATCAGTCCAACGCTTACGCGCGACGACAGGGGGCCGAACGTCCAAGTTCAGGGGGCTGCGCAGGTCTTATTGCGCAGCCCCCCTGCAACGCCGGGTTCGGCCTCTGGCGCACGCAACGCTACCTACCTGCAACAGCCAATACTGCCTTGGGATTTGTGCTTGCGATAGCCAGCAAAGTCCGGGCAGCGCCGCTCGGCTGTTTGCGGCCTTGCTCCCAACCTTGCAAGGTGCGAACAGATACGCCAATGAGCGCTGCAAACTGGGACTGAGACAGGCCAGTTTTCTTGCGTGCCTCAATGACGGGCGATGAAACGACATGAACCTGACCGGCCTTCATTTCGCGCACTGACTGCAAAAGATCAGCAGCAAGGTCGCGTTTGGCTTCATGGGCCGCCAACTCGGACTTCGTAAGGGGCTTACTCTTCGAGGACACGGCGAATCTCCTTCAACTTGGGGCCAGTGAGGTTGTCAGTTTTCGACTTCGCATACAGCGTGAGCAAAACCACTTCACCTTCTGCATTGCGAGTGAAATAGATCACCCGGACACCGCCCGACTTGCCCGAACCAGATCTTCCCCAACGCACCTTGAGCGAATGCGCCGCGCTCCTCTTCGGTCCAATAGAGCGGCCACTGGCGCTGGAATAGCAACGTTTCGACTACGGTATGCATTGTGTGACTATACGCCTAAGGCGCATAGGCGTCCAGCCCATGACTCAAGAGGCCGAACGTTTGACATAACCGGCGCTGCGCGGCTTCATCGCGCAGCGTCCGTGTTGATGGATGGGTTGGACGAAGCCGCTACGCGGAGGAATTCCCTGCTGCGGCACCACGAATTATTCTGCACCTTCATCCCCTCAATTCCGAGGGAATGATTCTGCAATATTTCGTGAGGATAAACCAGCATGACGACAACCAGCAGCGCCGCCCACTTTGATCGGCAATACCAGACGCATCTCAAGCACCTCAAACTCAAGGGACTGCAACCCAAGACCATCGAGGCATACTCGCGCGCCATCCGCCGCATCGGCGACTACTTCGATCATCAAATTGACGCATTGACCGAAGCGCAGCTCACCGACTACTTCACCGACCTCATCACCTCGCACTCCTGGACCACCGTCAAACTCGACCTGTACGGATTGAAGTTTTACACCACGCATGTCCTGCACAAGCCCTGGGTGGCGCCCGGCCTCATCAAGCCGCCGAAGAGCCAGCGCCTGCCGGACATCGTCACGGTCGATGAGGCCAAGCGGCTGTTCGCCGCCACCCGCGTTGTCAGTTACCGGGTGTTCTACTTCACCCTCTACAGCCTCGGACTGCGCCTGGGCGAAGGCTTGCGCCTTCAGGTCGGCGACATCGACGCGGCACGCGGGCGGGTGCATATCCGCGACGCCAAGGGCAACCGGGATCGCTTCGTGCCCCTGCCGCACGCGACCCACACGCTTTTGCGAAACTTCTGGCAAGTCCATCGTAACCCCGTATTGTTGTTCCCCAGTCGCCTTGGCGGCTTGAAGACGGCGGCGACCGCCACGACGCCGATGGATGCCGGTGGCGTGCAGACCACGCTGCACAAGGTGGTCGTGTCCTGCGGCCTAAAAAAAAGATTACGCCGCACAGCTTGCGCCACAGCTATGCCACCCACCTGATCGAGGCCGGCGTCGATCTGATCGAGGTACAGAAGTTCCTCGGCCATCACTCCATTCTCACTACCGTCCGTTACACGCATCTCACCGACCAGACCAAGCATCACGCCCTCGACCGCATCAACGGCCTGATGGATGGCTTCGGCATCCGCTGGGGGCGTGTCAAATGATCCGCCTGGCCACCGTAATCGACACCTTCGAGACCGACTTTCTGGCGCAGTACCGGCACCGGCTCCGGTCCGAGCACTATCGGGCACTGGCGGCGATGAAACAGTGCCGCACCCAAGCCAGCCCCATGATGCAGGTCCAATGCACGGGATGCGAGCACCAGAAGCTGGTGCCGCATTCCTGCGGCCATCGTCACTGCAATGGCTGGAACGGCAACTGAAGAAGCAGGTCCCCGCCGAGTACTTTCTGCTGACCTTCACCCTGCCCGCCGAATTCCGGGCGCTGAGCTTTGCCCACCAGCGTGTCGTCTACGATCTGCTGATGCGCTGCGCCTGGGAGACGGTGCGCACCTTCAGCCAGAACGACCGGCAGTTGCAGGGCACGCCGGGCGCGATTGCGGTGCTGCATACCCACACGCGCCAGTTGGACTATCACCCGCATGTGCATCTGGTGATGCCGGCGGCGGCGGTCGACGGCGAGCACAGGCTATGGCGCGCCAAGCGGCGCAAGGCCAAGGGCGGCTACCTGTTCAGCCACAAGGCGCTGGCCAAGGTCTTCCGGGCGAAGATGCTCGCGGCCATCGAGGCCGCCGGATTGACGCTGCCGCCACGCTACCCCACGGCGTGGGTGGTCGATTGCAAATCCGTCGGCAGCGGCGAGCCGGCGCTGATCTACCTCGGGCGTTATCTCTACCGGGGCGTCATCGCCGAAAAAGATATCGTCGCGTGCGACAACGGCCAAGTCAGCTTCCGCTATCGCAACGCCAAGACCGGGAGGATGGAACGGCGCACGGTGTCCGGCGCGCAGTTCCTGTGGCTGGTCTTGCAGCATGTGCTGCCCAAGGGCTTTCGGCGGGCGCGCAATTTCGGCTTTCTGCATCCGAACTGCACGCGCTTGATCGCCTTGCTGCACTTGCTGCTGAAATTCGCTCCGGGTCGGGCGTTGGCCTGGGTCAAGGCGCGACCGCCGATCCTGTGCAGTTGCTGCGGGGCGGTGATGGTGATCGTGAAGACGCGGATTCGATCGGGGATCGCAGCGGTCATGCCGGTGCCGATTGTGATTCAGGGGGTGTATTGACTTTGTAAGCGCACTGCCTCTTTGCCGGCGACGGGATGTCAGTGCCCACAAGCTGAGCATTCCGCTCGCCTTGCAGCGGGGCTAAACAGGCGGGGCAACGCCTGAATCGGCGCCGGTTGCATCAATGGCACGCAGTTGCGGGGCTTCAAGCCGCCGTTCCCCCGGTAAAACGTCAAACCGGGGTACTTGCCAAATACATATTTTCTGTGCGGGCCAATCGGCGCTCAGGACCGGGCTCGTCCAACAAACGGTTCAGATCGTGGCTCGCTTCGCGATCACGATCTAACCTTAGTCGTTAGGCCATTTACGGTGATGGCCAAACATTCGAGAAATCCATTTTGATTTTTACCTGAGCCCCGAAATCCATGATTGCTCGGGCGCAATCAACCTTCCCCCACCAACAATCTACAACGTAGAGATTGATTGGATCTCGATAGTGATAGAGGTTACTTCCGATCTTCTGATCTGCGTTCGCGGGCGAAAGGACACAGGGGAGCCCAAGGGCAAAGATGGCGCTTTCAGGAAAAGTCATAGACTGACCGGCGATATCAATCGTGAACTGCTGAATGCCATCTGAGACCTTGACATTTATGTCGTATCCGTCGGGCAATTCGTTTCCGTGGGCGAGGTTGCAGCGAAACTTCTCGTAAACGATGTCCTCAAACTTCACCCCGATGTTGCCCTTGTTGTCTTTGAACGGAAAGACAGTTTCACGGAGGTCAATCCCTCCAAACATTAGTTCGATAATGTCGAGATGCTCAACAATGAACTTTCTGAATCGCGCTCCAACCTTATCAATCGCCGGATACGCCTTCTTGGCTGTCCCGTCGACTGCGAGGCACGCGAACAGCATGGCCTTGTCCAGTTCTCTGTTGTCACAAGCGTCTAGCGAGTGCTTGATGTGATCGGCGATCTTCATATTGGCCTAACGTTCAAGGTGACCGGCGCTGCGCGGCTTCAGGGTTCGGCGTCATGGGATCACAGCGACGGGCCAGCTTCGCGGCTAGAGTGCCAAAATGCGACAACCTCGAGGAAATTGCCTCGCACTCGGTAGTAGAGAAAGTATCGAACTCGGGTGAGGTATAAGCGCCGCACAACATCGGAGCGAGATGTTTCAATCTTGGTACCGATGCCGGGTTCTTCTACGAGCAAGGCCAAGGCAGCTTCAATATCCTTGCGAATAGCTCCGACGGCAGCAGGCCGATTTTCGGCCCACCATTCCGCTGCTCGTTCGATTTCCCGCTGCGCGCGGGGCTTAATTCTGACGCCGAGAGCCAAGATCAGCCGAAACGGCGGAGCCGCGCAAAAAGCTCCTCGGCAGAAATGCCTTCCTCGCGGTCAGCCTCGTCAAGAGCATCAAGAAGCTCGGCTTCCTGTTCGAGGGGAAGCCGCACAGCAACCTCATCGCCTCGCGCGAGGACGGTCACAGACGTGCCGTCGGGCAGCGAGAGCCCCTCGACAACGACTTTGCCACCAACAATGGTTCCAGAAGCGATTTGCATGGGGGAATGGTACTCCACTGAATGTGAATAGTGCAATCTGACGCCGAACGT
>JAPLQZ010000134.1 GCA_026399415.1 Rhodocyclales bacterium | reverse complement strand
GAACGGCGCGCCGCATCGAGCCCGGGTTCGCGCAACTGCACCAGCTTGAGGCCGGCTTCCAGCGCCTGCGCCAGGGCCAGCAGTTGGGCGTCGACGCCGATCTCGCCGGCATGGGTGATCGCATAAAACTCCGGCAGGGCCAGCGCGGCCAACACCGGCGCATTGGCCGGGAGCATCGGCGAAACCATCACGGCATCAACGCGCTGCCAGGCCAGCGAACTATGCACGTGGTCATGCAGCTCGCCATGCCATTCGCGTACCCGAAAAAAGTTGAGCTGCACATGGGCGTGCTCGTAGACATGCTGACGGCGTAGCCAGGGATCTGCCCGCACCACCTCGATGCCCAACTCCTCGTGCAGTTCGCGCACCAATGCGACAAGCGGCGTTTCGCACGTCTCGACCTTGCCGCCGGGAAACTCCCAGAATCCCGGGTAGAAGGTGCCAGGTGCGCGCTGCCCGAGCAGGAATTCGGTGGCACCATCCGCGCCGGGCCGCTCGATGACGGCGGCGGCAACTTCGGTTATCGTCACTTTTTCGACTTGGCGTGGCGCCCCGCATAGTCGCGGGCGAATTGCCAGGCTACCCGACCGCTGCGCGAACCGCGCATCAGGGTCCATTGCAGCGCTTCACTGCGCGCGGCTTCAATCTGCTGCGGCGAGGCGCCGAACTCGGCCAGCCAGTGGGCGCAGATCTCGAGGTAGTGATCCTGACCGAAGGGGTAGAAGGACAGCCACAAGCCAAACCGCTCCGACAGGGACACCTTCTCTTCGGTGGTCTCGCCGGGATGAATGTCACCATCGGCGTTGTATTTCGTTTCCAGATTTTCCGACATCTTTTCCGGCATCAGATGGCGGCGGTTCGATGTCGCATACACCAGCAGGTTGTCCGGCATGCCGGTAATCGAGCCGTCGAGGATGCTCTTCATCGCCTTGTAGCCGGGCTCGCCCGATTCAAAGGAGAGGTCGTCGCAGAAGATGATGAAGCGTTCGCGGCGGCCGGCAATCAGGTCGACGATCTCTGGCAGATGCACCAGGTCGTCCTTGTCCACTTCAATCAGGCGCAGCCCCCTGGCCGAGAACTGGTTGAACACGGCCTTGACCAGCGAACTCTTGCCGGTGCCGCGGGCGCCGGTCAGCAGCACGTTGTTGGCGCTGTGCCGGGTGACGAACTGGCGGGTGTTCTGCGCGATGCGTTGTTTCTGCTCGTCGACCCCCTGCAAATCCTCGAAACGAATCCGGTGCGGCAGCTTGACCGCCTCCAGCCAGCCGCGACCGCCCCGCGTGCGCCAGCGAAAAGCCTTCGCCGACCAGTCTGGCGGCGGCAGAGGAAGAGGCAGGATCGCCTCGACCCGATCAAACAGGGCATCGAGGCGAGCGATAAGGGGCGCAACAGCGCGGGTGAGGTCGGACATCGGTTAAGCTTACGGGCTCTTGAAAGCATGGCACTTTAGCAGATTCATGTTTCGATTCTTCCTCGCCCTGACTGTTCTGCTGGCCGTCGCCGGCTGTGCGCCGCTCGCCGTCGAGCCAGCACCGACTGTTGCATCCTGTGCGCTGCCGGCCGCCTGTCCGGCCTGCCCGGTGTGTCCCGCTGTGGAGCCGCCCAAGCCCGCCGCAAAACCATTGCAGGCCGCCGAGTGGAGCGAGCTGCCGGGATGGAACGACGACGATCCCGGCACCGTGTTCGCCGCCTTTGTCGCCAGTTGCAGGAGCCTGGAAAGACAAGCGCAGTGGAAGCTGGTCTGCAACTCGGCACGGTCGGTAAGCGACACCACGACGCCATCTCTGCGCGCATGGTTCGAAGCGCAGTTCCGGCCCTGGGCGCTGGTCAACGCGGACGGTTCGCGCAGCGGCCTGATCACCGGCTATTACGAACCCATCCTCAAGGGCAGCCGCAGCGAAAGCGGCGGCTATCGCTACCCCGCCTTCGGTCCGCCCGACGACATGATTGTCGTGGAACTGGCCGAACTCTACCCGGAGCTCAAACATCTGCGCCTGCGCGGGCGCCTCGAAGGGCGCAAGCTGGTGCCTTACTTTTCTCGCAATGAATGGACTTCGCAGGAAAGCAAGCGCTCACCTGAAGCATTGCTGTGGATAGACGACCCGATTGATCTTTTCTTCATGCAGATCCAGGGCTCGGGCCAGGTGCAACTGACAGACGGCAGCCGCGTGCGCCTCAATTACGCCGACCAGAACGGCCACCCGTATCGCTCGATCGGACGCTGGCTGATCGAGCGCGGCGAACTCAAGGCCGAGCAGGCGTCGATGCAGGGCATCAGGTCGTGGGCCAGAGCCAATCCGTCGCGACTGAACGAGTTGCTCAACGCTAACCCGAGCCTGGTGTTCTTCCGCGAACTGCCCGTCGAAGGCAGCGGACCACAGGGGGCCATGGGCCTCGCCCTGACCCCCGAACGCTCGCTGGCGGTCGATCCACGTCATGTGCCGCTGGGCGCGCCCATTTGGCTCGCCACGACCAGACCCAACAGCGAGCAAGTACTCGCGCGCCTGATGCTGGGACAGGATACCGGCGGCGCCATTCGCGGCGTGGTACGCGCCGACTTCTATTGGGGCAGCGGTGTCGAAGCCGGCAACCAGGCCGGCAAAATGCGCCAGCAAGGACGCATGTGGGTGCTGATGCCGAGGAGCTACCAAGCTCCGGAAACGTCGAGCAATGCACCAAAGTAAACGGCAACGCAGTTCACCGTGTCGCCAGCAGAATTTCAAGACATCCGCCGACGTACTGTTCATTCTGCTCGGCGCCATCATGATCCTGGCCATGCATGCCGGCTTTGCCTTTCTCGAGCTGGGCACGGTGCGCAGGAAGAACCAGATCAATGCGCTGGTAAAAATCCTGGCAGATTTTTCGGTCTCGACCCTGGCCTACTTTTTCGTCGGCTACGGCATCGCCTATGGCGTGCATTTTTTCTCCGGCGCGGAAACCCTGGCGCAAAAAAGCGGCTATGAGCTGACCAAGTTCTTCTTCCTGTTGACCTTCGCCGCCGCGATTCCGGCGATCGTCTCCGGCGGCATTGCCGAGCGCGCCCGCTTTGGCCCGCAACTGGCTGCGACGTTTCTGCTGGTCGGCTTCATCTATCCGATCTTCGAGGGCATTGCCTGGAACCATGCGTACGGCATCCAGGACTGGCTCAAGGCCAGCTTCGGCGAAGAGTTTCACGATTTCGCAGGCTCCGTGGTGGTGCACGCCGTCGGTGGCTGGATCGGCCTCGCCGCCGTCATCCTGCTCGGTGCACGGCGCGGGCGCTATCACAAGGACGGCGGCATATCGGCGCATCCGCCTTCGAGCATTCCCTTCCTCGCGCTCGGCGCCTGGATTCTGGTGGTCGGCTGGTTCGGCTTCAACGTCATGAGCGCGCAGACGCTGGACAAGGTCTCCGGCCTGGTGGCGATGAACTCGCTGATGGCGATGGTCGGCGGCACACTGGCGGCCCTGGTGGTCGGCAAGAACGACCCCGGCTTCGTCCATAACGGCCCGCTGGCCGGCCTGGTGGCGATCTGTGCCGGCTCCGACCTCATGCATCCGCTCGGCGCCCTGATCACCGGCGGCGTTGCCGGGGGTATGTTCGTCGTCATGTTCACCCTGACGCAGAACCGCTGGAAGATCGACGACGTGCTCGGCGTCTGGCCCTTGCACGGCCTGTGCGGCACCTGGGGCGGGCTGGCCGCCGGCATCTTCGGCAGCACGGCGCTGGGCGGCTTGGGCGGTATCGCCTTCATGAGCCAGCTCGCCGGCACCTTGATCGGCATAGCGGTGGCGCTGGGCGGCGGCATTCTGGTGTATGGCGTGCTGAAAATGACGGTGGGCATCCGCATGGAAGCGGAAGATGAATTCAATGGCGCCGACCTCACCATCCACAAGATCTCGTCCAGCGCGGAGAGGGAAACGCTCTGGTAAGGCTCGCTGGTAGCAGGCAAAAAAAATCCCGGCACAAGGCCGGGATTGAAACCGATCCCTTTGCGGGACCGGAGGAGGAGACGTTAAAGTTCGTCGATCCGGCAGCCTTCCAGGCCTACGCCGTGGGCTTCTGGTGAGCGGACACGCATTCCTTTGCCAGCCAGACGCAGACCGCGCCCAGCCCCGCCGCGACGATTCCCACCGCGAGGGCGGCCGGATTGCGGGTCTGAATCAGGATGACGGCCAATCCGAGCAGAAAAACCAGGACGCCGCCGATAAGGTTGGTCAGAAAGAATATG
>JAPLQZ010000105.1 GCA_026399415.1 Rhodocyclales bacterium | reverse complement strand
GGTGATGGCCAGCGGCGAGTTCTCCGACAGCATGCCGCGCGCCGCCCAACTGGTGGTGACCGGTGCGTGCAGCAGTTCGGCGACGCGCTTCAGGGCGTCATAGGCGTTGCAGTGGATGATGCCGCTGCCGGCGTGGATCATCGGTGCGCCAGCGGCGATCAGCAGATCGGCGGCCTGCTTCACCTGATCAAGAGTCGGCGCTGGCGGTACGGCGTTGCGGTACTGGTGCGGCGCCCAGTAGGCGATTTCGGCTTTCTGCTTGCCGTTCATGATGGTTTCCGGCACGTCCAGATGCACCACGCCGGGCCGCCCCTCCCAACTCTTGCGCAGGGCTTTCCGCATCAGTTCCGGGACGCGGTCGAAGGACGACACGGCCGCGCTCCACTTGCCGATCTTGCCGATGACGCCGCTCTGGTCGAAGCACTGGTAGCTGCCGCCGCGATCGGGATACATGATGCTCGGCCGGCGCGCGCTGGTGATCGCCAATACGCGGTTGCCGTCGGCCTGCTCGACCACCAGCCCGGGCAGCAGGTTGGCCACGCCGGGGCCGTTGCTGGCCATGCAGACGCCGAGCTTGCCGGTCAGCCGCGCATAGGTGCCTGCCATGTGCGCGGCGCAGGTCTCGTGGCGCGGCGTGACGATCTCGATGCCGAGCCGGTGCAACGCGGAGTAGAAACCGAAATAGGTGCCGTCGATGATGCCGAATACTTTCTCGACGCCTTCCTTCTGCAACATGCGGGCGATGATTTCGCCGCCGGTGATTTCTGCCATTTCGATTTTCTCCTCGTGATATTCGTCAGATGTAGTTCTTGTACTTGTCGAGAAAGCGCACCGGCTTCGACAGCGCATCGCGGCGGAACGGGTCGCCCAGTTCGCGCGTCACCATCATTTCCAGCACCGTGGTTTTGCCATCCTTCTGCGCCGCGCAGGCGGCGGCGAGCGCCGGGCCGACGTCGGCCAGCTTGTCGACCACCACGCCTTGCGCGCCCATGGCGCGGGCGATGGCGGCAAAGCTCGGGTTCTCCAGGTTGGAACCGACGAAGCGGTTGCCGTAGAAATCCACCTGATTCTTTTTCTCCGCGCCCCACTGCTTGTTGTGGAAGACGACGGCCGTAACCGGAATCTTCTCGCGCACGCAGGTGAGAATTTCGCCGAAGCTCATGCCCCACGCGCCGTCGCCGACGTAGGCCACCGCCGGGCGCTCGGGTGCGGCACGCTTGGCGCCGATGATGACCGGGAAGGCATAGCCGCAGTTGCCGAAGCTCATCGCGGCGAAGAAGCTGTGCGGGCGCTTGAAGCGCAGGTAGCTGTTGGCCACCGAGCAGATGTTGCCGATGTCGGTCGACACCATCGCGCCAGCGGGCATGGCTTTTTCGAGTTCGCGCAGCATCTGGCGCGGATGCATCGCAGGACTTTCCTTGGCAATCTCAATGCTCCACGGATCGCGTTCCTGCGGCCAGGCGTCCAGTTCGGTTTCCCATTCGGCCTTGGCCCGGGCGATTTCCTCGGCGCGGCTCTCACGGCTCAACTGGCAAACGAGCACCTGACCGGCCAGCCGCCCTGTCAGGGCCTCCGCAGCGGCCCTGGCATCCCCGCACAAGCCGACGGATATCTGCTTGACGAGGCCGAGCATTTTCGCATCGGCGTCGACCTGAATGATCTTCGCGTCCTTCGGCCAGTAGTCGAGGCCATGCTGCGGCAGCGTGCCGAATGGCCCGAGCCGCGTGCCCAGCGCCAGCACCACATCGGCCCTGGCGATCAGCTTCATCGCCGCCTTCGATCCCTGATAGCCCAGCGGACCGCACCACAGCGGATGGTCGGCGGGAAACGAATCGTTGTGCAGGTAACTATTCACCACCGGCGCGCCGAGCAGCTCGGCCAGCGCGACACAGGCATCGACGCCGTCGGCGAGCACGACGCCGCCGCCGGATACGATCACCGGAAAGCGCGCCGCAGCCAGCAGTGCGGCTGCTTCGTCGAGGCTCTTCGCGCCGCCGGCGCCGCGCTCGATGCGGATCGGCCGGGCGATTTCGTACTCGGCGTCGCCGTAGAAATAGTCGCGCGGAATATTGAGTTGCGTCGGTCCCATTTCCAGCATCGCTCGGTCAAAGCAGCGCGCCGCAATTTCCGCCATGCGCTTTGGATTGTTGACGTGGCCCTGGTACCTGGTGATTTCCGAAAAGATCGGCAGTTGATTGGTTTCCTGAAAACCGCCGAGACCCATGCCCATGCTGCCGGTCTCCGGCGTGATCACCACCACCGGGCTGTGCGCCCAGTAGGCCGCCGCAACAGCAGTGACGAAGTTGGTGACGCCAGGGCCGTTCTGCGCGATGCAGACGCCATGGCGACCGCTGACGCGGGCATAGCCGTCTGCCATGTGCGCCGCGCCCTGCTCATGAACCGTGGGAATGAAACGGATGCCGGCTGCGGGAAAGATGTCCAGCGCATCCATGTAGGCCGAACCGACAATGCCGAAGATGTCGGTGACGCCATTGGCCGCCAGGGTTTCGACGAGGGCTTCGCTCGGCGTCATGCGTTGGCGCCCGACCATGCTCGCTGCCACGATGCGTTCTCCTTGGATGATTTCGCCAACATCATTGCATAATGCAAAAATATTCGCAATAATGAAATGAATTGTTCCATTATTAGATATTTATGTCATCCACAAACGCAGAACAACCCTCGGCGACGCTTCGCGCGCTGGCCATCATGGAAACCGTGGCTAGGGCCGAAGGTCCGCTCGCCCTGACTGAAATCATGAGCGCGACCAGCCTGCCCAAGCCGACGGTGCACCGCATCCTCGCCTTGCTGGAGGGCTCCGGGATGCTCGTCCGCGAGCCGGGAGGCAAGCGCTACGGGCCGGGTCCGCGCCTGTCGGCGCTGGCGCTTGATGTGGTTTCCGGCGCCGCCTGGCGCGCGCCGCGTCACGCCATCCTGCAATCGGTGGTGGACCAAATCGGCGAGACCTGCAATCTGACCATGCTGAATGGAACCGACGTGGTATACCTCGATCGCGTCGAGGCCGCCTGGCCGTTGCGCCTGCACTTCCAGACCGGCTCGCGCGTACCGGTCCACTGCAGCGCCAGCGGCAAGCTGTTGCTGGCGCTGATGCCGCTGCGGACGCGGCGGCGAATCGTCGACACCCTGCCCCTGCCCGCCTACACCCCGAATACGATCACCGCTCGCAACGTGTTCGAGGAAGCCCTCAAGCGCATCCGCAAGGACAGGTTCAGCACCGACAACGAGGAGTATCTTGCCGGTACGGTGTGCGTTGCCGTTCCCGTGGAAAACGACAAGCGCTGCGTGCCGGCCGTGCTGGCCGTCCATGCCCCGGTCACGCGCATGAGCCTGACCCAGGCGCTGGCCCATGTCCCGACACTGCGCCGGGCCGCCGCCCTGCTGGTCGGCACATTTCCCGATGCCAGCCCGCCGAAGTAAGTTGGCCGCAAACAGGAACGGCGAAGCTCCGCCGGGACTAGAATCCGTGTGAGAGTCAATACCGGCCAACCTTGGAGAGGAGTCATTCCATGTCAACGATTCGACTGCTGCGCGTTCTGATCGCCGCGACGGCTTTGGTGTTCGGCCCAGCTCATGCCGCCGATGGTCGGGCGGAAGTCAGCCGTCATGCACTGGCGGCGCCGCCCGCCGCGGAACAGTCGATTGCCGGTCTCGCCGCCTATCTGGCCCCGAGTTCATATTCACCCGCCGACAAGGCCTGGTCGATCTTCATCTGGATTGGCGACCGCATCAGCTACGACGTCGACGCCTACCTGAAAGGCGAAGTCCGCGACACCAAGGTGACGGCGGAAGGCGTGCTGCAGCGCAGGGCCACGGTATGCGACGGCTTTGCCGCCGTGTTCTCGGCGCTGGCGCGTTCCGCCGGGCTTGAAGTAATCATCGTCGAGGGCTATGCCAAGGCCTACGGCGTGCCGGAATATACAGTTTTCAACACCACCAACCATGCCTGGAATCTGATCATGCTCGATGGCAAGTGGCAGGTGATCGACCCGACCTGGGGCGCCGGCTATGTGTTTCAGGACCGCTATAACAAACTCCTCGATACGGTGTATTTCCTCGGCCAGTCGGAGGAACTCAAGTTCACCCACTGGCCGGTCGACCCGAAGTGGCGCCAGGTCATGGGCCTGAGTCTGACAAAAGGCCAGTTCGAGACCCAGCCGAACGTCGATCCCGGCCTGTTTCGCGCCGGCGTCAGGGGCAACGCCATCAGCGCGGCCATCGCCGAGCCGGGCTACGCGGGACTGGTGACCGTGTTCGAGCAGAACCATCGCGGGCTCAGGGTTCAGTCGATTCCCCTGTCGCAGCGCCTGCGCGCCGGCCAGCCTTATCGTTTCCGCATACAGGCCGAGGCCTTCGAGGAAATAGTCGTCATGAACGGCAGCGGCGCGGTGCCGCTGGCTGGCAGCAACGGCGCGGTCGACGGCGAATTTCGCCCCGCCCACGGGTCAATGCTGGTCGCCGGACGGCCGAAGGAAGGCGGAAGGCTCACCGGGCTGTTCCAATATACGGTCGAGTAGCCAGGC